>NZ_JBSWVF010000008.1:0-257656 GCF_056159445.1 Pseudomaricurvus sp. ABR4_320 | reverse complement strand
TGAAGTGGTGGAAGAGAATGGCAGCCCGCGCTTTCAAATCAACGCCCAGAACTGCGTGCACTGCAAAACCTGCGACATCAAAGACCCTGCCCAGAACATTACTTGGGTGGTACCGGAAGGTGCCGGGGGCCCGAACTATCCGAATATGTGAGTGACATCAAACAGTAAATCGCCACCGTAATTCAACCGACAGCCTGCTCTCTACGTTCGCAGGCATGAGAATAAACCGCTAAGGAGTATCGCGTGGAAGCTTATATTGTCAGCGCCTATAGAACCGCCGGCGGTCGCCCCAAAGGGGCCCTGGCCAATGTCCACCCTGCCGATTTAGGCGGCAGCGTTATCGATGCCTTGATCGAGTCTACCGGTGTTCCCGGAGAAAAAATTGAAGATGTGATTTTTGGCTGTGTCACCAAAGGCGGTGAACAGGCCTTTGCCATTGCCCGCAGCGCAGTGCTCGCCTCTTGCCTGCCGGATTCTGTTCCCGCTGTTACCATCGATCGGCAGTGCGGATCCTCCCAGCAAGCCGCTCAATTCGCCGCGCAAGCGATCATGTCTGGAACTCAGGATATTGTTATCGCGGGCGGCGTTGAAAGCATGACCCGCGTTCCCATGGGTTCAGACGCGGGACTGTATAAGAAGGCTGGAATTGGTGAAGGCCCTTGGAGCCAAAAGATTCTCGAACATTATGGTATCAAAGGCTTTAGTCAATTTGTCGGTGCACAAATGATCGCGGAAAAATACGGTTTCAGCCGTGAGGCGATGGACGAATTTGCTCTCGCCAGTCATCAAAAAGCCAGCGCAGCCATTGCTGCCAACGCCTTCGCCGATGAGATCGTGGCAATCCGTATCGCAGACGGTTTACATACCGAAGACGAAGGCGTCCGCAAAGATGCTTCACTGGAAAAAATGGCCACGCTTGAACCGCTCACCGAAGGCGGCTGCATTACCGCCGCAAACGCCAGCCAGATGTGCGATGGTGCCTCAGCCGTTATGGTCGTCAGCGAACGCGCACTTAAAGAGTACAACCTGACGCCCTTGGCTCGCATACACAGCTTTGCGGTCACGGCCGGGGATCCGGTTATTATGCTGGAAGAACCCATCAACGCAACTCGGACAGCGCTGGCCAAAGCCGGAATGACTCTGGATCAAATTGATCTGTTTGAAGTCAACGAAGCCTTTGCATCTATCCCTATGGCCTGGCTCAAGGCGCTCGATGCGGATCCTGCAAAACTCAACGTCAACGGCGGCGCAATCGCCCTAGGCCACCCGTTAGGCGCAACCGGCACTAAATTGATGACGACCCTGATCTATGCACTCAAGAAGCGTGGTCTGCGTTACGGGTTACAAACCATGTGCGAGGGCGGCGGTATCGCCAATGTAACCCTTTTAGAAGCTCTTTAAAAAACCATCTTTGTTGTTTATAAAAAGGAAAAAACATGGATATCTCAGGAAAGACAGCCATTGTTACCGGCGGAGCCTCTGGCTTGGGTTTAGCCACCGTCGAAAGCTATGTTGCCAAAGGCGCAAACGTCGCCATTTTTGACCTAAATGAAACTCTAGGGAACGCCGTTGCCGAACGACTGGGCGAACAGGTGATCTATCTGCACGTTAACGTTGCCGAAGAAGAATCCGTGCAGGCAGCCATCGATACTGTATGGGAAAAATTCGGCGCCCTACATATTATTAACAACTTTGCCGGTATCGCTCCTGCGTGCAAAACTTATGGCAAGAAAGGCCCCCACCCCCTCGATATCTACATGAAAACCGTGATGGTGAATCAGGTGGGCACCTTCAACGTTTGCCGCTTAGGCGCAGAGAAGATGGCACAGAACGAACCCGTCAATGACGATGGCTGTCGCGGCGTAATTACCAATACCGCATCGGTTGCCGCCTTTGAAGGGCAGATAGGTCAGATCGCTTATTCTGCGACCAAGGGCGCAGTCGTCGGTATGACTGTGCCCATGGCCCGTGAACTGGCGCCCTATGGTATCCGTGTCTGCACCATTGCCCCTGGCCTAATTCACACACCGATGTTCGATACCATTGAAGAGTCTTATTACAAGTCTTTGGAAGCGTCGACGGTATTTCCACAACGCCTGGGCAAAGCCAGTGAAATTGCTGCGCTGGCGACACACATAGTAGAAAATGATTACATTAACGGCGAGACCATTCGAATGGACGCTGCCGTACGCATGCAACCGAAATAACCTCAACGACCGCAGGCCACCTATGTCCGAACTCGCCTACGTCACTATTGACGAAGAACTGCATATCGCAACGCTTCATCTCAATCGTCCCAAGGCCATGAATGCCCTAGATGTACCAACTGCCGCAGCATGTCATCAAGCGATACGTGGATTAGCAGACCGTAATGATCTGCGAGCCATCGTCCTACGCGGTGACGGCAAAGCCTTTATGGCTGGCGGTGATGTCGCCTCCTTCGCCAAAGACTTCGATGCAGCCGCCGACGTCATCAATGCCATGCTGGATGAACTGGATCCGGTGGTGAAGTTTATTCATTCCACCTCCACACCGGTTATCGCCTGTGTTCACGGTGCTGTTGCCGGTGCCGGTATTAGCATAATGGCGGCCTGTGATCTGGTCTTCGCGGCAGAAGGCACTCGCTTTGTCTTCGCCTACGACAAAATCGGTGGTGTACCGGACTGCGGCGGCACTTATTTTCTGCCGCAACAGATTGGCGCTAAGCGGGCGGCGGAATTTATGCTGCTGGGCGACACCTGGAATTGTGAACAAGCACTGTCTTTCGGATTGATCAATCGTATTCTGCCAAGCGACGGTTTTATCGAAGAGAGCGAGGCTTTGGTAAAGCGCATTGCCAAAGGACCAACATGCTCCTATCGCGCTTACAAACAACTCGCATCGATGGGGCCTACGAATAGCTTGCAACAGCAGCTGGACGCCGAGCGAGCGGCGTTCAGTCTGGCGACAAAGACAGAGGACTTTCTCAGTGGTGTCAGTGCGTTTTTAAAGAAAGAAAAAGCCGACTACAAGGGGCGTTGAACGCCCTTTTTAGTCGGCCAATTGCCCGGACTCTTATCTAAATTCAGGCGTCCAACAGGACTCTGCCATTTGCACCAGGGTGACTGCAAAGCTTCTGATGTGCAGACGTTAACGGCTTATAATCGCCTGCTTTAACCTGATCAACGTAGTTCCACTCCGCATGGCAGATCTTAGGCGTTAACGTCACCAACAAATAGCCACGATGTTGCAAATCCGTGTAGGCGAGAGGCTCCACCAGGCTCGTCACCATTTGCGCCAAAACATCGGGATCTTCCGAGGGAAAATACTCCTCCATACCTGGTGATGTCACGCTGGACGTCGCCAATTCGACACCCACTGACGCCCCGCCTAACGTTTGCAGATTATTCGCCCAGGCATTATGTGTGTCCCCGGCTAACACTACGAGATTACTGTCATAGGCCGCGGCGGTCTCCAGCACCAGTTCTCGTTCGTAGAAGTAGCCGTCCCAGGCGTCGAGGTTGTAAGGGATAGACGGCTGCGCCAAGATTTGCTGTTCCGCCACAGTCAGGCTCGCAGGATCAATCGTCGCTTTTTGTACCAGGGTTGCGTAATCCGCAAATCCAATTTGCCCGGTAATAAGCGGTGCCGGTAGATTCATACGGCCCATCAACACCTGCTGCCCCAACACCTGCCAACGGGCTGTCGACGTCGCCAATTGCTGCTGTAACCAGACTCGCTGCTCAAGTCCCAGTAGCGTTCTGTTGGAATCCACTAATGCCGCCTGAAAACTCTCAGCATTGAACGCGCCCGTTTGTGTATCCATGTAGTCGGTATAGCTCAGCTGCTGGTCGCGACCGATAATGCGTGTATCCAGCATATAAAGGTCTAGCAAATCCCCAATCTGGAAATGGCGATAGAGTCGCTCACGCTCACCATCAATGGGTTCACGTATCGGTAGCCATTCATAATAAGCCTGAATCGCCGCAGCCTTGCGTGCCTGCCAATCGCCCTCTCCCTCGTTGTGGTTTTCAGCACCTTCGAGCCAAGCATCATTACTGACTTCGTGATCGTCCCAAACGCAAATAAAACTGTGACGACGATGCGCCTCCTGCAAATCTGGATCACTGCGATACTGAGCGTAGCGCAGGCGATATTCCTGCAAGGTCAACAACTCCTCTGCAGGGATCGACTCCCGCCCCATCGCTGCGGCATCGTCCGATGCATAGCCGTCCCGGGGATATTCGTAGATGTAATCACCCAGATGCAAAATAACATCGATATCGTTGCGCTTGGCTAACTCTCGATAGACGTGGAAATAGCCCGCAGGATAATTGGAGCAGGACACGACACCCAAACGGTAACGACAGACCTCATTCATTGGTAGCGTCTTCATGCGACCGACGGGAGACGCCTGATTCGCGGTATAGAATCGATAAAAATATCGGCAATCCGGCTCCAGACCGGTGACATCCAGTTTAATGGCATAATCGGATTCCACTTCGGCGTCGACACGCCCCCTCCCCACAATCTCGCGGCAGTGAAAGTCCTTAGCGACAACCCAACGCACACAAACCTTACTCTGACGACGAGGTGGCGTTGTTACCCGAGTCCAGATCACCACGCGATCACTGAGCGGATCACCGCTGGCAACGCCGTGTAAAAAGCGACCGGGGGAAAGTTTGGAGCTGGCGGACAAAGCGACCGCCGTACCGCCAATAGCCACGGTTTTCAGCAGTCGGCGGCGGGAAACAGGAAAATCACGAGACATGGGAAGATCCATCTTTTTGACTAGGAAATGAGAGATCTTCCGCCAGCTTTGTTAAGAACACATGACCAGTGGTGAAGCCAATAAAAGGAATTTATGATTTCAAGTAAGCGTAACCACAATACGATGTAGAGAAATCCATTAATGATCCAAGAAAGCGATTTTGTCGCGTTACGAATCAAGATCAATCTTGCCTTAACCACCACCGAGCAAGGCGGCCGCCATTCTGCAATTGATCGTGAGTCGCGCTCCGGTTATCGCGCCAGCCATCATTTTCCCTGGCAACCGCCAAGAGATAACTACATGGGCATTATCATCTTTGAACCCAGAAAAGGGGTGTTACGGCCAGGAGAAAGTTGCGATACAGAAGCGGTAATTTGGATTCCAAAAGCCGAGCTCGCTAAATGCGTTCCAAGGCTCCAATGGCAAGTGGTCGAAGGCGCGAGGGTTACTGCATCTGCGACTCTCTTGTCAGTCATCTCAGCTGAGCCAAACTAAGTCCATCGCTGATTCTCACCAAAGGAAACCGCAATAATTTTCTCTGAACTATAGTTAGTATCAACGCTGTTGCTCACTGTGCTCTCATGTCCCAGGTATGTCCCAAATGTCAGTATCGCCGCACGGCGATGGATACCCACGTTCATCCGGGAATCTGCCCCCAGTGCGGGATTGTCTATGCCAAATCGCAGGAGAAACAAGATAACAGTGTGATGGCGCAACAGAGAGAATCCGCGTCCTCCCATATCTCGATGGAGGAAAGCATCAGCCTGCGCCAGAAACTGCACGAGACCCTACTCTATTGCCCGGAAAGCGTTGAGAGCGTCGTGTTTTGGGGACGCACAGTCACAGGGATCGTCTTTGCTCTCTGGGGATTATCATTTATCGCCGGGGGCATTGATTGGGAAACCATCGGCGGCTCTTTTATGCACAATATCAATTTGCCTTTTCACGAATTCGGCCACGTCCTGTTTATGCCTTTCGGCCGTTTTATGATGATTCTGGGAGGCAGCCTGTTTCAGGTTCTGCTTCCACTGATTTTGCTCGCAGCCTTTGTCTGGCAGCGTCGAGATACGTTTGCGGGCAGTATGATGCTGTGGTGGTGCGGTCAGAGCTTTATCGATGTTTCGCCCTATATCGCCGACGCGCCTTATCGGTCGCTTCCTTTAATTGGGGGGATGGGCGAATCCGCCCATGATTGGGGCAACCTGCTGACCATGACCAATGCCATAGATTCTGCGGCAGGGCTGGCCAAGACCTCATTTGGCATTGGCAGCCTGTTGATATTACTGGCGATCTTCTGGGGGATTCGGGTGCTGATGATCCAACGCCAACGCATTGGACCGTTTTAGAAACACCTCAATCGGTCATTCTGCTAGCTCTGGATCGGTTACGGTCAGAATCACACGTTGATAACGAGTTAGTTGCGGTTCGCCATCATCGGTCACCGCTAAGACCAAATGGGCTCGCCCCTGCTGTGGACATGCCATCAACTTAGGCAGCCAGTAGTCTTTACAGCTGGCGTTTATCTTTACCCTCACTTGCGGTTGATCGACATTTTCCATGTGAATATCGGCAACGCCCCAATCCGGAGAGTAGCCAGCTTCTTCATATTGAAACCAGCGATAGGCCAAGTCGTCACCATCCCGATCATGAGTCGCCGAAGCATCAATGGTCAGTGTCTCACCAACGTGCACTGACATTTCCAAGGGCTGGTCATTGGCGAGATTGTTAACCATGACATCTGGGGGATGATTGGCCTTGTCGAAGGGTTGGAATGTCCAATCCATGCGGGCAGCAAAGTCATTTTGAAAAGCTTCACGCCAACGCCAAATGGTCGCTTGATCGCTAATATATTCACGCCCATCGACGCCAAGAACAGAATCCTGAGACGTCACCCGCCGGAAGAGGTCTCCCCCCTGAGTCCAAATGGGGTGAGTTTCGCCATAGGGCTGTCGAAAAATGTAGCGACCACCCCAACCGCCCCAACCCGCATTGCGATAGCTGTGCAGGCCATTCCGG
Source organism: Pseudomaricurvus sp. ABR4_320 (assembly GCF_056159445.1). NCBI lineage: Bacteria > Pseudomonadati > Pseudomonadota > Gammaproteobacteria > Cellvibrionales > Cellvibrionaceae > Pseudomaricurvus > Pseudomaricurvus sp. ABR4_320. The sequence continues at coordinate 250,890 of NZ_JBSWVF010000008.1, read as the reverse complement.
ATTAAGTGTAAAAAGGCGGGCGTATCCCCTTCCATAATGAACCAGTATTTAGGGTAGTGTTTGCCCAACTCGCCCTTACTGCGAATATGCTTATCGAGCCACTCATTGGTAATCAGTGATGTATCAGCACCGGCGCCATTGCGGTAATACTCATCTCCGGCGATGCCCGTCCAGGTCGCATAGTAAAATTCATCTCCACCGGGAATGGTCGGATAAACAATGTAGTGTAAATCGGGAAACTCCCGGCGAACCCAAGGCCCGCTATCATCCTGATCGGAAATCGAATAGACCCGCAACTTCTCGACAAAGCTCGCCAGTGCTTCTTGAGAGCGATTGGCCCGCACCCAACTCAGCGCTTCTGCCAGAGTATTGGCTCCCCCCCAGACATCAATCCAAAGTGGCCGGGTATCTTCTTTGTCAGCGGCGGCTATGATGGATTGCGCTCCGGAGGAGAGCTTTTCAATATCGATAGCATCAATCCCATAACCCACAGGGCCGCTGGAGACCCGGCTGAGCAAATCTTTGGCCTCGGGCCAGCCGTCGGCATGTTTGCTGAGGTTGGGTTGCACATCTCCGTAGACGCTCAACAAGGCCCGCAAAGTGTCCGGATGGGTGACATCTTTCTGGAAAAACGACGTAACGGCCACCAGGCCTTCAATGTCCATTTCATTGGCGTAGAGCAGGAATCGAATAAAAGACATCTGATCGTCCGGCTCATTGCCCATGTCGCTGAGTACAATCACTCTTGGATTGCCCGTAAAGCGATCTATCTCCTCTGCCGCAAGCAAGTCTGGCGATACCTCTGTTTGATGCTCAGTATCTGCGACACCATAGTTGTCAGCAGCATCTGCAGACGTTACCGCCATAGAACTGAAGGCCACCACGCCAGCACAGCATAAAGTCACCAAGTGTTGATATATGTACGACGTCATCAATTGAATACCCAAAGCTACAATGCAACAGAGATTACTTTCGACTTACAACGGCGAGAACATCCCCCGTAGGCAACCGATGGTAAGCGCTGTCATTTTGACGCAATGATACACAATATTGTGTGGTGGGTCTGGGAGTTTGCGGAAAGCTACCTTTTTCAACCGGTCTTGGCGGAAGAAGGCTCACTCTCTGATTCGCCGTGCAAGCTCTGGAGCTTGCTGGTCACAGGATTGGCGTAGATTTCGAGAAGTATGTCTCTCTGCTCCACAGGAATCTCGTCCAGGCGACGCTGCATTTCTCGTTCTACCGCAGCATAGCGCCCTTTTTTAAACGGTTTATGCCTATGGGTAACCGGAGCATCCGCAATATGGCCATGTAATGCCTCGTATGCGACATGATTGCTGGCATGGAGAACGTATTTTTCCCAAATCTGGCGGTCGATCTCCGCTGCCACATCTTCCGCCGTCTCAAAATCCCCCTTGAGCACTTCTCCGAAAGCGATATGTACCGCCCCTTTCTTACCAGCAATACCTTGAGCAATGCTTGTGATATCTTCGTGCAGCTGCTTTTGGTAATTGCCATGTTCGCGGACGGTGTGCAATTCACGGGCTTTGAGTTGATCACAGGGATCCCATTCATAGGAAATCGAAACGGGGACAATTCTTAGAGTCTTGATATGTTCAGCATAGCTCTGAGTCTTCTTATCGCGACTTAGAGCCAGCATACTGATTATGGCGGCGTTCGTGATATCACGGCCATCTTTAGCACGCCCTTCCCTCTGCGCGAGCCAGATATTGCTTTTATCGACGGTTAACGAGTGCAGAATATATTCAGACAAATGTTTGGATGCGCGGAACTTCTCTTTGCGAGTCGCTGCAGAGCGCTTAACAATAAAACTCTTGTTAATGCGCATTAGATCTTCAACAAATGGTTTGCTGAGCAGATTATCCCCAATCGCGATTCGAACCGTATCGAAGCTGTCATGGTGCAATGCCCAGCCAACAAAGGCAGGATCCATGACGATGTCACGGTGATTGCTGATAAACAAATAAGAATATCGAGGATTGAGTAAGTCCAGACCGGATATAGTGAGCTTGCTGACCTGTTTATCGATCATCTTACCCATATAGTAGGCAACGGCCTGCTGCACCTGTTTGACCGTTTTGATATCGTCCAGCTGCTTTTTCAGAAAACGGCGTACCAGAGGGATGATAATCCAGGGGCACCAGCGTGTTAATCGCGGAAATCTGAGGCCTGCAATTGCTCCGACAAATTCTTGGGAGTCGAGAATTCGTGCAATAGCGGGCGCAACTTCCTCATCGGAATAAGGGCGGATGTCGTCGAAATTCGTCTCAGTCATAGGGGCTGAAATCGCTTGTTTAGGGCAGCTCTGGACACTGGCTGGAAATGGGGCGCACAAAATACCTGAGATAGAGCGCCAATGCCAGTCGCAGCAGGCTTCTTGCGATGGGTTTATTCCCGGCCGCTGTACCAGTTTACATCCTTCGCATAGCGATCGACCTGATGAGCCACATCAAGTATGAGCGCAAACAGCGCCATACGGATAAGAACGCCATTGTCCGCCTGCCGAAAAATGGCCAGATTGGGATTGAGGTTGAGATCGTTATCCAACTCGTTGGCATCCGCGCGCGAATCTCTGGGCAATGGGTGCATTATGACCGTGTTCGGTTTGCAATATTGTGTATAAATGGCCTGATTGAGACGGAAACGTCCGCGATACAAATCCGCCTCATCTTTGGTGGCAAATCGCTCTTCCTGGATGCGTGTGGCGTAGGCAATATCGACATTTCCAATCCCCCCCGCCAAATCTTCAGACACATGAACGGTATGGCCTACACTGCGCAGCTCTTCAACAATCGCATCAGGCATACCCAGCTCTCCAGGAGACACCAGGGTTAGTTCTACGTTTTTAAACAATCCCAACAATTTACAGAGTGAGTGCACGGTACGGCCGTATTTCAGGTCTCCAAACATGGCGATGCGCAAACCATCGACGCCCTGCCCCCGGTCGTGTAACTCCTTGCGGATGGTGTAAAGATCTAACAGTGCCTGACTCGGATGCTCGTTCGCTCCGTCGCCACCGTTGATTACAGGCACCCGACTGGCCGCAGCGAATTCCGCCACTGAGCCGGATTGTGGATGTCGCATACAGATAACATCACTATACCCTGACAGAACGCGCGCAGTGTCGTAGAGGGATTCACCTTTAGCAATGGCAGAGTTTTGAATACCTGTCGTCTCACGCACCTCTCCACCCAACAAATTGAAGGCCGCGCCGAAACTGACCCGCGTGCGGGTACTGGGTTCGAAAAACATATTGCCCAAAATTGCGCCTTCCAGCACTCGAGTCACCTTGCGGCGCTGGGCGTAGGGCTCCATGCGATCAGCGACATCAAAAATATGCTCAATATCTTCCCGCTCAAACTGCTCTATTGAAAGAATATGTGCGCCGGGAAATTGCATGATCAGTACCTTCTAGAGTTGGGATGGAAGCCGCGCACATTTTAGCTCCGCGTCATGCAATGCACCACGGCATTTTAAAAATGGACTACAGTTATCTGTAGAAACAGCCTTCTATGAGGAACAACAACCTCTGATAACGCACATTTGAGGCAATAAGCTAACCCCGCTCTCAGGGAGGATGGCAATGGATAAAGCGCGTGGCAAATAAGTCTCCAGACTATCTGACAAAATTCTGTTCTCTCGAAACCGCGGAATGGATTCTGGACACGCGCTGCCTGCGCTGGAGCTCTCCCCATTTATTCAATGATCCGTTGGAACTGTCTCACGTAAGCCGGTTGAGCTTTGACAACCAAACGCTGTTACAGCAGCTGATTCAATCCGCAAGCGCCATGATCTTTGCTCGAGATACGCCGCGAGGCCATTCGCCACTGTTGAACGCCATTCGCCGCTGGCGGGAAGAAGAGCGATTTGCATCACCGGATGAAGCAGAAGGGGTACTTGGAGAACTCTTGGGGCAGATTGTTGAGAATCGTGAGGCGCAACAGCAAGAGATCATGCAGGAGTGGCGCAAGTACGCTAGCTCGCTGAGAATATGTACTTTCTCTCATCGCAACGACAGCCTCATCAACTGGCGCAGTTACGGAGACAATCACCGGGGAGTCGCTCTACGATTCGACGCCACTGTAGAGAGTCGCTTTAGCCAAGCAAGGCAGGTCAAATACAGTCAGCGCCCAGTAGAGATCATCACGTTACGCGAAGAGCTGGACGCGGTCATCAATAACATTCAACGCGATCCCAAAGATCAGTTCCAGGAAAAATTTTTGGGCAAACCCGATGAATTCAGTTCCGAGCAGGAATGGCGATGCTTTCATCAGGTCGCAAATTTTGACCAGCAAGCCCCTCTACCACCTGATAACGAATGGTACGAAAACCTGCGTTTTGATACCCAGAGCCTATCCAGTGTATATTTTGGTATGGCCGCGCCGAAAAATGCCTGTCAGGAACTGCAAGCCTTCATCAAAAAGCGCTATCCGCGTGTTCGCATCTTTCAAGGCTGCTGGTCCTCAGCTAAAAACGTTATCGAATTCAACCGCGTTAGCTAGGTACCGTTAACACTATTGGTCTGAGCGATGGATAACAATCTCCATTGCAACCGGGCCGGAAAGCGAGTTGGTTATCAAGCAGGCTTTCTCGGCTCTAAGCAGTAACTCCCGAGCCTTTTCTTCGTCCTGCGCTTCGGCCAGAGTCAAGGCTACCTGATTAACAAACCGCGTAAACGCCAAGCCCCCGACAGTTTTCTCCAGCAAGCCACTGGTGGAACACGTCAAACGTCGCCAGTGAAAACCTGAACTGCGAGCAATTGAACGAAACGTTAAAATAAAACAATTGGCGACCGAGGCAACCAGTAAGTCCTCTGGAGACCAGCAGTTTCCGGCGCCGCCAAACTGCTTTGGAGGTTCAACATCCAAGCTCGGCAAGCCATCCGCAGAACACAGGAGGGGGCCATCCGTCGCAGCTGTTGCATTGATGAGGTATTCATGGGGCAAGGATTTCATTGTTGTATCCTCTCCTTCTGATGACACACCTATTGTGCGACCATTTACGGAGAGCAACAAACATTAGAAACCCCTAAATTATAGATGCTTGACGGCCATCAAGCGTGAGGAATTTTACTCTGGGTTAGGGGAACTTTTGCCCTGCAGAATAACCTCTTCTTACTCTTCCAGTAGCTCTACTGCGTATTCGCCCAAGCTGTCCAAAATGGTTAATTGGGCCTCACTCAGATCGCCAGACGCCGATAAAACTTCGATTCTCTGGAGACATTCATCCACCGTCAACCCCGCCCCAGCGTCAGGATCCGTCAAGCGCTGCCAACGCCACGTCTGCCAGTCTGTCCGCTCCTGATCGGTAAGAAGGTGGGGAAAGTGGCGAGCCTTATAGCGAAACAGCAAGGTATTCAGCCGTGCATCGTCAAATCCGAACCCGTCATTGGCCAATAGCGTTTCAGGATCTCCCCGCAACTGATCTCCACGGCGACGATCACCGTCGGAAATAAAGCCTTGATACAGCTGTTGCTCGGGATCCCGCTCTGGCGGCAACTCAGACAGGCGATAAACCTCCGCGAGCTTCTCTCTTAAATCATGCGCGCGCAGTTGCTGCCAGTTGCGTTCACAGACACCTCGATCAATCTCCAATCGATCGGCGGTCGATTCATCCAGCAATTTTGCCGTCGCCAGGGCTGGAGACTTATTCATATGAATCAGCTTTAAAGGAATTCGAGATTCATCGTCAGCGAGATCCTCCGTGCGAGTGTAGAGCCGCTTGGCAATCACTTCCGGAGACAACTCCAATAAAGGCGCAGGATCTTCACAAAGATTGCACACGATGACCGCATTGCGATTAACCGGATGAAGAGCCAAGGGGGCAACCAACGCGGTATTACCGTTTGCGACGGGAAATCGAGACGATACATGCAGTAGAGGTTTGCAGTTCTGCACATCAATCAACGCCATCACTGCCTGCTTGCGACGCAAACCGTAGAGATAGTCGTAGAGCTTGGGTTGACGCTCGCGCACCAATCTCGCTAACTCTATGGTTGCCATTACGTCGGAAAGTGCATCGTGAGCACCCTCGTGGGCGATACCGTTGGCCGCTGTCAGGTCTTCAAGTCGTAAACTCGGTGTACCATCTGCTCGCGCTGGCCAGACAATGCCATCCGGACGCAAAGCTCGCATCATCCGCACCATATCAATAATATCCCAGCGGGAATTATTGTCGCGCCACTCACGGCCATAGGGATCAAAAAAGTTGCGATACAGGGCGTAGCGCGTAACCTCGTCATCGAAACGCAAACTGTTATAGCCGACACCGCAGGTGCCCGGTTCCGCAAGTTCTCGATGAATACGGGCAATAAACTCAGGCTCCGGCATGCCCTCTTCGGCGGCTTTCTGCGGCGTCAACCCTGTAACCAGGCACGCCTCAGGATTTGGTAGGGTATCCGCCATGGGCTGGGAAAAAATCATCAGCGGTTCGCCGATAACATCAAGGGACTCATCGGTTCGAATACCGGCAAACTGACAGGGGCGATCCCGAGACGGAACCTCACCCCAAGTTTCATAGTCATGCCAGTACAACGTATTCATGAATCCCTCCCCGAAATGCCGTTAACAACGCGGCCAGTTCTTAACCCAGCTCGTCCGATGCGACATGGTACTTTGGATCTTCCAGCATATTCACTTCGCACAGATCGCCTGCTTTGCGTAATAACCCTCGACATTCCGGAGCCAGGTGTCGAATGTGAACGGTTTTACCGAGTGCCTTATATTTCTCTGCCAGAGAATCCAGAGCCTCGATACCGGAATGATCACTGATCCGAGATCGCTTAAATTCAATCACGACATGGTCGGGATCATTTTGTGGATCAAACAACTCTTTGAAATTACTGACAGAACCAAAGAATACCGGCCCGCGCAAATCGTAAACCTTGTAGCCGTTTTCATCTTCGTAGGTGTCGGCCTCGATGTGCTGGGCATGCTTCCAGGCAAAGACCAGAGCGGAAACAATGACGCCAACAATAACCGCAATTGCCAGATCGAAAAATACGGTTACCGAAGAAACCAGCACGATGATGAACGCGTCCGTAAACGGAATCTTCGGCATGATACGAAAAGAAGACCATTCAAAGGTACTCAAAACCACCATAAACATGATGCCAACGAGGGCGCCAAGGGGGATCATTTCGACGTAATTGGCACCGAAAAGAATAAACGCCAATAACACCAGAGCCGCAGAAATACCCGACAATCGTCCACGCCCTCCAGAATTAATATTGATCATCGACTGTCCAATCATGGCACAACCACCCATACCACCAAAAAAACCGTTCGTGGTATTGGCGATTCCCTGCCCGATGCATTCTCGGTTACCGCGACCCCGGGTATCCGTCAGTTCGTCGATTAAACTCAGGGTCAATAGCGATTCAATCAGACCGATGGCCGCAATGATCACCGCGTAAGGCAATATAATTTTTAGCGTTTCCATCGTGAAAGGAACTGCGGGAATATGGAAGCTCGGTAAGACCCCCTCGAGAGTTGCATCCGCAGCTTGATCGGCAGGTAACATATCCCGAACGTAATCAATAACCGTGCGTGCCTCCAGGTCAAAACAGGCAACAATCGCGGTCATCGAGACGATCGCAACCAGCCCCGATGGTACTGCCGTGGTCAACTTGGGGAGGAAATGCATGATCATCATGGTCACGAAAATCAAGATTCCCATGGTGAAGAGCATTTCGCCCTGCATCCACACCAGCTCACCGTCGCTGATTTCCACTTTAAATTGGGGCAGCTGTGCGAGAAAGATCACAATGGCCAAGCCATTTACAAATCCGAGCATGACCGGATGCGGCACCATCCGAATAAACTTGCCCAACTTCAGAACACCGGCAAGTATTTGCAAAATACCTGCGAGAGCCACCGTCGCAAACAGAAATTCGACGCCATGATCGGCCACTAAAGCAACCATCACTACCGCTGTGGAGCCAGTAGCACCGGAGATCATCCCTGGGCGCCCTCCAAAAATGGAGGTGAGCAAGCCCATCATAAAGGCGGCGTACAAGCCCACCATGGGTTCAACACCGGCTACGAAAGCAAAGGCCACGGCTTCTGGGACCAGCGCCAAAGCGACGGTAAATCCCGACAGAACATCGTTTTTGACGTTGTACTGATTCGACGTAATGAGTTTGAACATCTCGGAGTCATCCCTGGGAGGAAAGCGCTAAAAAGTTGCGGATACTAACAGAGCCCCCCGCCCGAACCAACTCCGCCCGCGCCAGTTGGTATAACGCAATCAGAGGAGAGAAAGATATGGTATCAGGCGGTTTGCTGCACGGTAGAAGATTCAGCGGCACACAACCACTGGGTCAAATCCTGCCACTGTTGCAAATCGGTTGCCACCCTGGATGCAGGCATTTCGAACAGGCTGTAACCGGATGCCAAGGCCAGGACGTAATTCTGCGTGTCACGTAAACTTGCCACCAGAGAAACATTGACGGAAGCAATAAACTCGTTGAGAACACGCTGGTATTGAGCATGGTGCTTGATTCGATTGGCAACAACCCCAACCTGACCGTCATCAGCAACCGGCCAACCGTTGGCGTTGAGGCTACCTAAAAACCGCATGCATGCGAGAACATCGGTCGGTGACGCTTGTAGAGGAATCAACAACTTTGACTGATAGGACCACCAGCGCTCCAATTCGCCACAAGTCACCCGGGCGGGCATATCATGTACAACCAGGTCTACTTTTAATGATGGCAGAGTAGCACCACGAAAAGCTGCAACAGGATAAACTGGAGGCAGACCTGGCCGGCGCAGCCGCAACCAGTCCATCGAAGACTGCTGCTCATCATGATCAACCAAAACGACCGCCAACCCCTGACCGGCGGCCCATGCAGCAATTTGGGTGGCAAGCGTGGTTTTACCACACCCCCCTTTGGGATTGGCAAGAAATACCTGTTTCATAAGCCCATCTGAAAATTCCTCTTTCCTTAAGGATATACCAGCGGACAAGACTAGCCAGTTAATTGACCGCAATGATGGCCAACCAGAGGCTATCATTGCCAAAGTCATGATCCTGACTCACTATCCTCGGGTTAATGGCCCAATTCATCGGCCATTTTCACCCTAACTAATAGTTTTCGATATCGTCGATGGAAATCTGCGGGTTTTTAGCCAGGCAGGAGACCAACTGCTGGTTTGTCTTATGCAGCCGCCGACAGGATTCCCGCGCAATATTTAATATCAGTATGGAAAACAAGACCTGATCGTGACAGAAAATATCGTCCAGAGCGGCGCCTGACAAAATCAGAAGGTCAGTATTCTCAGTGGCGATGGTGGTTGCGGAATGGGGCTGTATTCCAATAACAGAAATGTCACCGAAACAGGTTCCCGGTGTAAGCTCCGCCTTCAGTATGGAGGAGTCTTGGACTTTGTAATAGAGCTCTACTCGTCCGGTTTCTACGATATAGATGTGAGAGGCACTGTCGCCCACTTGGAAAATTGTTTCGCCGGCCGAATAATGGACCAGCTCCAAGCGCTTAAAGATCTCTAACAACTGATCTTCAGACAGGCCACCGAAAATGGTGATCTTATTCAGGATCGGTAAAACCTTTCCACTTTCAGGCAATGGCTCACAGATAACTTGGCTTGCCATAATCTTATTCTCTCTGACGGGTTCGATGTCGAGCCTGACGACAGAAAGCTCTGCCTGCTGCGCGTCATTCCTGCTCCGAACTTCCTAGTGGCTTTATATGCCAAAGTGTGCCAGATATCCAGTCACTTCCCACATGGCTGTAACAAATCATTCGAGAGGACATCCTCCGCGAGATAGATAAATGGCACTTTGGTCGCACACCTTGGCATTTCAGCACGGTATAACGATAGACGGACGTCAGCAGAAATTCTGTCGATCAGGCGGGGGCGCGGTGGCAAACCCGATCACACTTCCAGCGGTTGTTGTGACTACCCCGCTACTAGCAAGCAGAAATTGAGCCTAACAAAGGGCCCATGAGATCAAGAGGCGAATTTACTCACCGGTGATGGTGATCATGATGCTCAGACATCGGCGCCTCAGAACTGTGTTCAGTCGCCGTCGATGATGCGGGCTCATGACCGTGGTCTTGTGCATGAGCAGAATGTCCGGAATGACCAGAACCGTGTCCCAAAGTCCCGTAAATCGTCCACAGGCCGAACAGAATGACAGAAAGAGCCATCAGCGAACGCAGACCCTTAAGGCGAAGCAACCGTTGAAGACGCTCAGCCATTATGCCGGCCAGAAACACCGCTGGCAGCGTTCCCAGACCGAAAGCCAGCATAACCGCCGCCGCTTGCGTTGGAGCAGCCTGAGCGAGACTATAAGCAAGTGCGCTATACACCAGACCACAGGGCAGCCAGCCCCAAATAACCCCCAAAAATAAGGCCGCCTGCGCCGATCTAACCGGCATCAACTTTTGACCGAAAGGTTGAATATGGCGCCACAAAACGCTTCCAGCGCGCTCCAGATAGGTCAGCCCCTGCCACCATCCCGCCAGGTACAATCCCATTGCGATCAATAACAAACCTGCGGCCCATCTCAGCGGCTTCAAAGATGCGATATCTTGCAAATACCAACCAAGCCAGCCAGCCAATGCACCAATCAACGTATAGCTAGCAATGCGTCCCAGGTTGTAACAGAAAATTAAGATCACACGAGAGGGACCACCCCTTTGCGCTGGTACAGCGAAGCCCAGGGCAGCCATCAAGCCTCCGCACATGCCCAAACAATGGGCACTCCCCATCAGACCAAGTAAAAAAGCACTCGCAAGGGGCAAGCCTGCAACAGAAAATACATCCATGGTAATTACGATTCCAAACGGCTATTTTTCAGCCTTGGCTTGGTCCTCGTCCTTTTCTGGGGAAGATTGAACAGACTTTTGCGAGCCTTCGGCCCCCGGCGCCACGTCGTCTTCGTCAAAAAATATGCGCTGACTCTCTGTATCCAGATCATCAAATTGGCCACTGTTTACCGCCCAGTAAAATACCGCCACCGCAACAACGACGAAAAATAGAGCGATAGGGATGAGTAAATACAGGCTGGCCACAATGTCTCCAAGATCAATCTATCAGGCTTATTGAGTTGCTGCTGCGACGCGCGTACGTGAGTTTACCGCAGCCGGGTTCGCTCGCCCCCGGCCAGACAGACGCAAGGCATTGCCAACCACCAAGAGCGAGCTGGCTGACATACCAATCGCGGCAGCCCAGGGAGGGATCATGCCTGCGGCAGCCAGAGGTAAGGCAACCAAATTATATCCGATCGCCCATCCGATGTTCTGGCGAATGATTCGTTTAGTCTCAAGCGCTTTTCGCAGGGCGGCAAGGATAAGCAGCAGCTGATTGTTGAGCAGCACACTGTCGGCACGGGTCTGCGCCAGATCCGTCGCACCGCCCATCGCGATAGACACATCTGCCGCGCTGAGCACGGGAACGTCATTAATACCATCCCCTACCATCAGTACTTTCTCGCCACGGGCCTGCCGTTGGCGAATATCGGCTAACTTGTCTTCCGGTCGCTGGTCTCCTCGCCAGGATTCAACAGCCAAAGAATCCGCAATCTGCTGAGTGACCGACGCCGTATCGCCGCTCAACAAGACCACCTCTAACCCTTGAGCCTTTATGCCATCGACAACGTCAACAGCGTCACTGCGTAACTCATCGCGCAACTGCAACCAGTAATTTCGTTGTTCGGAGGATGCCGCCATACTCAATGCGAGCCATTGACCAACGTGTGGAGGCTTACCCACCATACCCGCGAAATCCGGTCGCCCAAGACGGCAACGCCATATGTCCCCGTCATTATCCAACTGAATTTCACCTGCCACCCCCTGTCCGGGTGAGTGCTGCAACTCCCTCGCTGTCAACTGATCTCGATAGCTGTCAAAAGCTCGCGCGAGGGGGTGGTTAGACCCTCTTTCCAAGGCTGCACAAATCGCCATCAAGCGGTGTCTCACCGGTTCCGACACCAACATACCCTGCTGATCGTGTAAGCTGACAATGTTAGGACTGCCTTCAGTAAGCGTACCCGTTTTATCAAAAACGACCGTCGTTATTGTCGGGAGCGTTTCGAGTACGTGGCCGCGGGTTATCAGCAATCCCTGCTGCCGCAACCAGCCGATAGAAGCCGTTAACGCTGTGGGAGATGCCAGCGACAAGGCGCAGGGGCAGGTTACCACCAGGATGGAAAGCACCACCCAGATGGCCTCCTCACCGGCTCGCCACCACCAGAAACTACCGACAACAATTGTCACCAGGAGAACCGCCGCCACAAAATAGCCCGCCAGTCGATCCGCGACCGCAACCTGCTTCGGCTTTTCCTGCTGTGCCTGCTCCACCAAACGTTCAATGGCCGATAGCTGAGTTTGACTTCCTGTCGCAGTGACCTGAATTTCAAAGGACGTATCTGCCGTCATGGAACCGGCTATCACGCTGTCACCCGGCTGTTTGTAGATGGGGTCAGGCTCACCGGTTAACAGAGTTTCAATCACACCGCCACTGCCACTCAACACCACACCATCACAGGGAATACAGGTACCACTCATCACCAATAAGCGGTCATCAACACGGGCTTGCTTTAATGGCAGAGTTTGCCAGCTTTCCCCTGTCCAGCGCTGTATGGTCAGAGGCAACAGCTGCCCGAGGCGTTCCGCATCAATCCCATTGCGATGACGAGCTCGCATTTCCAAAAATCGTCCGAGCAGGAGGAAAAAGGTAAACATAGCAATGGAATCAAAATAGACTTCACCCCCACCACGAAAAGTTGCCCAGATACTCGCCAGCCATGCCCCAGAAATCGCAAGAGACACGGGAACGTCCATCGTCAAATGACGAGTCATCAAAGCACGCTTTGCGGCAGAGAAAAACGGTCGCGCACTGAACAGGACGACCGGGATCGATATTAACAAGCTAACCCAGCGAAAATAGCTTTCCCAGCCTTCATCCGCCCCGGCATACATGGCGGTGGCCACCATTCCCACTTGCATCATGCCGAAACCTGCAACCGCCAGACGCATCAGCCCTTTGCGGTTTTCTTGCTGACGCAAGGCCTGCTGCATCTCTTGAGTTGCTGGCATGGGCGTATAGCCAATTTCTGCCAGAGCCGTCATTAGTTGACTGAGTGATAAGACAGCTGGCTGCCAGCGCACCAGGCAACGATGGGTCGATGCATTGACTCTGACACTGACAAGTCCATCAAGGCTACCCAGGTAACGTTCAATCAACCAAACACAAGCCGCGCAACTGATCCCACCCAACAGCAAACTGGCTTCGGCGACATCGCCATAATGGTGAACAAATTCTTCCTGGACATCGGCCTGATCAAACGCATCAAAAGACACAGTGTGGTTGTCGGGACGGGAGTTATTGTCACTGCGAAAACGATAGAAACTGTCTAAACCGCCATCGACAATAGCGGCGGCAACCGCCCGACAACCTGGACAGCAAAACTCGCGGAGCTCACCGGCAACCTGCAATGTAAAATCCCCATTGCGAGGAACCGGTAATCCACAGTGAAAGCACTCTCGCAAAGCTGCGTTCACTCGGTGCTACCAAAATGTAACCGGTCGGCCTGATCCAGGTTAAACTCGCCAATAATCCGCCAGCTGTCGGCGCGCTTGGCGGCTTCTTCCGCACTTGTAACTGCAGGATCACTGTCATGAGGATAGAGTCGAAGATACCAACGGTGACTGATACGCTGCTCCAAATCCCCGCGATAGTAGCCATCCCGAATCTGATGCAAGGTAATTACCTGATCGTAATCCGCTTCAACCGGGTGATCCAAATAAAGCTGCAACGACGTTGGCAAAGTGTATTGCGGATCACTACTTGAGATCGTGAGCAGAACTTCCCCCACCTCAAGGTCAAATCGCAAATCACCTTCTATCCCCAGTCGCTGAGCATGGTGATCTTGATCAAGGCGCTGATTGTACATGCGGCCTTCACGATAGTAGTTATCAATCACTACGTCATCAGCCCCTTTCAGCACAATCGTCATAAACGGAATCCAGGCCAGCATCACCGTTATCAACGGCGCAAGGACAAACCATGCCCAAAATTGTTTATACCAAGGACCTGAATCTTGATCATTTGATGAAGAGGTAGGCTTGTTGAGCGACATAGTGTTACTACATTCTCTGGCAGCGGAGTCAGTGACAGTCGAGTGTTTAACGCCACTGACCGCTTAACTCCTGTGATTAGTCTTTATGGGGGCCGATAAAACTGGCCTCTTCGCTAGCTGTAATTGCGGGATCGTCTTTCGCTGTGACTGTGATGACAATAGAGTTTTTTGAACTGGTCAATTCCTTATCTGGAATTGCCACTCGAATGGGTTGAGTAAAGATCTCACCTTCCTCGATTATCATCGGGCGATATCCTTGCACTTCAAACGAGCCGTTACCTTCTACTGCGACATCGTAGGTATGCGCCTCACGATCCATATTATTGATCTTCAAGGTATACACATTTTGTACATCATCGCCACTGAGCCGATACAAACGCGCACCACGATCCCGCAGAACATCCACGGACACAGGTTCCCGTGTCCCCACGGTATAAACAAACGCGGAGATCATAGCAACAACGGCAAACGAATAACCAAACAAGCGTGGCCGCAGAAAATGGGTCGAACCATTTTTTAGCTGATCTTCCGACGTAAATCGGATCAACCCGCGAGGATAATTCATCTTATCCATAACTTGATTGCAGGCATCCACGCACAAGCCACAATTGATGCATTCATACTGTAGACCATCGCGAATATCTATATCTACAGGACAAACCTGAACACACCAGGAACAATCGATACAGTCACCTTTGCCATTCGCTTTATAGTCTTCCTTCGCTTTACGTGGTCCCCTGGACTCTCCGCGTACGGCATCGTAATGAACAGCCAAAGTATCGGAGTCATACATTACGGATTGAAAGCGGGCATAAGGACACATGTATTTACAGACCTGTTCCCTCATCCAGCCAGCATTTATATATGTAGCCGCCGCAAAGAACAGCGTCCAGAAGGCTGCAACGGCGGGAACACCGAAGGTGACATAGCCCGTCTCATCGATCCTGGGCAGGAATCCAAGAATCAAATCGCGAATGGGATAAAAGTAGCCGACAAACGTCAATCCGGTAACCAGCGCAATGGCGACCCAAAGGGAATGCTTACCGGCTTTACGCAGAAACTTCTCGTAAGACCAGGGCTTGCTGTCGAGCTTAATCTGCTTGTTACGATCGCCTTCAGTGAGGTGCTCCGCCCAGATGAACATTAATGTCCACACCGTCTGAGGACAGGTAAATCCACACCAAACTCTTCCAAGCAGGACTGTTACTGTAAACAGACTAAAAGCCGCAATGATCAGTAACCATGCCAGCAACATCCCATCCTGAGGCCAAAAGGTCATCCAGAGAATATTGAATTTTCTCTCGGGAAGATCAAATAGCATGGCCGGGCGGCCATCGATCACGAGCCAAGGCAGCAATAGAAAACCTAAAATCAGCGGGATACCCGTGTAGCGTCGTATCGATTGATAAAAGCCAGAAATTTTGCGGATGTAGACCCTGTTGGCCTCTTCATACAACCGTCGGTAGCGAACGGTTTTCTCCTCGTCGACGTCTTTGAGTGGAATCTTGTCGTTCATTGAAACCTCCGGTTCGAAATCCGCATGGTGACACGGCTGCGCCCTGCGATTTTGTCTCTGCACACATGTACGTAACAATCACCATGGTAGCGAAAACCAGTGACCGCACGTTGACAGAAAACAAATACTTTCGATGTTTCTAATATGTTAACTGGGCCACGGCGACGCCCTATCAAACAGCCCCATAAAGAACTTACACGCGCGCAGAGACGGAACTGCAGCCATAAAAAAGCCCCGAAAACGGGGCTCGACTTTCCTGTCCGCCGATAACCCGGCGCCCCATTCCAGAATCGGCGGGTGGGAAAGATCTTTCTCAACAGGCCCGATGAGCGGGCCTGAAAGTCAGACGGTTATTCTTCGAAATGAGACAAGCTATACACGTATGCCGTTAGAAGGTGAATCTTCTCTTCTTTTAGCTTGTCCTGCTGTGCAGGCATCACATTGTTACGCCCCTGACGAATGGAATGTCGGATCCCCTGTGGAGTACCCTCATAAAGCCAGATGTCGTCGGTCAAATTTGGAGCACCAAGGGCCTGCATCCCTTTACCATCTGGTCCGTGACAAGCCATACAGTTTTGATCGAAGACTTTTTTACCATCTTCTGCAAGAGCCGCATCATGCTCACGTCCAGACAAAGACAGTACATATTCTGCCGCAGCGATAACTTTTTCCTCACCAATGACAGGACCCCAAGCAGGCATATTTCCGTTGCGTCCGTGTAATAGCGTTTGCTTGATGGTGTCAGGTGAACCGCCGTACAGCCAATCGTCATCCGTCAGGTTTGGGAAACCGTAGTTTCCACCAGCATCAGCCCCGTGGCAAACGGCGCAGTTGTTCGCAAACAAGCGCACCCCCATTTTCAGCGCGCGAGGGTCCTGAGCAACCTCTTCAATTGGCATAGCGCTGAATTCATCATAGATAGCGCCATATTGCTCTTCGGCTTTCTCTTGCTCCCGCTCCAGCTGGTTCTGGGACGTCCAGCCAAGCACACCACCCCAATTGCCCAATCCTGGGTAAAGCACCAAATAGATGACCCAAAATACCAGCGTTCCGCAGAACATCTGGAACCACCACTTAGGCAACGGGTTATCAAACTCTTCAATGCCATCATAGGAATGGCCAGTGGTTTTGTTTTCTGGGTCCGCCTCATCACTCACGGCTACTTTGCGATTGGCAAATAACACCCAGGCGACCAACGCAATATTGGTTACCGTTAATACGATAACCCACAGGCTCCAAAACGTGCTCATAATTTATCCTGCCTTGTCTTTATCCTTAGAGCGGAGGACAGCAGAAGACTGCTCCATCGCATCTAAATCATCTTCCTCGAAGGGGAGATTGGCTGCTTCGTCAAACCGCTTTCTACGACTGGGAGAAAATGCCCACCAACAAACTCCGGTAAAGGCTATGGCCACAAGTACTGTGGCTAAACTTCTCAGATCGTTGATATCCAATTGCAAGTCCCTCCAGCCAAACCTTGTTTAGCGTTTCTGTTGCAGCAATGTTCCCAGTTGCTGGAGATACGCGATCAACGCCTCCATTTCGGTTGTTCCCTTAACCGCCTCTTCAGCCCCTGCAATATCCTCATCGGTGTAAGGAACACCTACTGAACGTAATGCGGCCATTTTTCTGCCGGTTAGCTCCCCATCCAAAACATTGTCAAACAACCAAGGAAACGCCGGCATGTTGGATTGAGGTACAACGTTACGAGGATTGTATAGATGCGCACGATGCCACTCGTCGGAATAGCGACCACCTACCCGAGCAAGATCAGGCCCAGTACGCTTGGAACCCCACAAAAAAGGATGGTCGTAAACTGATTCTCCGGCAACAGAATAGTGGCCATAACGTTCAACTTCAGCTCGCAGTGGACGCACCATCTGGGTGTGACAGACATGGCAGCCTTCGCGAATGTAGATGTCGCGCCCCTCTAGCTCAACGGCAGTCCATGGCTCCAGGCCTTCAACAGGCTCTGTCGTCTGAGGCTGAAAGAACTGAGGAACAATCTCTACCAAACCACCAAAACCGATGGCAACTACAGTAAGGATCATCAGCAGGCCGAGGTTCTTCTCGACTAAGTCATGATTTTTCAACGTCTATCTCCTTATGCCTTACGCAGTCTGTGGCGCTTCGGCAGAGTCTGTACGCTCGCCGGCACTCATGGTGCGATAGGTGTTATAAGCCATCAGCAGCATTCCAGTAAGGAAGAAAGCTCCTCCCAAGGCACGAACGAAGTAGCCCGGGTAACTGGCTTCTACCGCTTCAGCAAATGCATAGGTCAGAGTGCCATCAGAGTTAAAGGCACGCCACATCAGGCCCTGCATGATTCCATTCACCCACATGGAGGCGATGTAAAGAACCGTTCCAATGGTGGCAAGCCAAAAGTGCATGTTAACCAGCGGTACACTCCACATGGACTTGCGACCGCTGAGTACGGGCAACAGGTGATAGATAGAACCGATAGAGATCATGGCAACCCAGCCGAGTGCACCAGAATGCACATGGCCAACCGTCCAATCGGTGTTATGAGAGAGCGCATTGACTGTCTTGATCGACATCATCGGCCCTTCAAACGTGGACATTCCATAGAAAGACAGAGAAACCACAAGGAAACGCAGCGTCGGATCGGTGCGAAGCTTATGCCAAGCCCCGGACAGCGTCATAATGCCGTTAATCATTCCGCCCCAGGAAGGCGCCAACAGAACCAGTGACATCACCATGCCAAGGCTTTGCGTCCAATCGGGCAGAGCGGAATAGTGAAGGTGGTGAGACCCAGCCCAGATGTACAGACTGATCAGCGCCCAAAAGTGAACAATGGACAGCTGGTAGGAGTAAACTGGGCGCCCCGCTTGCTTAGGAACAAAGTAATACATCATTCCCAAGAAACCCGCAGTCAGGAAGAAACCGACTGCGTTATGGCCGTACCACCACTGAATCATCGCATCCATTGCACCGCTGTACATGGAATAAGACTTGGTCAGAGTGACAGGAACCGCCATGCTGTTAACGACATGCAGCAGCGCAATGGTGATAATGAACGCGCCATAAAACCAGTTAGCAACATAGATGTGAGATGTCTTACGCTTAACGATCGTGCCAAAAAACACGATTGCGTAGGATACCCACACCAATGTAATCAGAATATCGATCGGCCATTCCAGCTCCGCATACTCTTTAGTGGTGGTGTAACCGAGCGGTAGTGTTATCGCGGCCAGCACAATAACCAACTGCCATCCCCAAAACGTAAAAGGTATGAGGAAACCACCGAACAGCGGGGCCTGGCAGGTTCGCTGGACGACGTAATATGAAGTTGCAAATAACGCACAACCACCAAATGCAAAGATCACCGCATTAGTGTGTAGCGGACGCAATCGTCCAAAATGCGAATAAGGCTGGAAAAGATCGTTTAGTTCGGGCCAAACGAGCTGGCTGGCGATTAAAACGCCGACCCCCATGCCGACTACACCCCAGACCACCGTCATGATGGCGAACTGGCGTACTATCTTGTAGTCATAGACGGGATGCTCTGCAGCCGCTACCTGATTACTACTCATAGTGACATTCCTGATTGGTTAAATTTTAATCCATTTATGAGGTGCACCAGGCCTGCATAAACACCCCGTCTCCTACAGGGAGCGCAAGCATACCCGCATCGGGTCTGCCAGTTGTTGATTCTGGTCAACACCGGCCGGACTCAGCGCACACCAGCCCCTTCAGGCTGATTAACTTGTAGTGTAGAGTATCGCGCCCGAATGACATCGGGCACCGAACAGGCTGCCGGCACGGTCCAACAGCAAATGCAGTATTAACTGTCTATATTCTTAATAATTTGCCGGCTTTTCACCGGCTCATTATCAGCTGAAATCTCGCCCCTTATTTGCGGCTATGCGTAACCGCAACGAGTTCAGCTTGATAAATCCAGCAGCATCCTTTTGGTCATAGGCGCCAGCATCATCCTCAAACGTTGCGACTTTTTCATCGAACAGGGATTCACTGGAGCGGCGACCAACCACAGATACAGAGCCTTTGTAGAGTTTCACGCGAACATCGCCACTCACCGCTTTTTGCGATTCATCGATCGCGGCTTGCAGCATTTTTCGCTCAGGACTCCACCAATAACCGTTGTAGACCAAACTGGCATACTTAGGCATCAGCTCATCCTTTAAATGTGCCGCTTCCCGATCCAGGGTCAACGACTCAATGGCGCGATGCGCCTTCAGCATGACGGTCCCTGCCGGAGTTTCATAACAACCGCGGGACTTCATACCGACATAACGATTTTCGACGATGTCTAGGCGTCCGACACCATTGGCGCCGGCGACTTTATTGAGATGAGCCATAACCGTTGCCGGAGACATCGCCTGACCATCAATAGCAACGATATCACCATTTTCATAGGTTAATTCAAGATACGTTGGCTCATCCGGCGCCTGCTCAGGCGCTACGGTCCAACGCCACATCTCCGGGTCATCAGCTTCCCACCATGGGTCTTCCAGATTGCCCCCTTCATAGGAGATATGGAGCAAATTAGCGTCCATGGAATAGGGACTTTTCTTCTTACTGCTCGCGAAATCGACAGGAATCTGGTGTTCTTCGCAATACTTCATCAACGTTTCGCGAGACGTCAGATTCCACTCGCGCCACGGTGCAATAACTTTGATTCCAGGCTTTAGTGCGTACGCACCCAATTCGAAGCGAACCTGATCATTGCCTTTACCGGTTGCGCCGTGAGAAATCGCATCAGCACCAGTTTCGTTGGCAATTTCAATCAGTCGCTTGGCAATAAGTGGTCGCGCAATAGAGGTGCCCAGCAAATACTCACCTTCGTATATGGCATTGGCGCGGAACATGGGATAGACATAATCGCGAGCAAATTCTTCGCGCAGATCTTCGATATAAATCTGCTTCACGCCCATTGCCTGAGCCTTAGCTCGAGCCGGCTCTACCTCTTCCCCCTGACCGATATCAGCGGTAAAAGTGACGACTTCACAATCGTAGGTTTCCTGCAACCAGCGGACAATGACGGAGGTATCCAAACCACCTGAATAGGCAAGGACGACCTTGTTGACTGCAGACATGACACACTCCCGAAACAACCAGAGAACTTATACGAGGGAAACGACAGCGCACTCTTTCAAGCGCTTTGGGGCGCGAATTGTAGCTCCAATCAACGCTTTTTCACAGACATTAAAGAAAATTTTCGACGAAAAGATGAACCGAAAAGTCTTTATAAGGTCATCGGCTGGAAGCTAGCGAAGGCAGGGTTCCCTCATCATTTTTCTCCAGTCGAATCGTTACTCGGCGATTTTTAGCGCGTCCACCAGCGGAGCGATTACTCGCTACCGGGTAGCGCTCACCGTGCCAGCGAGTGGTAATCTTCTCGGGCGGAATACCTCGCTCAACGAGCAGGCGATGAACCATCTCGGCGCGCTTCTTGGCAAGCTCCAAGTTATCGCTACGGGTGCCATCAGAATCTGTGTGCCCGTCAATATAAAAAGACTCAACACTTTCATCGGCTCGCACGTAGATTGCGATATTGTCGAGCTTCACTTCTTCGCTCGCCGGGAGATCCGCTGCGCCGGGCGCGAAAAAGATTGAGGTCCTGCGGATCTGATCAAAATTAACGGGCAGCAATTGAGCAAGGCATTGTAAATACCGCTCATAGGGGGCGCGAAAATTGATGGTACTCAGTCGTACTCGAAGGCTTTCTTCTCCGCCAAACCAGGCCGCACGGGTGAATTCAACATCGAGACCATGCTGCAAAGCTTCAAGCATACGTTCAGCTTTGTCTTTCACCACAGTAATGGGTAAACGCCCCTGGGTAACATCCACATAGCCAAGCTCACGGGTGACGGATTCCGGCTTCCATGCGGGCGCCTTGAGCTTCAGCATGGCTTTTCCCGATGCCAATCGAGGGGACAATGAGTTCAACAAAAACTTGGCTTCTTCGCCAGCCAACCTCTCGAAAGTCGCACCGCCGAATAGGGGAATATCCTGGCTTAGACGACAGGCGAACACCGACGTCTCAGCAGTCCAGGTGGAGGCATCCATAGGCACCTGATAAGCGCTAGCTGAGAATGCACGAGGGGCGCCCATCACACAAGCAATCAGCAAGGTGGCGACGACGAATCTCTCACAATTACTCACCAACATAGCTCTTGTTGTGACTATCAAGCTCATAACGGATCATTGCCTCACCGACACTACCGCGGCCCTACTGCCGACCAACGAATACTCTGGGTATAGCACCTAAAACAACACCCAATAAGAAAATTTTAGCGCCAAACCCCTTGATTTCGAACCCTCTCGGGAACCCATATGCCGCAATTCAGACGGGATTTGAGCACTTTGATACCCATGTTATCGGCGGCACTCCGCTGTGCTTTAGCACCATAATTCGGTAGCATTCAGCCTTTGGCACTGAGGACGAGCACAATCATGAACAACAGCATCACCCTGACCCAGCCCGACGACTGGCACATCCACCTCAGGGACGGCGACGCGTTAAAGACCACGGTCACAGATGCTGCAAAAGTGTTCCATCGGGTCATCACCATGCCCAACACCGTACCGCCAATTACCACGGCTGAAATGGCGCTGGCGTATGCCGACAGAATCAAGTTAGAAATTCCGCCCGATAGGAATTTTACCCCGCTAATGGTGCTGTATCTGACCGATCGCACTTCACCTGAAATCATCAAAGAAGCCAGATCTGCGGGCGTTGTCGCCTGTAAACTCTATCCCGCAGGGGCAACCACCAATTCAGATTCTGGCGTCACAGATATTGCCCATATCTACCCTGCCATCGAAGCCATGCAGGAATGCGGAATGCGCCTGCTCATACACGGTGAAGTGACAGACAGTAATGTCGATATCTTTGATCGCGAAAAAATCTTTATCGATCGCACGCTTCAACCGCTGGTAGCACGCTACCCTCAGCTGCCGATTGTGCTTGAGCATATAACGACCCGCGACGCTACTGATTTTGTAACCTCAGCGGGCAGTCAGGTCGCAGCAACGATTACCCCACACCACTTGCTGTTCAATCGCAACCATATGCTTGTCGGAGGAATTCGCCCCCACTTCTACTGTCTACCCATTCTCAAACGAAATATTCACCAAACAGCATTACTGGAAGCGGCCATCAGCGGCAATCCCAAGTTTTTCCTCGGCACAGATTCCGCGCCTCATGCCCGCCACCGCAAAGAAGCGGCTTGTGGCTGCGCAGGCGTATACAACGCCCCTCATGCTCTTGAACTCTATGCGGAGGCGTTTGACGAGGCTGGAGCCATTGAACGATTGGAAGACTTCGCCAGCCATTTTGGCGCCGACTTCTATGACCTGCCTCGCAATGAAACCCAGGTTACCCTGGAAAAAACACCCTGGCAGGTGCCAGAATCCATCCCCTTTCCCGGAGGTGATTTAATGCCCGTACTTGCCGGTGAAACCCTACAGTGGAAACTGGTTAATTAAGGAAGATACTTTGCTACCCGCCGATCCATCTCTCAGCACATCAGAGAACAGCAAGTCCCCGCTTGCATTGCGCTTTCGAGGCTTTCTTCCGGTCATCATCGACGTGGAAACCGGAGGATTTAATTCGCGCACCGATGCCCTGCTGGAAGTCGCTGCCGTCATCCTTAATATGGATGACGACGGCAATCTCTTTGCAGAGTCCACCATCGACTACCACATCGAACCTTTCGAAGGGGCGAACATTGAACAGTCAGCGCTGGACTTCACTGGAATTGACCTTCACGACCCAGAGCGTGATGCCGCCCCAGAAATGATCGCGCTCAGCGAACTGTTCGCCGGCATTCGCCGCGCCGTGAAAAATCACGGCTGTACCAGAGCGGTGATGGTGGCTCACAACGCCCATTTCGACCTGGGATTTATCAACGAGGCAGCGCGCCGCTGTGGCATCAAACGCAACCCCTTTCATCCATTTAGCTGCTTTGATACAGCCACTCTTTCCGGTCTCGCCTACGGTCACACGGTACTGGCGCGCAGTTGCCAATTGGCTGGCATCGAATTTTCCAACAGCAGCGCCCACTCAGCGGCTTATGATGCAGGCAAAACCGCCGAGCTCTTCTGCTTGATTATCAATCGCTGGCGGGAGCTCGGAGGATGGCCGCTCCCCGAGACCGACGAGGAACCTTAATCCAGGCACCTCAATCGACAAAAAGTGTGAAATACGCAACGAAATGAGCCGGCCTTGCTGGCTCACGTCCACCTTCGCAATCCCCCTTAGAATTAATCCTTTTTAAGTCTCCGCCAGTTCCTGCAAACCTATCACTCAACACTCCCAATACGTTGGTATATTTCGGCACACCCTAGCCGAAAAATGCAAAATGAGAATTTGAACCAGCCGCTGTTGACAACCATTATCATTTAGAATAACTTTAACTTTATACCGTTAACTGGCGTAGGTCGTTGAGCAAAGTTGGTCGATCCTGAAATCAGGTGGATGCTTCCGATGACACAGCCCCTAGATACACAATTAAATAGCTGCTATGTACGTTTGTATCTGTAAAGGCATTACCGACTCCCACATAAAAGACGCCGTTATTAACGGTGCCAGTACTCTACGTGCAGTTCGCCAAGAGCTCGGCGCCATGACTCAGTGCGGCAAATGCGGCCTTCACACCAAACAAGTCATCGATCAAACCCTGGCCGAAATGGATAATCTTGCCGAATCTGAGCTTTTCTACGCGGCAGGTTAACCCCCCTTCCTTAACAAGCCTCACGCCTTGACTCGTCCTAGTCACCGTTGCAGACTAAACGGCAGATATCCTTTGCCTGTTTGCTGACGCAGATGGCGTCTGCCTCTCCCTATCCCACATCAAGAAAGGACGGTCTGATGAAGGGTGACGTAAAAGTTATTGAATATCTCAATAAAATTCTGTTCAACGAACTCATCGCCATCAACCAATACTTTTTACATGCTCGCATGTACAAAAATTGGGGACTGGACACGCTCAATGAGCACGAATATCACGAGTCCATTGACGAAATGAAGCACGCCGATGCACTCATTCAGAGAATCCTGTTTCTCGAAGGGGTGCCAAACCTTCAGGATTTGGGCAAATTGATGATTGGAGAAAGCACTAGAGAAATGCTCGAGTGCGACCTCAAACTTGAACTCATTGCAATTCCCGACCTACGCGAAGCGATTACCTACTGCGAGTCCGTGCGCGATTATGTCAGCCGGGAGCTGCTCGAGAGCATTCTGGAATCCGAAGAAGAACACGTCGACTGGCTTGAAACACAACTCAGCCTGATCGCTAAAATGGGCCTCAATAATTACCTTCAATCCCATATGGAATCCTGATATTCCCTTTCCCAAAACACGCAGCGTATAGACTAAAAAACCCCCGTATCCCCTTTTTAAGCGTGCGCCGGTGCAATATACTCACGCGCTCTATCCACCGGGACGATTCGCTGACGCTCTCGCCACCGCAATCTCCCTTTCCAAGTGCACAACCGAGAGTCGCATCGTGAATCTGGAAAACGCCTCCACCGAACAATTAGCCGAGTGGGAAGCCCAACTCGCCAAGGATTATGCCGCCCTGCAACAGGAATCCCTCAAGCTGGATTTAACCCGCGGTAAACCATCCACTCAACAACTGAGCTTGTCTGATGCTCTCGACGGCATTCTCGACGGCAATTACATGAGTGAAGATGGCACAGATGTCCGTAATTACGGCGGCTTGGATGGTCTGATCGAGGCACGTCGCCTCGGAGGAGAACTGCTCGGAGTCCCAGTAGAAACGGTGATTGCTGGCGGTAACAGCAGCCTGACACTGATGTATCAAGCGGTATCCTTCGCAAAAGAATTTGGTCTTAAAAGTAATGACCAAGCATGGAAGGACATCGCCAACCCTAAATTTCTCTGCCCGGTACCAGGCTACGATCGCCACTTCACTATTTGTGAGCGATTGAATATCGAGATGATCAACGTGCCGATGCTTTCGGACGGCCCAGATATGGATGTAATTGAAGCTAAAATTAAAGCTGATCCATCGATTATCGGGATCTGGTGTGTACCCAAGTACTCCAACCCCACGGGTGTTATCTACAGCGATGCCACTGTTGAACGCATGGCGCAGCTCGGAAAGATTGCAAATCCAGCCTTCCGCATATTTTGGGATAACGCCTACGCCGTACACGACCTGACCAGTGAACCACCTCAGCTTGCCAGCCTTTGGGACGCTTGCGTCCGCAATGGTACCGAAGACAGCCTTCTGCAATTCGCGTCTACATCCAAAATCACTCATGCGGGTGCAGGCGTCGCCTTCATGGCCGCCTCTACAGCAAACCTGACGGGCTTTAAAAAATCTCTGGAAGCCGCAACCATTGGCCCTGATAAGATTAATCAGCTACGCCACTTAAAACTGCTTCCAAATTTAAGTGCGGTTACAGAGCTTATGGCAAAGCACGCCGAATTTATTAAACCACGCTTTGAGACCGTGCTCGAACACCTTGAAGCAGCCTTTACCGATTCAGACCTCGGAAGCTGGGAATCTCCCGTTGGCGGCTACTTTATTTCTTTTGATACGCAACCGGGCTGCGCTCGTGAAGTTGTGAAACTGGCCTCCGATGCAGGCGTGAAATTAACGCCTGCGGGCGCGACCTTTCCCTATGGTAAAGACCCAGATGACGCCAATATTCGATTGGCCCCATCAGTCCCATCCGTGCCTGAACTGAATAAAGCCATGCAAGTTTTCACCATTTGTGTCAAACTTGCATCAGTTCGAGCAAAGCTCAACCAAGGCGGCTAGCCAAAGACAAGCTATCTAAGCGTTATTGAATTTTCCAGATTTGATAACGTGATACGACAAGAACAGTCGCTGTGCCGGGTTATCTTCAACAGGGATACCCGGCGTTTTTTTATCCTACTTTTCCCCTAAAACGTCCACTCAACCATTCGCGGTATACAGTCGTACCGTTCGAAATTCGACAGATTCATCTAGATCAGGCAGCGTCAACGCAGGAGTTTCGGCGATTTTGATATAGGCAGGATGTGAAAAATGTTTAAGCCGGGAATCTGCGATAATGACACTTTTAGCATGCTGTAAAAAGTCATCCAACAACGGCAGGTTATCTCGATCATAAAGCACATCGGACGCCGTTAAACAGTCTACCGGGCCACGCACGGCGTTGAGATCATCTGCCACCGTTAATTCAACCTGATTCAGTTGCGCGTTATCGCGAATCGCCTGCCTAGCCAACGGATCACAATCACAGGCAATGACTTCATCCGCCCCCGCCAGAGCCGCAGCAATAGCAACAACACCAGATCCTGACCCGAAATCCAGTACGCGCTTGTTCTTCACTCGTTCAGGGTGTTTAAGCAGG
This sequence comes from Pseudomaricurvus sp. ABR4_320, assembly GCF_056159445.1. NCBI lineage: Bacteria > Pseudomonadati > Pseudomonadota > Gammaproteobacteria > Cellvibrionales > Cellvibrionaceae > Pseudomaricurvus > Pseudomaricurvus sp. ABR4_320. The sequence goes on along the minus strand of NZ_JBSWVF010000008.1, from coordinate 223,895 downwards.
AAATCTGCAAGCACTTTCCCCGACGCCCAACAAAATGCCCAGTAGAACGGATTTTCCATCAATCGCAATGCGACATCGTAGGAAAGCGCTTCTCGGGGATAATCCTGGTTAAGTAACAACAATCGCAGCGACGGCTCTGAAACTACCTCGAAGTGTTCAAGGCGCGCCCCGGGGATCGCTTCCGCAACAATTTGACTTAATGATTCGGGTAGATCCATAGCAAGTAAATTTCAAGGGGGTGGCGCGTGCATCATTGCAAGGTTGGCCGAAATTGGACGTCTGTCACAGTCACTTTTGAGGCCTTGTGAGATCCTACACATATTGAGTAACAGTGAATTACAGGAGAGAACCCATGGGGGCGCTACGGAAGTCTGCACGCTATACAGGCTTATTGCTGACAATTGCAGCAACCTTGACGTGGGCGTCCATTCTAGTTGCAGATTCTACCGAAATGGTCTCAGAATCAGAATGGCTGCAGAAACTTAAGTGGGCTCATCTCGATAATGGTCAATCACTCCCCATGGACGAATGGATCAACGAGCGCTCAGTATCTATTAACAATGACGACTACTATCGCTGGTTGCTGGATAAAGAATCAGAAACCGACGGCTCAGACTACGAATTCTCCAAACTGCGATACCAAGCGGATGTCAGTGTCACCGAATTCCGACTACAGCTTTTTTATCGCTTCTGAATAATAAGAGATCATAAGAGCGGCTTTTCCGGCCGCTCTTTGTCGAGCTTTTCTAGCAACTCACGAATCTTTTCCACACCTTCCCCATCCAACAGGTATTGCCGAGCTTCAGACACTGGCTGATGAGCTTCGTCGATCACCCGACAGGACTCTCGGATATCGTCCAGAAACGGGTCGTAACGTATCGGCATTTCAATAAATACCTGCCATTCATTGGCATTCGCCTGCCCCAGTATTACCGACTGCAATAACTGCCTGAGATCCGCCTCGTCGACCCGATACCAGGATCGTCGCGACCAAAACAATACCGCCCCCATTAGGCAGCAGACCACAACACTTAACAGAATAGACGCCAGCATCGGTTCGACCTACCTCAAACGTATCCTCATAATCGAAAAGCACCGACATTCATTGGTAAATAAACAAAATACCGGAGCCCTATTGATTTTCAGGATTGATTCCCTGAAAAGTGGCATTCATATACTGCCGGATTTCTTCAGCCTGCGCATTGTGATCTCCGGTTGTTTCGATCAGGCGATCAATCCGTACCGTTTTGGTTTTTGCGTCGATGCCAATCAGCAACAGCGGCACCCCTGAATCGTGGGCGATCCGCAAAAAGCCAGTCTTCCACTTGGTAACCTTTTTACGTGTCCCTTCAGGGGTGATGCCCAACCAGACTCCGGCGTTGCCTCGAAACGACTTAACCGCTTGACGCACAATATTTTGTGGCTTGGTGCGATCAATCGGTATTCCACCGATATTGATGAAAAAGCGTTTGAAAGGCCAGAAGAACGCTTCTTTTTTCATCATATAGGAGACTTTTAAATCCAGACTTAGCCAGATGCATGCTCCGATAATAAAATCCCAATTTGAGGTGTGAGGCGCAAGTACCAGCAACAGTTTTGGCTCGTTGGGCAACTCGCCTTCGAGCTTCCAACCGAGGGTACTCAGAACAAACTGGCCAAAGCTCTGCAGCCAACGCGCGCCATGACGACGCGGCATCCTCTCTGGGATGTCGATATTCATTTTACTCATGGGTAACAGACTTCCAGGATCAATGTTCTCGGGTCGCGTGCAAAGCGATATCCGGATAACGCTCCTCCGTGAGGGAGAGATTGACCCGAGTGGGTGCAAGATAGGTGAGATGACCGCCACCGTCGATGGAGAGGTTATCAGAGACTTTGTTACGGAATTCCTGCAACTTCTTGCTATCGTCACAGGAAACCCAACGCGCGGTGTAAACGCTCACCGGCTCATAGATGGCTTCAACCTTATATTCATCGAGAAGGCGATACGAAACCACTTCAAACTGCAGAACACCCACCGCCCCTACGATGATGTCATTGGAGTTAAGCGGAAAAAACACCTGTGTCGACCCTTCCTCTGAGAGCTGTTGCAGCCCTTTTTGCAGCTGCTTGGTTTTCATGGGATCTTTCAAACGAATTTTCCGAAAGAGCTCTGGCGCAAAGTGAGGGATACCAGAGTATTTGAGGATTTCGCCCTCGGTAAAGGTGTCGCCGATTTGAATCGTGCCGTGATTATGCAGGCCGATAATGTCGCCAGAGTATGCCGTCTCGACCAGATCCCGCTCTCCCGCTTTAAAACTCACCGCATCGGCAATTTTAATGTCTTTGCCAATCCGTGAATGTCGCAATTTCATCCCGCGATTATATTGGCCGGAGCAAATGCGCAGAAACGCGATTCGGTCCCGATGCTTGGGATCCATGTTGGCCTGGATTTTAAAAACAAAACCACTGAACTTATCTTCGTCCACGGCTACTTGACGCTGCTCAGTGATTCGAGGCAAAGGCCCCGGTGCCCAATCGACAAAGTCGTTAAGCATTTCAGCGACACCAAAATTTGCCAGAGCGGTACCGAAGTAAACTGGAGTCAACTGTCCTTGCAGATAGGCATCCAATTCAAATTCATGACTGGCACCGCGCACTAGTTCTAGGACATCACAAAAATCCTCGTATTCCTCACCCATCAACGCTTTTGCTTCGTCAGAGTCCAATCCTTGGATCTCAACCGCTTCTGCCAGAGTGCTGGCTTTGCCCGGAACAAAAACATGGATGACGTCATTGTAGAGGTTGTAAACGCCCTTAAAGTCTTTGCCCATGCCGATGGGCCAGTTAATTGGCGCGGCGGCAATACCCAGCACTGATTCAATCTCATCGAGCAACTCGATAGGATCACGAATATCCCGGTCCATCTTGTTTACGAAGCTGAAAATAGGTGTGTCCCGCAAGCGACAAACATTCATCAGCTTAATGGTTCGATCTTCCACACCTTTGGCGCCATCAATCACCATCAACGCAGAATCCACCGCGGTAAGCGTGCGATAGGTATCTTCCGAAAAATCCTCGTGCCCAGGAGTGTCCAGCAGATTAACCATACGCTCGTGGTAGGGAAACTGCATGACCGATGATGTCACAGAAATCCCACGCTCCTGTTCCATGGTCATCCAGTCAGACGTCGCATGTTTGTCGGACTTTTTCCCTTTTACGGTTCCCGCGGATTGAATGAGCCGCCCGAGCAGCAACAGCTTTTCAGTAATGGTGGTTTTACCTGCGTCAGGGTGAGAGATAATCGCAAATGTGCGTCTCTTCTTAATTTCATCGGCTAAATTGCTGTCGCCCATCCTCTTAACCTTACTCTGTATTGAATGTACACAGCGCCCTGTTTGATGCTGGACATTGCCCATCCGGGCCAAAAGCCCGCTATTCTAGCGGAGAATGCATACGCAATAAATTGCCGACCATTGATACTGGCTGATTAAGCAAAATAACTGCCCTTCAAATATGCGACGAGAGTCTTCAACCCCTTTTAGGAGTCTTCAACACCCTGCTAGGAGTCTTCAACCCTATATTAAGAGTCTTCAACCCCCTATTGAGAACCCCAACGTTCTACCGAGCGGCATTAACAGCGTCGCCTACAAACCCGGCCCAGTGTAATATCGAACAAAACTATCTCAGATCAATAAACCGCCGGTTGTATGCTCGTAGGATATCCCTATGAACGCTAAGACTCGCTCCACCTATGATCCTCAACATCCTTGGCACGCCCATGATTTGGACGCGCTGACCAATCATCTCGACACCAGCCTTGAACACGGCCTAAATCACGACGACGCCCAGTCTAGGCTAGACGAACACGGCCACAACCGCTTGACGCAACAGGCCGGTCGCAGCCCGGCGATGCGATTACTGCTGCAATTTCACCAGCCGTTGATTTATATCTTGATCGCAGCCGGTATCGCAGCCGCCGCACTAGGCGAATGGGTGGATTCTGCAGTGATTTTCGGGGTTGTACTGCTCAACGCCATTGTCGGATTTATCCAAGAGGGGCGTGCCGAGCAAGCGCTAGCGGCCCTGGCTCGAACCGTATCATCAGAGGTCAGTGTACAACGAGGGGGCAGTCGTCAGCGTCTAAATGCCGAACACCTGGTCCCCGGAGACATTGTGCATCTTACCGCTGGTGACAGAGTTCCAGCAGACTTACGGGTCGCACACGCTACCGGCCTACAAGCGACCGAAGCGGCGCTGACCGGCGAGGCCGCCGCCGTCATCAAACATAAGGATCCGCTGCCCCACGAAACTCGCGTCGCAGATCGAACCAACATGGCCTTCGCCGGCACTCTGGTGGTCGCCGGACAGGGCCGAGGGCTTGTCGTAGCGACAGGCGATCATACTGAAACAGGTCGCATCGCAGCCCTACTGTCCAATACCAGCACACTGGAAACACCGCTGACCCAGGCCATGGGGAAATTTTCCAACCTCCTCCTAATGGTTATTCTTACCCTCGCAACCGTCACCTTTCTCATCGGCATTATTCGCGGCGAGACCGCTATGGACATGCTGATGGCTGCCGTCGCGCTGGCCGTCGGCGCTATTCCAGAAGGTCTTCCCGCGGCCTTGACCGTGACTCTCGCGATTGGGGTGGCGCGCATGGCCAAACGCCAGGCGATCATCAGACGACTGCCAGCGGTAGAGACGCTCGGCAGCACCCGAGTCATTTGCTCAGATAAAACGGGAACGCTGACCGAAAACCAGATGACTGTCGAGGCAATCTATGCCGGCAGCCAATGGGTGACTGTGTCGGGGCAAGGCTACACCCCGCAAGGATCCCTGACGACGGAGGGTAACCCCACCGAAATTACCGGCGCTTTACACGAATGTCTCTTGGTGGGTGCACTCTGCAATGATTCCGCCCTATCGAAGAAAGACGAAGGCTGGGGAGTCGATGGCGACCCAACCGAGGTTGCACTTATCGTGTCAGCCCGTAAAGCGGGACTCGATGAAAGCCAGCTGCAAGTAGAATACACAAGGCTCGCAGAGCTGCCTTTCGATGCAACACGGCAGACCATGGCGACTCTGCACACCGCAGGTCATGATCAGGTCATCTATATCAAAGGCGCCTTGGAACGCATACTGCCCCGCTGCGATACCATGGTCGACGCATCCGGGATTGTCATCGCTGCGGACACCAAGTCCATCGATGCCGCAGCCCAGGACATGGCCACCCGAGGACTGCGAGTACTCGCCTTTGCAAAGTTGGAATCGGCACAGACACTCGCTGATGACAGAGATATTGAGGGTCCGCTCTGTTTTATCGGCCTACAGGGAATGATTGATCCACCACGCCCTCAAGCCACTCGAGCAGTAGATGCCTGTCACCGCGCAGGTATCGAAGTCAAAATGATCACTGGTGACCACGCCATTACGGCACTGGCCATTGCCAGACAAATGAGCATCGCCTCAAACGACGACAGTGTACTTACTGGCACGCAACTCGCAGCAATGGACGATGAAGAATTGCGTAACGTCGTGCAAGACATTCGCGTATTTGCTCGTGTGGAACCCGCTGAAAAACTGCGCTTGGTGCAGGCGATACAACACCACGGAGACGTCGTTGCTATGACCGGCGATGGAGTCAACGATGCTCCAGCCTTGAAAGCCGCCGACATTGGCATTGCAATGGGCGCTGGTGGCACAGATGTCGCCAAAGAAGCCGCGGATATGGTGCTCACCGACGACAATTTCGCCACCATCGAGGCCGCCGTAGAAGCTGGCCGCGGCGTCTACGATAACTTAGTCAAATTCATCACCTGGACATTACCCACGAACTTCGGCGAGGGCTTGGTGATTCTCGCGGCTATCTTTGCGGGCGTAACCCTTCCCATAACACCATTACAGATTCTTTGGATAAACATGACCACCGCCGTTCTGCTGGGTATGAGCCTGGCGTTTGAACCTATCGAAACGGACGTCATGCTTCGCAAACCCAGAGCACCTGGCCACCCAATCCTCGATAAAGTTCTGCTGGGCAGAATACTGTTAGTAGGACTACTGATGCTGGCGGGCGCCTTCGGTCTCTTTATGCGCTGGCAGGGAATCAGCAACGACACAGACCTGGCACGAACCATCGCCGTCAATGTCTTTGTTGCCGTTGAAATTGTGTTTCTGTTTGCGTGTCGCAGTCAACACCATCCATTCTGGCGAATGGATCCCTTTTCTAATCCTTGGATATGGGGTGGTGTCACCCTACAGGTTATTTTGCAGATTGCGCTCACCTATTGGCAGCCCATGCAGACTGTTTTCGGAACAACCTCGGTGCCTACAACAGCATGGATAGAGATAGGCTTGATTGCCGTTGGTGTACTGATATTGGTCGAAGTTGAAAAGGCCTTGCGGCGCTACACTGCCAGCAAGGCCTCTTAATGAAAGGGAGCTAGTTAAAATTAGGCAACACAGATGCTAGCTTGGCACGGTGTTTGGCTTCCCATTCGTCAAGAGAAAGCGCCTGTTCAGCAGCAAATTTTTCATGGGCGGCCGCATAGAGAGCCGGCGCCTCACCAGCCGGAAGTACCACGATACCCTCTTCATCGGCAATTACGATATCGCCACCATTAACAGTGGCCCCGCCACAGGAAATGGTTTCATTCAACGGCGACACAAACGCTTTCTTGCCAGGGAATGGCACGACTCCCCTGACATAAACAGGAAATGCCATTTTACGAATCTCAGCCAGGTCACGAATCACACCGTCAACAACAAACCCTTTAATTCCTCGCTGTTGCGCAATAGCGCAGACGTTACCTCCAGCGACAGCACAGGCGGTGTCACAGCCATCCGCGACGATGATGGAACCGGGAGGCGCCTCATAAATCGCGGCATGCAACATCAAATGATCGCCCGGCGCCAATTGAACGGTAAATGCTGAGCCAGCAATACGCGGAGTTCCCGACCACAATTCTCGAATTCCACAATCCATGACTTGCGAACGCTTGAGTACATTGGCGTATTCGACCGCCGCAAGATCTCCATAATCTATTGAATCTGTCATAACTAATGGCCACTCTTCGCTGCTTTTGAAACTTCAGCACCAGATTTTGGCAGACTCATCGACAGCAACCAATACCCCATTAGTCCAGATGCCAGCGACCCAACAATAATACCTAAGCGCTCATCAAACAGCTGCCCGTCTTCCGTATAGGCGAGAGTTCCAATAAATAAACTCATTGTAAATCCAATACCACAAATGGCGCTGGTTCCCCACAACTGCATCCACGTAACACCCTTCGGTAACTGTGTGAGACGTGTTTTAATGGCCAAAAAGCAGATACCGAAAATACCAATTTGCTTACCAAGAAACAGCCCCAAAGCGATACCAATAGGAACGCTATGGAATACTTGCGAGAAACCGACATTACGCAAATCCAAGCCAGCGTTGGCAAAAGCAAAGACTGGCACCACGAAAAACGCGACAACTGAATGCAGGCTGTGCTCCATATCCGTTACCAGCGACTTCTCTGGATTTTTCTTTGAACGCATAGGAATGAACATGGCCAAAATAACAGCGGCCAAAGTCGCATGAACACCGGATTTCAGCGTCGCTACCCACATGACCAATCCCACCATTACGTAGGGCGTAGGTATGGATACGTCGCTGCGATTTAGTATGTAGAGAATCGGCAAACAACAAGCGACGACGGTAATCGCCGTGAGAGAAATCTGCTCAGTGTAAAAAATCGCGATGATAATAATCGCACCGACGTCATCGAAAATGGCGAGAGACGCCAAAAAGACCTTGATCGTAACGGGTACCCTGGACCCCAACAGAGCCAGAACACCGAGGGCAAAAGCAATGTCGGTCGCGGCGGGAATTGCCCAACCCTGCATTTCAAAGGAATTGTCGCTATTGAAAAGAATAAAGATCAACGCGGGAACCGCCATTCCGCCGATGGCACCGATCGCAGGAAGCGCAATATTACTGGGCTTGGACAGCTCCCCCTCAACCACTTCGCGCTTAAGCTCAAGGCCCACAACAAAGAAAAATACCGCCATCAAACCATCGTTGATCCACAGCAGTAACGGCTTTGCAATAACCAATGCACCGACTCGAATTTCCATGGGTGTGGCGAGAAACAGTTCGTAGATACTATCCAGGGGGGTGTTGGCAAACACCAGCGCGAGAGCTGCGGCCAGCATCAGGATGATGCCCCCGGCAGAATCCTTCTTAAAAAATGCAGCAACTCTCTCGTTAAACTCCGCGAGCATAGATCTCCTTCTGGGGTATAAATTCAAATGAAATGGACTGGTGGCGATGCCCCAATCGCCTCTCCGGTAAGTGTAGCTTGCCAATCAGGTTATACGGCAACATAGCACAATCATGGTTAATGTAACCTGCATACCTTAACTGAAAACGAATCCTTCTTGAATTTACTATGACGGCCATGCATCCTATTAACACTGCCTTTCTGATGATCTGAGCCTGTCGAGATGTCAAAGCCACAGGACAACTTTACTCAAGCCGATATTGAAAGTGCCATCCTGAATGCCGGGGAAAAGTACTTCAATGATTGTCGGCAACGTGTCCAGCCGTTCGTCAAACGCCACTTCTGCTACCCCGGAGCATGGCGCCTAAATCGAATTGCATTCGGTATGGATATATTGCGAGCCCCTGTCAATCTGGTCTGGGCACCTATCTATGCCCTGCTAAGCCTGATTCGACATTTATTGGAAAAACGCGGCTACCGACGTATTGCCAGCTGGCTGGAGCATGTCCCCGAAGGTCTGACAACAGACGTACAAACACGAGTTGCAGACCTTATTCGCTCGGAGCTGCTCGAATCCAGCGGAGCGACTGTCATACCCGATAGCTATCTGAAAGAATCTTTAGAGGCGCTTTACGCAGAGCACCAGGACAGTGATTTCGATGCCAGTGCGCACACGGAACGCCAGCTCGATGCACTGGTTGAAGACGCGTTACTACAATACCGGGTCGCCCGCACAGCCAGTTCTGATATCGCCAACACGGTAAGCTGCACGATATTTGGCGCCTTTGCCTTTCAGAAATTTACTCCTGGAGGGTTCGGTATCGGCTTTTTTATCGCCGCAGTCTTGGCAGAACACTTTGCCGTCAACAATTTCTTTCTTGGCGAAACCTTGGGCGGCATTTACTACGGCTTTTTTCCAGCAGAGCCAGGCACAGGTCTTACGCTTCTCAGTGTACTGTTTGTGCTCGTCATACTTGCATCTTTCGCGTCCCTATCGGGACTGATCACAGACCCGATACAAGCCATGACAGGCTTGCACCGGCGGCGCCTAAAACGCATGCTCGACAATATGGAAAGTGATTTTCGTCAGCGAACCAATGGCAGCTTTCGCCCTAAAGATCAATTCGTCGCGCGCATTCTAGAAGTGTTCGATATGGTCAAATCCAATCTCGGCTGACCGTATCAAAGGTGTTTAATGACAAATTTCATTGAAGGCTCTCGTTCGAAAACTGCTTAATCACCGTAAACGCGCCACGAATATCGCCTACCTTGTACCCACGAGCCAAATCATCTGGGTAATAATCCTTTAAGGCGTTTTCCACAGCCGGTGCCAGTTCACTGCCATGGCAGGTTGTACAGACCTCAGCAGTTGGAATTGCGCGAATATATCGATACTCGCCGTCTTTAATTTCACTCACCATAAGGGTTTTGACATCCTCCCCCTGTTCCTGGCGCCGTTTGAAATTTTCCAACCACTTGATTTCCCACTCATCGGGCCGGTTCTCTGGATTGCGATATTTGAGAGATGTCCGAGCTACCGTCCACCCCTCACGACTGTTTGCTTCCGCGATTTGCGGAGCGCGAGACTGGCAGACAGCAATTCCCGCAACCGGACCTCCAGAGGTCAGTGCGGCGACCAGCTCCTTCTTAAGCTCTCCCCCAAATCGAGCGACCCGAGCGTTACTCTCCGCATCTAAAGCAACCAACTCTTCCTGGCTGGCAGAGACCGAAACACCAAAAGACACAGTCACAACCGGCAAAACAAAAAATGAAACTACTGCTTTCAACATATCCGTCTTCCTCCTTTTTCGCTATGAACCCAGCCACTGGTAAAGACCCAATCCCATTAATGGCCAAGCCGTTATCGGACTTACGAGTAGCCGTTGCCATCGCCGATCTAACGAAAACCCAAGCCCATGCACGAAGCCGAGACTGATACCCAGCATAACCAGAGTTAACTCTCCATGATCTAACTCGCTGGCATTGCTTGCGATGACGTTTGGAGCTGTAAGCACAATGGCGGATAAAATCCCTGCAGCGGCCAGCGATATCCAACGGCTTATTGATATCCAGGTCGACCAATTTGCTTGCTGTAGGCTGCGGCTCATAATTGCACCTCTATTCTGCATCTGCATCACGATCCAGATTCTCTGTCACTTCCAGCCACAATGCGTTAACGACGCCAAAGGAGCAGGCGAGCAACACCCCTAATATCCAGGCGAAATACCACATACAGATTCTCCTTCTACATTCAATAAACAGCGTGACGATTCTCTTCAATAAACTCGACATTTAAACGTCGCCACATTTTGTAATAACCCCACGTGGTGTAGCAGATGATGATGGGTACAAACACCAAGGCGACGACCAACATAATGTCGAGAGTTTTCCGACTGGATGTAACATCCCACAGCGTCAAGCTATGATCTGGCTGCAAGCTGGAAGGAAAAATAAACGGGAATAAGCTAAAGCCTGCAGTGAGGATGATTGCGGCCACAGCGATGCTCGAGAGCAAAAACGTTGCCCATGACCAACAGCGCTTTGCGGCGAGAGCCGTCAGCCCCAAACTCGCTATTCCCAATAGTGGGAAAATGACAGTCCAAGGATAGGCCTGGTAATTACTCAACCATCCTCCGGGCACCAACTCCACCGTTTTTTGCAAAGGAGTCATGACACTTCCCGCAGCGGGCATGGTCGCAATGTGATAACCGGGCATCAAAGCCACCCAAATACCGGCTATGACAAATAGCACCAGACACGCAAGCGCTACCACTCTCGTGATGTGGGAAAGCCTCTCTCTTAAATCACCGTCCGTGCGCAGCTGCAAAAAGGCGCCACCATGCATCACCAACATCAACAAGCTCACCAAACCACATAGAAGACCAAACGGATTCAATAATGCCCAAAAACTACCGTTATAGTGAGACAGCATGTACGGATCGAGATCAAAAGGCAGCCCTAAAAACAAATTGCCAAAAGCAACGCCAAACACCAGAGCGGGAATCGCACTGGCAACCGACAGCAGAATGTCCCAATTTTCACGCCAGCGACGGGTTTCTATCTTCGAACGATATTCAAATCCGACAGGGCGAAAAAAAAGCGCAAATAAAACCAGCAAAAGAGCCCAATAAAGACCGCTAAAAGCCACACCGTAGACCACTGGCCAGGCGGCAAAAATGGCGCCGCCAGCCGTGATAAACCATACCTGATTACCGTCCCAGTGAGGCCCAACGGCATTTAAGATAACCCGGCGCTCACGATCATCGCGGGTAGCGATTCGCAGTAAACTTAAGGCTCCCATATCGAAGCCGTCGGTAACCGCAAAGCCGATCAACAGGACACCAATGAGCAGCCACCAAATCAGCTTCAGAAATTCATAATCGTACATAAACTAGCCCTCAGAATTCACTTGCCAAACTCTAAACCGCGGTAGACGCATCGGGAACTGCATACTCACGCGTCTGCTCAAAATGATATCTACCGGTATGTAAGCTGCTGGGGCCAAGACGTGCAAAGCGGATCATCAAATACATTTCCACAATCAGCAAACCGGTATAAAACAGAACGAAGCTAACCAAACTCATCCATATGTCACCGATTGAGCGGGTGGAAACGGACAAAACCGTCGGCAGAACTTCGCCAATAGACCACGGCTGGCGGCCGTACTCAGCAACCACCCAACCAAGTTCAGCAGCAATCCAGGGCGCAGGTAACGCAAAGAGTAAAGCGCGTAATAACCAGCGGTGTCTTTCAATACGGTGGCGCGAGGTGACATAAAATGCCGAGCCAATTAAAAACAACATCAAGGCACCCATACCAACCATAATTCGAAAACTCCAGAACATGGGCGCAACACCGGGAATGGTATCTTCCACCGCCAGTGCAATTTGCTCTTCCGTCGCGTCGGTGACCTTGTTGGTGTATTTTTTTAGCAACAACCCGTAACCAAGATCATCAACATAGTCTTTAAACTCTGATTTAATCTCCGAGCTGGCATTGCCCTCTCGCAACGCTTCTAACAGCGCATAAGCATGCATACCGCGACGAATTCTTGCTTCGTGCTCAATTTTAAGGTCCTTAATCCCTGTGACTTGTTCGTCAACAGACCGTGTTGCAATCAGACCGAGAAGATAGGGAATTTTGATGGCATAGTCGGTGGTCTCCGTGTCTTCATTCGGAAAGCCCACCAAGGTGAAGCTGGCAGGCGCGGGGTGGGTTTCCCACTCTGCCTCAATTGCTGCCAGTTTGGTTTTCTGTACATCACCCAGTTCATAACCGGATTCATCGCCAAGCAGAATCACCGATAGAATGGATGCCATGCCAAAACTGGCGGCGATCGCAAATGACCGTCTTGCGAAAGCAACATCGCGTTTATTGAGCAGGTAATAACTGGAGATCGCCAACACAAACATGGATCCCGTCACATAGCCTGCAGACACGGTGTGAACAAACTTGACCTGTGCAACGGGATTAAAAATCACATCGCTAAAGCTGGCCATTTCCATGCGCATGGTTTCAAAATTGAACTCTGCACCCACCGGGTTTTGCATCCAACCATTGGCGATTAATATCCACAATGCAGAGAGGTTTGATCCCAATGCCACAAGCCACGTCACCACAAGGTGCTGCACCTTTGACAGCCGATCCCAACCAAAAAAGAACAATCCGATGAAGGTCGATTCAAGGAAGAATGCCATTAACCCCTCAATCGCCAAAGGTGCACCAAAGATATCCCCAACGTAATGGGAGTAGTACGCCCAATTGGTTCCAAACTGAAATTCCATCGTGAGTCCGGTCGTTACGCCCAACGCGAAATTGATACCGAACAGCTTTCCCCAAAAACGAACCATATCTTTATAGATTTGCTTGCCCGTCATCACATAGACCGATTCCATGATGGCAAGCAAAAAAGATAGACCCAGGGTTAAGGGAACAAATAGAAAGTGATACAGCGCCGTTACGGCAAATTGCAGCCGAGACAACTCGACAATATTGGCATCCACTAGTCAGACTCCCCTTCAGTTGGACTTGCGATTGTTTCAATAGAGAGCTCGGAAAGCCCCATTTGGCGGGCTTGGCTGACCGCGGTAACAGCAACTTCCTCAGAGAAGAAAAAACGACCGATCAATACGATCAATAGCGTTTTCACTAGCAGGATGCCGATAACCTCTCGGGTGAAGGTCGACGTTGGAAATCTCATAGCCACTCCGATCAGCGTAACCACATTGCAGCGGCATTAGGTCCGCCCAAAGACACGACAGGAAAAACGTGCACCAGCTCCTAGAGCGAAACTCATGCCACGACGAAGCAGAGAAATAACCGTCTGATTTATAACAAAAAAATAAAACGAGACTGTGAGTTAGAACGATGCCGTAAAAAGTAGAGAGGCCGTTATCTAGCCACTTTTGGCAAAGACGATGACAATTATGTCAAAGCGTGAAACTGATTCCGTGTGAATACCAAGAGCGATATCGGTTGATTGTGACAACAAAGATTTACACCGGGCACCAAAAGAGGCGACCGGTGAACAGAAGACTACTTTAGTTCATCCCAGGGAGTGGCAGGCACGTCTCGTTCAGTTGCCAATTCCAGATTGAAATACTCTTCGCGACGAAAGTGAAAGATGTTAGCAATGACATTACTAGGGAACTGCTCAACCAGTGTGTTCATCTGACGGATACGTTGGTTGAACACGTTTCGGGAGGTTGCGATCTCCTCTTCCACATCATTGAGCGTCGATTGTAACTCCAGAAAATTCGTGCTGGCTTTTAAATCCGGATAGGCCTCAGCAAGACCCAATAAATGGTTCAAAGACCGAGAGACTCGAGTCTCCTTTTTGGTGATGTCGCCCCGATCATCAGCAGCGGCGTGGCGTTGTGATGTAACCTCTTCCAGCATCCGGCTCTCATGCTCCATATAGCCACGAACCGCCGCGATCAACTTCGGAATCAAATTGGCCCGTCGCTTTAGAGCAACATCGATGATGCTCCAACCTTCCTCAATCATATTGCGGTATTTGATAAAGCGGTTGTAGGTTCCGACCGTCCAGAATAAAAAAATGATACAACCAAAAATAATGAAGGGAAGAAAACTGTCCATAGTGATTAAAACTCGAAATGTCTCATACAATTATTTAGAGACCAGAGTACCTCCCGCTAGACGCCTTGTCCACGGACCTACCCGCAAGGTATCCGTGGTTAAAAGAACCGCTCTTCACAAGCTTCTCATGACTCTGTATTGTTGAAGAATCAATCCACCTTGCGGTCGATATGGGCCGAAGCAGTAAATACGGATATCTGCATCAATGAGCCAACCTGACTTTTCTACGTTTCTCTCCCAGCATCGGCTTCCAGAGGCCTATGCCAACATCATTGAAAATCAGATAGCCCCTATCGCTGAGGCGATTGTGAAACAACGCCGCCAACTTAAACGCCCCTTAGTCGTTGGTGTTAATGGCTGCCAAGGCTCGGGAAAGACCACGCTTTCCGACGCTTTGGTCATGCTCTTCAAAGACTGCTATCAACTCCAGGCGGCAGCTGTATCCATCGATGATTTTTACCTCACGAAATCAGAGCGGCAGCAACTTGGAGCCGAGATTCACCCTCTATTGGTTACGCGGGGTGTGCCCGGAACTCACGATACTCAGCTCGCTCAGGCAACGCTGACGAAAGCCATTGATGGTTCCGCGGATGAAGTGGCAATCCCCCGATTCGACAAAGCCGCCGATGATCGCTCACCAACATCAGCCTGGGATTATCTGGCAGCTCCCCTTGACATTATCATACTGGAAGGCTGGTGCGTCGGCGTTCCTCCTGCCGACGATTCGGACCTTGAAACACCAGTGAACGCACTGGAAGCCAACGAGGATGATCAGGCGCTGTGGCGCAAGTATGTCAATCTCCAGCTTACTGGCGCCTATCGAGAATTGTTCGACAATCTCGACATAATGATCATGCTAAAAGCCCCCTCCTTCGATACGGTTTACCGTTGGCGTCTTGAGCAAGAAGACAAGCTGCGTGAAGCTCGCCTTGGCCAGGGAGGCGACACCAGTGGATTGATGAGCCCCGAACAGATAGAACGCTTCATCGCCCATTACCAGAGAATCACCGAGCTCGCTCTAAGTAAATTGCCATCTAACTGCCACTTTATGTTAGAACTGGATGAAAACCGTCAGATGATTGCCAATTCACGCCCCTTACCACTTCCTACACAGTAAGCGAGAGAACATAGGATTCTTTACCCCGGAAGCACCATCGCGGCGCGTAAGGAAACTGTGATTTTGATTGACGCAGAAGCCAGAATAAAGCCATAAAACCATCCACAACTCTGCAACAACAAAGACTCAGGTGACAAGTTTTAAGAAATGTGAAATTGTCACAGCACATTACGCTAGCCTCATCTATCGTACCCCTATAATCAGCACACGCTAATGCTTAGCTCCTAAATTTTTCAGATAAGGGTCTCTCCCATAACGGCATAACAGGCAAAGAATCGTTTTAAAAAGGAGCAACGGATTCAGTAAGACAGTCGGATGGAAAACGGATACTGTTCAGCACAAGGAGCAACAAGTGCGGAAACAATGGGTTGTATACCTAGCTATTTTTATTTCATCAAAAGCCATGGGTTGCGAGGATTGGATTGCAACAGCCATTGCGCTTACTGGTGAAGTACGCATTCAAAACCAGAAAACGGGTACCGTCGAAACGCTGCTAAAAGACCGGCGAATCTGTACGGAACATGTGCTGATTACCGGAGAAAATAGCCGCGCCGCTCTTTATCTACGTAACAATTCTTACATGAGAATTGGCTCTGATACGGTCATCACATTTCCCTCCCCGCCTTCAAATGGCTCGTCATTACTCCAATTGGAGCGAGGCATCAGCCACTTTATCAGCCGTTTAAAAAACCGCTTCAATGTTCAAACACCATTCGTCAATGCGGGCGTAGAAGGAACAGAATTCATCGTAACAGCACTGCCTGACATGAGCAGCATTTCCGTTATAGAAGGAACGGTGAATGCACAATCACCCACTACAGGCTCATCAATCCAAATCAGTTCGGGAGAACAGGCGAAGGTCACCGCAAACCAGCAACAACTTTCCGTAATACATGTAGAGAAAGCAGAAATGGTTGACTGGGCGATATATTATCCACCCCTGTTTACAATCAATGATCTCGCTCTCGACAGCAATATCAAACTACAAATAGCGCAATATCTCGAACAGCAGCGACCCGATTTGGCGATTAAAGCACTTTTGCCTCTCAACCAAACAAGCACCACAAGCATCGCCAAAGCCGCACTGCTACTCTCGGCAGGACAGAAAGAAAAGGCAGAAAACATTTTACGTCCTATCAATACACCAGAATCTTTGGCATTGCAGAGCGTTATTTCGTCGGCATCAAATCATAATGCTGCCTCATTAGCCCTAGCAAAAAACGCTGTTAGCCTCGATGCGACATCTGTTCATGCCTTAATCGCTCTCTCCATTGCACAACAAGCTAACCTTGAGTTGTATCAAGCCAAAGCGACAGCAATCTCCGCCACACAGGTAGCGCCAAACAATTCCCTCGCATGGTCCAGGCTGAGCGACTTACAGATCGCCACAGGAGATCTATCTAACGCCGTATACTCTGCGAAAAAAGCATCTGCGCTTGATACCAATAATGGAGAAGTCGTTGCGCAAGAGGCGCTTGCGAACCTCTTCTCGTTAAAATTGGATGAGGCCAACCTCGGCTTTGATCGAGCTCTAGCGCTCACCCCAAACAACCCTCGCTCCTATCTCGGCAGAGGGTTAACACAACTACGTCGAGGAAATATTGCTAACGGTCGACGTGATCTAGAAATTGCAACAAGCCTCGACCCGACGAAAAGTGTGCTACGCAGCTACTTAGGGCGAGCCTACTTTGAAGAAAAGCGCGACAAGGAAGCATCGACTCAATGGGAATTAGCCAAAGAGTTTGATCCTCAAGACCCAACCCCTTGGTTTTATGAAGGCGTAAGAAAGCTCTACAGCAACCGTCCCATTAGCGCAATAAAAGATATCGAAAAGTCACTTCAACTGAACGACCAAAGGGCACCCTATCGCTCTGAGAGCCTGCTACAAAACGACGAAGCCGCGAGAGCTTCTACGATATCTGATGCATATACAGCCATAGGATTTCAACAAGGGCTAAAAATCAAAGCCATTGAAGCCATAGACACCAACCCGTTCTCCAGCCAAGGCCATCGGCTACTTGCAGCCAACTATCGCTCAGATAAGCACCTCGAATCCGCCAGAGTTTCAGAACTTCTTCAATCACAACTTTTGCAGCCGCCATCAAACGATACCTCACGACCGCAAAGCAAGGACAGTGACATTTTGCCCTACGCTCTTCAAGGCCCGCTGGATTTAAGTACCAACGAATACAACAAGCTATTTATGACAGATGGTGTGAACGCGCGTATTTCAGGAATGGCGGGATCGAATAACACCTATTCAGAAGACCTTTCTATCAACCTTCTGAATGGCCCCTTGTCGTTAGGAATAAGCCAATATAAATACGATAGCGCAGGAAGCAGTAACTATGATCCACAACAGCAGGATATCATCAATCTGATTGCAAATTGGGAAGTCACGCCCCGGTTCAGAATTCAGGGCGAAATTCGACAGACCGAGACAGAGAGCGGATACCTTGGCCTCTCAGAATTCGAAAGTCATCAGACTACAGACAGAGACATTAACACCTATAGAATCGGCGGGATTTTTAATCCCAGTGCTACCAGCCTGATTATGACGTCCCTAATTAAACAACATTGGGATGAGACATATTATGATTATGATCAAATGGGAGGAATCACGACGGACAAATCGCCTTTATCAGCGGAAATCAAATACCAGAGGTCCATCGACTCTATTCAATTTGAAGCTGGCTATGGCTATTACAAGCAGCATGAAAACGCCAACTTAAATTATTTATCAACAAATGTGCCGGGTTTACTTGTCGAATTCAAACTAAATTACCCCTTCGAACAAACGACGTTTTTCTCCTCAGTTCAATTTTCGCCTACGCCTCGCCTTCAGCTGGAAGCAGGAGTCTCCTATGATGAACTCAAACACAGTGACATTCCAGGATCGATTTTTCTCAACGGACTGGACTACCTAGCGGGCACAAGTCGAATAGATGACATTAACGAATGGTCACCCAAACTTGGTACATCCTATCGGTTTGACAGTGTCATCTTTAGAGCAGCATTTTTTAGAGAAGTGAAAAGAGACATCGCAGCCAATCAAACGATTGCAAAAACGGAAACATCTGGCTTCAACCAAATCTATGATGACCTAAACTATTCACTTAGTGAAAACTACGGTTTGGGGTTTGATACAGAAAGAGCATTGAGCTGTACGTTTGGAGGAAACTTTATAAAACGAAAAATTGATTTCAACTATAGCACGCCGAATTACGAAACCGCGTCAATCGACCTTTCAGAACATAGATCCAATGAAAGTTATCACGAGCTCTACACGAATTGCTTACCAACTGATACTCTATCGCTATCCCTTAGCTACAAATACAATAAAGTGGACAACCTGCAACACGCTCTCGGGAATAGCGGCCGCTCGTATATTAATCTAATAAATCTCACGTTTTGGCCAAACTCGTTTCTTTCTCTCTCGATGAATGCCAGATACACCGACCAAGAATACGACTATTCCTCACAGATCATCGCCGATAGCAATGAGAGCTTTTCTAAAAATACCATTTCAAACAATGGCTGGGCATTCGACGTATCATCAAGATTAAAACTGCCAAAGCGCATGGGCCATATTGAGATGGGAATCAACAACCTCACCAACAGCGATTCAGAACTGCTCGACGACCAATTCGAAGAAATCCGGTATCCCAGAGATCGATTTATCTATGCCAATTTCACATTGCAATTTTAACCCAAAGAAAGGAGCTCGATATGCAAGATGTAAAACATGACTGTGGCAAGAAAACCGAAGATGACGTAGAAGTGACGTTTACCCTCAAAATCAAAGGCACGGAATTTCAGCTGTTTGATGAACAGGGTCAAGAAATCAAACAAGTAAACTTGGAATTTCCGTTAGCGACAGAAGCAATTACCAATGTATCGCCAATAACATTCTTTCAATTCAAAGGTTCTGTTCATCATGGTGTGGCTGTAGGTGGTGGCCGAGGATATATATTCCCACCAATCAATAGACCTTTCTAACCGATCTACCTTGTGCACAGGTTAGTCAGTGATACAAATTGCATCACTGACTAACCCAAAGGTTCATCTAATTAAAAACTTGCACCAACCCAAACCCAGATTTTATCGGTATCCACCGCATAATCATCTGCTGAATAAGCCGCGTATTTGATACCCGCGTTATAATTCTTACCGAATTTCATACCGTAGGCAACATCGATTTCTGTACCAAGATCATCCACTGCGTCACTGCTCTCATCGGCTGCAAAATTGTGGTAGGTAACGGACAACTTTCCAGGGCCAATTTTTCCAGCTGCTGTTACGTATAGATCTTCCAAACCTTCAGACGGCGTCGTTAGAAAAATATCGGCAAATCCATTAAAGGCATGCAGCGTCGCAAGCGGTGTAGAAAAACCGTAGGCGCCGTCATCTGAACCCAGAACCTCATAGCCTACAGTCGCCGTTATCCCACTGACACTGACACCGCCTTCAAACAGCATATAATCAGCGTCATAGTCGGCGCGACCATCAAGTTCCGAGGTTTGCGTGGCAAATTCAGCAGCATAACTGAACTTGGTATCGCCACCAGACTCACCTGCGAAACGAATACCGTATGTATCTAATGCGTTATCTGGACCATCGTCGGCTTCCAATAAGTAGGAATATCCGGTCAATGTACCAAAGGCAGTTTCAAAACTGGCATTCAATAAGTGGTCGCTAGAACTAATATCGGCTTCTTCTGCAAAGATGCGATTGCGTTCATCGATGTATGAATAAGTGACCGTCAATCCTTCTGCAGGGGTAGCAACAAAGGTCGCTGCGTCAAACGTCTGTCGATCCTGCCGCCAACCCACATCACCGACGAAACGTACGTTATCCAGCTTGATAACCTGGCGACCAACCATCGCTTGAAACAAATCACTCTTGTATTGAATAAATGCCTGATCCAGCTCGGTTGTTTCCGGGTCTGCAATCACGGAGTACTCTCCGGTATTGTAGCCTGCTGGCGGAACGGAAAACTCATCAACACCTGCAACAATCCGACTGTCTTCAAATTCGATTGTCGCGGAAAACCCGTTGATCGAGTCAGTGATGTAGCCGAGGCGACTGCGCAACGTCAAGGCACTGGCGTCATCCAGAGCATTGTCTTGGTCGACGCCCTCGTAACGCAAACGAAAATCACCATATGCAGTACCAGAGGTCATGGCTTCGGTAAGCGTCTCTGCGGCGTACACTAAACCACTGAACGACGTGACAACCGCTAAGGCCAATACGTTTTTTGATATTGATTTCATGGGATTGCAAACTCCATACAACAGTTTTAAGTGAGTATTAAGCGGCCTGACTTTTGCCAGTACCTTTTTTCTTTGATTTTGAAATAGGTTCTATCTTGCGCTGTTTCTCATAGAGGAACTTCAAAACTTCCGAACGCAAGTGGGTATAAATGGGATCTTCCGCCAGGGCCAAACGTTCTCGTGGTCTAGGTAAATCAATATCCAGAATTTCACCGATGGTTGCCGCAGGCCCGTTCGTCATCATCACAATGCGATCAGACAGCAGAACCGCTTCATCAACATCGTGAGTAATCATAATCACAGTGTTATTCAGCTCATTTTGAATCTCCATGAGAGAATCCTGAAGGTGTGCCCGGGTCAGGGCGTCCAACGCACCAAAAGGCTCATCCATCAGAAGAATTTCCGGTTGCATAGAAAGAGCTCGCGCAATACCAACTCGCTGCTTCATGCCGCCAGAGATTTCGTCGGGGCGTTTGTGCAAAGCGTGACTCATATGCACCAATTCAAGGTTGTGCTCCACCCAATCTTTGATTTCGGCCTTCGTCTTCGTTTTTCCAAAAACCTGTTTTACGGCAAGCTCAACGTTCTGAAAGGACGTCAGCCACGGCAAAAGCGAATGGTTTTGAAAAACAACCGCTCGCTCCGGACCAGGCTCGGTCACCTCTTTACCGTTAAGGACGACACCCCCGCGCGTTGCCTTGTGCAAACCCGCCACAACATTAAGTACCGTGGACTTTCCGCAACCGGAATGTCCGATCAATGAAACATATTCACCTTTTTTGATTTTAAGATTCACATCTTTCAGAGCGGTAAATGAGCCCTTCGGAGTCTCAAAAACCATATCGACATGACTGATATCTAGAATGACGTTACTCACGGAAATACTCCTTCTATTCGACTCAATTAACGCTCAGCGCTGGATTTGTCCCAAGACACAACTCGCTGAATTTGCCGCATGATTCTGTCGAGAAGAAAACCAATGAATCCGATAACCAAAACTGCGGCCATGATTCTTCCGAGAGAGTTGGAACTGCCATTTTGGAACTCATCCCAGACAAACTTTCCAAGACCAGGGTTTTGCGCCAGCATTTCAGCGGCAATCAACACCATCCAAGCCACACCGAGCGACAGCCTCATTCCGGTAAATATCATTGGGATGGACGCCGGTAAGACAATTTTTCGCACATGGGTCAGTGCAGGCAATCGCAGTACCTTACTGACATTGACAAGGTCACTGGGGATATTCGCGACACCAACAGCGGTATTAATCACCATTGGCCAAAGACAGCAAAGTGTCACTGTAATCATGGATGTCACAAAAGATTTAGGCACCATTGGATCGGCACTGACATAGGTAGCGCTCACGACCATGGTCACCAAGGGCAACCATGCCAGAGGAGAGACCGGCTTGAAGATCTGGATAATCGGATTGATGGCAGAGTTCAATGCCTTGCTTAGACCTATCGCGATACCCAGAGGTATTGCAATAATCGCCGCCAGCAGGAAGCCGGACATCACCGTCACCAGAGACGTAAAAATTTGGTCGATAAACGTCTCTTTACCGGTATAGGGCCGAATCTTTGGCTCATAGGTTGGATCTTTAGCGACACGATCGGCGTTACGCTTTTCCTGGCGCTCGTAGAAAGCGGCTTCTTTTTCCCGCTCGCGCACATGCTCCGCATACAGAGACTGAAATTGCTCCCAGACTACGGCAGGTCCGGGAAATTTACCCAGAGACGTGTCGATTTTCTGAGCGCCATATGACCACAGCAACAGAAAGACGAGGATACCAATGACAGGGATTACCAGAACTTTGGTCAGATCGTTGAAAAGACTTTTGATCTTTTCAGGTGACAATCGCCTCTCGACGGTTTTGCCGATAGAACTCGTTGATGATGTGGACATAAGTCGCTCCTAAAACGTCAGGAAGTAATAGCTATCGGTTAAGGGGTTTCGCCGGATTTCAAACCGATTTCAAAGGCGTCGATATAGGCGTTAGGTTTAGTACCGTCATAGGTTACGCCATCGATGAATTCACTTTGCGGATCCTTGTAACCATCTTCGGTGGCAAAATCCGGAAAGTCTTTCGCGTCCATTAAGCCTTCCTCGACGAGAGATTCTGCGGCCAAACGATAGATATCTGGGCGATACACATTGGCAGCGGTTTCTTTATACCACTCGTCGCTTTTGTCTTCGGCGATCTGTCCCCAACGACGCATTTGAGTCAAATACCAGATGGCATCAGAGTAATAGGGATAGGTGGCGTTATAGCGGAAGAACACGTTAAAGTCGGGCACCTCGCGCTTGTCGCCCTTCTCATATTCGAAGGTTCCGGTCATGCTGTTTGCGATAACATCATAATCCGCACCCACATAATTTGATTGCGACAGTATCTTCACAGCAGCAGGGCGATTAGCGTTGTCATTTTCATCCAGCCATTTTGCAGCACGAATCAGTGCACGCGTTAACCGAATGGTGGTGTTTGGATATTTCTCGGCGAATTCAGCGGTAATACCGAACACTTTTTCTGGATTGTTTTTCCAAATTTCGTAATCGGTAATGACGGGAACACCAATACCCTTAAATACTGCTTGCTGATTCCATGGCTCACCCACGCAGTAACCATAAATTGTTCCAGCTTCCAGAGTTGCAGGCATTTGTGGCGGTGGCGTCACGGAAAGGAGTGCATCCGCATCAATTTGGCCCGATGTATCACCCTTTTTAGGCGCATAGTAACCGGGGTGAATACCACCAGCAGCCAACCAATAGCGCAATTCATAATTATGGGTAGAGACCGGAAAAACCATGCCCATATTAAAAGGCTTGCCTTCCGACTTATATTTTTCGACGACGGGTTTTAGAGCATCAGCCTTAATTGGATGCTCTGGGCGGCCATCATCCATCTTGGAAATGTTCGGCTCCATGGCCTCCCAGATCTCATTGGAAACGGTAATACCATTTCCATTAAGGTCCATAGAAAACGGTGTAATGATGTGAGCCTTAGTCCCAAATCCGATGGTTGCAGCAAGTGGCTGCCCCGCGAGCATATGAGCACCATCCAGTGTTCCATCAATCACGCCGTCGAGCAGGACTTTCCAGTTGGCCTGAGCTTCGATGGTCACGTAGAGACCTTCGTCTTCAAAATAGCCATTTTCGTAAGCAATGGCGATAGGCGCCATATCGGTTAGTTTAATAAACCCAAATTTCAATTCTTCTTTTTCGGGCCAGCCAAGCTCTTCAGCCTGTACGATCGTTGTTGAAAATGAGACCCCCACAACAGTGGCTGCCACAACTCGCCCCAGCGGTTTAAACCAGCTCATGTTCATTCCTCAATAATAGTTTTCTGCTTTTTAGTTAAATCGATGCGATCTCGACGTCGAACTCAGAAACCTTAAAGCAATAGCGGCAAAAACCGCTTGCTCCAAGAATGCCCCATAAACGATCAGCCTTTATCACGGTCAGCGAAATCGTTTGAACGCCCATATCCTTTAGCAGCATGTATGCCAACGATCAGTTTTTCATCAACTCAAAAAAAGTACGGCAAAAAAACGTATATTGCGCCATTTTGCACAACTAAAGTGCAAATTTACCTCCTTCACTTCGGTAGATTCAGAGAAAACGGCACAACTGATTTTTGTCGACTGAACTTATCGCACCACCATGGACACAAACGCCCAATAAAACACCAAAAAGATTCATCAGAAAAATTTGTTGGCGCCCATTACCCCAAGCATAAACGCACCAAAAAGGATCATTACTGAAAAGAACGGGTTATCACCAACGGTAAAAACCACTGATTGAGAAATAAAAAGGAATGCCTAGCGCTCGATTTCGCAACAGGACGTTGGATCAATCAACGAGGAGAGTGGGACGGAGAAAGGGCTTACCGAAAACCTGAAAGTGACAGTCACGTTTAGACGGTTACGAAAGAAGGTATCCAGGATTGAGTGATGGATCTAATCCCACTGCAATTCAGCAAGCATGCGATCAAACTGATCGAATAAGCTATCAATGGCTCGACTGGCCAGGGCGAAATATTCTTCAGGCGTCACTGTCGGCCGATCCCGGAGAATGTGCTCGTTAATACAGTCGATCAAAATTTTGATCAGTTTTGGCGAGTCGTTGCTACCTGGCTGCACATCTCGGCGCAATTTGCGGGTGTTATTCTCAATCTCAGAGCAGAGCTCTCGCAACCGGTCTTTTGACTGCCGATCACAATAACCGGCTGCGGCCACGCCGGTTCCCAAGGCCCTAGCTTGCCCAATCGATTCTGACGCCATCAATAACTCACGCCAGTACGAATGCAACGATGTATGGTCTTTATTACGTAGCGATAAAAGATAGGTATCTTGAGCGATCTCATCAATCAGATAGAGGACTCGCTTAATGAGGCGGTTGTGGCGCCGCATGTTTTCCGCAGGATCCAGGCGTCGATAGTTTCCTGCCAATTGCGCCCACCGCTGCGTAATCTGCTGCCAGCGTTCATTTTCTTCAATCGCGGGGTCGAGCGCAGAAATCTTTGCCAGGTCACGACTGACCTTTCGCTGCAGGGCTTCTATATCCCCAAAGACAGCCTTACCACCGGAGACAAAACCGTGGGTCAATCCTCGATGCTGCTGTATATGAGACAACAACAACCTCACTCCCCCAACCCAGCGCAGCCCCAGGAGCTGACGTTCACGGCGACGTTGCTTGAGAGTCAGTAACGCTGTGATGAAAAGCGCAGCGAGCAGGCAGCCAATACCGATGGTTAAAAAGATGTTGGAAGAAAGCTGCTCAAACGGCATAGATAATCCTGAAAACCTAAAAAGATGTTACTGACGTTCCATCAAACTCAGCTCAATCGCCATAATCAATGCGTTTTCTCGCCCCCAACCGACTGCGGGATAATAGTCCGGCCTAACACCCAGCTCAGAGAAACCACGCCCACTGTACAATCCGATCGCCGCTTGATTCGATTCCCGCACTTCAAGAAAGAAACGCTCTACGCCGTAGGTCGAGGGTAAATAGTCCAATAGCCATTCCAAAAGCCGCCTCCCATGTCCTCTCCCCTGAAAATCAGGATCGACAACAAAGTCCAGCAGTTCTGCCTCCCCCCGCAAATTCAAGACGATCGCAAATGCCAGCAATGGAGCAGAACCGTCGCCAGAATCCGCCGTTAAGCCAAAACAGAGATATTTATCCAAAGCTCTGCGCATGGTGTCAGTGGTCCAGGGATGGCTGTGGGCGCGAGACTCCATATCCAATACGTCATTTAATGAAGACTGCCCGAGTTGGACAATCGACATCCCTTCCGACAAAGGTGCAATCACAACTGAAGCGCCTCAACATCAAAGGTCATTTTCAGCCCCCTTTAGACGCGCGCGCAACGAAGAAAGCTCTCTCCAAGCCACCGATTTCAATTCCGGCGCCTGCAGCATCTCGGCAAGGCTAGGCACCACAATGGCTGGGTGCGCAACGCCATCGACGTTGGCTTCACCAAAGGATGGGCCCGTGTCGCCGTCACAGAGATAAGTCGCAGCCTCACACCCCAAAATCAAACAATTCGAAATCGGCGCCTGTTCGACATACCCACTCAGCATACCCGCCAGCGCATCACGGGCAGCCGCAGCAGAAGCATCCAGAGCTTGATGGGATTTGACAGGCCAATTGAAGATTTCAACCCTTGGCAAGACAATCTTCCGCCCAAACAGCGCTAAGAGTAAATTCCGCAACAATGCATCCGTCGGCAGCGCTAACCCTGATTGGCGACTGTCGACAATTAACAGTTCAGACAGTCGCCAGATTCCCAAGGAGAATCGACAGGACGCTTCTCTGGCGACAGGAGCTGCGGGCTTAATATCCGGAATAGCCGGACGAGTAGAAGACCTGACTTGCCGACTTTCAACCTGATCAACCAGAGCCGCAACCTCGGCAGCCACCCTGCCAGTGTCGGCAGAGGACGCAGGGCTCGCAATCACCGGAGCTGGCTCGGCTTGAGCATCCACCAAGCCCGCCAACCTTGGGCGAACCTCAGCGAGGGCAACGATAGAAGGGGTTACTTGGGTTGAGGCCGGCGCATGGGGCAGCTGGACTCGCGGCATATAGCTGACAATGCCAAATGTCTTGAGGTAGGTCTGACGCTGTAATTCATTCATAAAGCGTGTGCAATCCGCCGTGCTGAGCGTACTCCGCCTGGCAACTACCGGTTACCCGAAGGCCGTAAAAGCGACGTATGATACCGCCAGTACTGCCGCAAAGGAATCGGCAATCTTCGGGTTATCCTGTACGCCCCGCCTGCTTGGCAATCTCTTCCACCGACGCAACGGTATCGACGATATGTCTTAGCACATCGCCAATGTGGCCACTGGCTTCGGTCGAGAGGCGATTTCCCGCCTCGGCCTCGGCAACGGTTTGGTCCATGCTGTCGATAACGGCAGAGGTATCGGATTGAATTCGCCCGACTATGTCGCGAATTTCCAGAGTCGATGCAGTGGTCTTCTGGGCCAAATTTCTTACTTCATCGGCTACCACCGAGAAACCGCGCCCAGCTTCGCCGGCACGGGCGGCCTCTATGGCGGCATTCAGAGCCAACAAATTGGTCTGATCTGCGATGGTATTGATTGTCCCAACAATCGAATCAATTTCGGTAGATGTTCGACTCAACTCTTCCAGTCGAGTAGCCGTTGACTGCAACTGATCGGCGATTTTCTGAACTCGCACGCTGGTCGCCTCGACCTGCTCGGCACCTCCTTCTGCACTTGAACGCGCGTCCAAGGAAATGGTGTAAGCTTTGGCTGCACCTTCTGCCTCGCGCAGGGCTTTCACTGTGTGAGACGTCACGTCGCTGGCAAACATGATGATTTTGGCAATCTTGCCATGCACATCAAATACCGGATTGTATGAAGCCTCTAGATAAATAGAACCACCCCCGCTGTGGAGCCGCTCGAACTGTCCCGACTGAAAGTGCCCATCATTCAGCTCCTTCCAAAGACGTTCACTGGCACCACTTTCTCGCTGGGCTGCAGAGCAAAACTGTTCGTGCCGCATTCCCGTGACCGCCTCAGACCCGTAGCCCATGATCTGCAGAAAATTCTCGTTTGCCTGGATCAACGTACCGGTCGTATCGAAATGCGCCACAGCCATTGATCGGTTAATCGCGTTCCAAAGCCCTTGAGATTCACGGTCTCGGTATACATTTGTGGAAACATCTTCGGCGATCTCGAGCAATGCCGAACCACTTTCTGAAGCTAAAGGCACCAATCGGACACTCAGCCAGACCTGACCACCATCCGGACGGCGACGGCGAACTCGACTGCAAGATGCCGAGCGCCCCGATAATAACTGCGCTCGATAACTCGCCTCGTCATCAGTATCTGCCCCCTCTGCGCACAATTGAGAGTATGGCATCCCCGTCAAATCGGCAGGGGTGCACCCGAGAAGAGAGGCATAGGCGTGATTAACCTGAGTAATTCGGCCCGCTTTATCGAATTCCGCCATGGCCAAGGCGCCATCCAAACTGGCACCGAGAAGCTGGCACCTAGCCTCTTTTTGCGAGGCATCAGACTGGTAATCGCGTGGACGCTTAACTCCAAACCACTTCGACAGCATTTTTGCGGGTCTCTTTCGTCATCAAGGTGTTGTCGGTACTACTAAGCGTAGATCACTGACAAGCAACTGCCCTCGTTAAACCGGGGGAAACCGCCTCTTTCTTGGGCAATCTGACGAGGGGGATAAAAGAGCGAAAGCAAACAAGCCGCGCGCCCCGAAAGCAGCGGCCTGCATTGACGGCAGACGGTCAGATTCCATCCAATTGTGGATGTGCACGACCGGATTTCGTTTCCAGCAAATTTAAAGCACTGATGTAAGCCTTGGCGGACGCGGCAACAACATCGGTATCTGCACCGACACCATTGACGATGACACCATTGCGCGAGAGACGAACTGTGACATCACCCTGGGCTTCGGTGCCCGCAGTAATGGCACTGACCAAATACAGCTCCAGCTCTGCCCCACTCTTCGCCAAAGACTCGATGGCTTTAAATACCGCATCCACCGGGCCGCTACCGACCGCCTGAGCCGACATCACCTCTCCGCTACTTGCCAAAGAAATGTTTGCGGAGGGTTTCTGGCCAGTTTTACAGCTGATTTCAAGTGCTTTGAAGGTATAAATTTCTTCGCACTTTTCGGTTTTACGTTGCGCGCCTACCAGTGCTTGTAAATCTTCATCAAAAATTTCATGCTTCTTATCAGCAAGATCTTTGAAGCGAACGAAAGCCTCATCCAGCTCTTCCTTGGACTCAAAACTGATACCCAGCTCTTCAAAGCGTGAACGCACAGCAGCTCGCCCTGAATGCTTGCCTAACACCAATCGGTTTGACGACCAACCTACATCTTCGGCAGTCATGATCTCGTAGGTTTCGCGGTGCTTTAACACGCCATCTTGGTGAATACCGGATTCATGAGCAAAGGCATTAGCGCCCACTACCGCCTTGTTGGGCTGCACGGGGAATCCTGTAACGCTGGCGACCAGGCGAGACGTTGGCACGATCTGGCGAGTATCGATACCTGTGTCGACCGGATAAAAATCTTTGCGGGTATTCACCGCCATAACGATCTCCTCAAGCGCAGCATTGCCAGCACGCTCCCCCAAACCGTTAATGGTACATTCGACTTGGCGCACACCGTTCATCACCGCAGAGAGAGAATTGGCCACCGCCAATCCAAGGTCATTGTGGCAATGTGTTGAAAAGATCGCTTTATCGGCATTAGGCACATTGTCGATCACACCTTTAAACATGGCACCATATTCTTCGGGAGAGCCATAGCCAACGGTATCCGGAATATTGACCGTTCCCGCACCGGCAGCAATCACCGCCTCAATAATTCGATACATATAGTCCGGCTCAGTGCGACTGCCGTCTTCGAGAGAAAACTCCACATCATCACAAAGATTGCGAGCCAGTTTCACCGCCTCGACCGCCTGCTCAAGGACCTGCTCTGGCGACATCTTGAGCTTGTATTTCATGTGAATAGGCGAGGTCGCAATAAACGTGTGAATGCGCCCTGCTGCTGCCGTGGCAATCGCCTCCCCGGCTCTCTCAATATCGAGCTTATTGGCGCGAGCCAAACTGCATACGCGAGAATTCTTTACGGCATCCGCTACCGCTTTTACGGAAGCAAAATCCCCAGGACTGGCAATGGCAAAACCTGCCTCGATGACATCGACCCGCATCTTCTCCAGCATCTTGGCAATGCGGACTTTTTCATCCAAAGTCATGGACGCTCCGGGACTCTGCTCCCCATCGCGCAAGGTTGTATCGAAAATGACCAATCGATCTTTGTTCACAAGGCACCTCAACTAGTTTTCGCCCACAGGTATGTTATCCCGGCGGCATTTAATTATAAGCGGTCAACAGATGGAATACGGCAGCGGATTCAACGCACCGATAATATGGATATCACCCTACCGGAGATTAGTACACTCGCATGCCGAGAAGGCTCAAACGAAAGTGATTTGATCGACAGCAAGCTGAATGACGGTTTGCGGGGAATATAGCGCCGAGATTACAGCGCATCAACACCCATCCTAAAAAGTGCTACATTTTGGGATAAAATAGCAAAACAGGCGCTCTAGATCGTTAAAAAAGAAAAGCCCATCCTACGGCTACAGAACTCGCCCTCCCTCTCAGAGGCAGCATGCCACCAAATATAGGCAATTTAACGCCAGGTAATTGCGACCCTATCGGCAGCTCGGTAGACTCAGCCCTTCACCAGACCACTTGATGTTGTACATTTCAATGACAAAATCCGGTAAGCGAGAGCGCAAAAAGAAAAAGGACAGTCAGCTAATCATCCGGATCAGCTCGGAAGAGAGAGATGAGTTTATCGCCCTCTGTGAAGAGCTAGACAGCAGCGCAGCCAGAGAGATACGTCGATTTATTCGGGAATTTGTGCAGGAACAGGCATCTCAATCAGCAGATCCCGCAGAGGGTACAACTTCCGCGGAATCTCAATAAAAGCGGCCGATAACGCTCAAAGCCCAGCCAATTCCGCTTTGCGCTCTGCATACCCAGCTACGGAAACCAGCTCAAAGTCATAACGCTTTTCCAGTCCGGCTACCGCCACGGCTTGCCCGCGGCGATTTTCTGCTCGAAACGTCGATTTCGACAGAGCTTCTTTCGCTGCCCCCAGGAAAAACCGGCTGTTTTTACCGTCGATCAACCGAATATCAGTGACGTCACCGTTCTCACTGACCTGAAATGACAAGGTCACAAACCCTTCTTTGCGCTCATGGGCCGCCCGAGCGGGGAATTTTGGCTCAACCAGCTGGACAGGCTGCACTTGTAGCCCGCTGTTAACGGCATCTTGCCAGAGAAATATTGTCTCTTCGGCAGAATTTTTGTCGCCAGCCCAGCATACAGACGCTGACAACAGGCCAACACATAGAGCGGTTTTTATTGTTCTCATTGGTATTCTCCGTTCATTGTTCCCTTTTAATTCAAAAGCTTAAGTAACATCTACTTATAACCAGTGAACTAACCCAACCCAAGGCTATACTTTGTATATACATTAATAATACATAAAAAATGCACTAAACCAAGTTTTTGCCAAAATCTTAATAATATTGTCACATTACTGTGTTAGGCGGCAAATTCTTAAGCGAACCTTTGCCAGTCAAGCTTCGTACCTCTCACCGAGCACTAATCAAGCGGAGCACAACCATGTCAGACGATGTCGCAATCGATGTTCGAGAAGCCCTAAGCGTGTTTGAAAAGGTCACTCGCTATGGAGAAAAGAGTGGCGAGGTATGGCGCCTGGATGGAATGTCAGCCGACGCTGGCTTTGATGGCTACACGGTGACACTCAAAGATCAACATGCCGCTATGACCATTAACTTTCACAACACGTTTAACGTGGATTGCACTGACCATAAAGCGCTGGAAGCCTTCAAGCGCCATTTAGCGCAGATCAACAGCAGCGACTATGAGGAATAATGTTGCCGAAAAGGCGTAATGATAGGTAAGAATACAAATAAAGGGAGAAAACGACGGAACATCATCGCCACCAACCGGCAGCAATGATGATAATGAGACAACTCAGTGCAGCTTGAGCCTGGGTCTGACCATACGACCAAAACGTCCCGCCAAAAGAAGCATGATGGTACGCGCCCAACCGAACAAAACAGCCTGATGCATTCGGTACAGCCCGACATACATCATCCTCGCAAGCCAGCCTTCAATGAAAAAGTTGCCGCCTTTTAAGTTACCCATCAGATGCCCGACTGAACTGTAATTGGACAGAGACACCAAGGAGCCCTGATCGCGGTATTCAAAATTATCCAGAGACCTGCCCTCCATGCGCTTGGGAATTTGCTTCGCCAAAAATTTTGCCATTTGCTGCGCAGCCTGAGCTCTAGGCGGAATCGGGCGTTCAGCACCCTCTGGGATCAGACAGGCACAATCTCCCATCACAAAGATGTTCTCATCGCCTTTTGCCTGAAGTGACGCATTCACTTCGATTTGATTGATTCGATTAGTGGTGAGGCCATCAATTTCAGTGAGCAGACCCGAGGCTTTTACGCCCGCTGCCCAGACCAGTAAATCAGCTTCCAGGCGCTCATCCTCTCCGACAATAAACGCACCCGGTTCCGCACTTTTTACAGCCGAGCCAGTATGAATCGTCACCCCCAATCCCGATAACCGCTTGGACGCCGCCGTCGAAATCCGCTCAGGTAAACCCGGCAGTATGCGCGGCGCGGCCTCAAGAATATCCACTTGCAGGCGCGAACGATCCAGGTGATCGTGACCATAGAGGTGCAACATGGCCACCGCATGGTGAATTTCAGCCGCCAGCTCAACACCAGTAGCACCAGCGCCAACGATAGCCACACGCAGAGGCGAGTCTCGATAGTCCGCCTTTAGACACAAATTGAGAAAGCGCTCTCGAAAACGCTCCACCTGATCACGCCGGTCTAAAAAGTAGCAATTATCCCGCACCCCCGGCGTACCAAAGTCATTACTTTGACTGCCAATGGCCAGAACCAACGTGTCGTATGCCAATTGCCGAGCCGGCAACATAACCTCGCCAGTTTCATCGGTCACGGGAGCCAGGGTAATCGTGCGACTCTCGCGATTCACCGACTGCAGAGCACCCGGTTCAAAACGGTAGTGATTGAGACGAGCGTGAGCGCGGAAATCCACAGCATCCAGATCGCCGTCGATAGCGCCCGTCGCCACCTCATGGAAGCGTGGCTTCCATACATGACTACCTGCGTTATCCACCAGGACTATCTTAGCTTTACCGGATTTCCCCAAACGGCGCCCAAGCAAAGTGACCAGCGGCAGCCCGCCAGCACCTCCACCTACGACCAGTACGGTGTGCTCCATAATTTTACTCTCTCAATGGCCTTAACATTACAGATACTAGAGATTGTGGATAGGCGGAGATATGCAACTTTCGGGCATAGGGGACGGGAGTATAGTTGCAACGGGTTTGATGCTACTTTCGTTTGTTGCCGCAGAGCCTGATAGAAGAACCTATCGTTATCGGTTATACGTGTGAAGCTCAAGAAAGATCGAAAGCTAGAAGAAAAAAGCTTATTGAACTAGCTCATAGTC
Source organism: Pseudomaricurvus sp. ABR4_320 (assembly GCF_056159445.1). Lineage (NCBI taxonomy): Bacteria > Pseudomonadati > Pseudomonadota > Gammaproteobacteria > Cellvibrionales > Cellvibrionaceae > Pseudomaricurvus > Pseudomaricurvus sp. ABR4_320. The sequence goes on along the minus strand of NZ_JBSWVF010000008.1, from coordinate 190,555 downwards.
CAAAAGAAATGGGTGGCCTATGAGCGAACCACCCATTTTTCCAAACGCGCCTGCGACTGCAGACTAACTCAAAGAATCCCTACGCCTCAGTCGCAGCGTTTGCGCGCTTACCATTAAAGCTGACGGCAAAGAGTACTGTGATGACCAGAGCAATGAAACAAGGAAACATCCACAAGCTGTTCCAAATAACGCCATCGGCAGCTTGATAGTGATCCGTTGCCCAGCCAGCAATGAAAAATCCGATCAACATCCCAGCACCATAGGTCGCCAAGGTTATCATCCCCTGGGCTGAACTACGAAACGCAGGCCCTGCACGACCATCGGTATAAACCTGACCGGCAACGAAGAAAAAGTCGTAACAAATACCATGCAAAGCAATACCCAAAATCAGCATCCACAGACCACTGTCGGCATCACCGAATGCAAATAGCGCGTAACGCAGCGCCCACGCCAACATGGCTGCAACCAGAGTCCACTTGATGCCAAATCGCTGTAAGAACAGAGGCAACAGTAGCATAAAGAGCACTTCGGACATCTGACCAATGGTCATTTTTCCGGTTGGGTTTTCGACACCTACAGCGCTTAAAAAGGGATTCGCATTCTGGTAATAAAAAGCCAAAGGAATACAGATCAGCACGCTGGCGACGAAAAAAATGAGGAAGTTTCGATCCCTCAATAGCCGGAAAGCATCGGCGCCGATCAAAACGGCTAAAGACACTTTTTCACCTCCAGATCGTTCCGGCGGCGTACTTGGCAGTGTCAATGAATAGACGCCGAGAATCGCCGCCGCAATCGCACTCATCAAAAAGGTATTTTTTAACATACCGCTTTCGATCGCGTCGGATGAATCCCAAGAAAACAGGTAGCTAATCGCCAAACCCGCTGCAATCCATCCAACCGTTCCCCAAACTCGGATTCCGGGAAAATCTTTCGCAGGGTCAGCAATCTGGCGAAACGAGACACTGTTCACCAACGCAAGAGTAGGCATATAAAGAATCATATAGCCTAGAACCAAAGGATAAAATGCTGAGAAATCGCTTGCCGTTGCCATAAGGTACAAAAGTACCGCACCCACCAAATGCAAAACCGCAAGAATACGCTCTGCATTAAAGAAGCGATCCGCGATCAAGCCAACAATAAATGGCGCAACGATCGCGCCCCAGGATTGGGTACTGAACGCCATGCCAATCTCGGCACCGCTACTGGAGAGGTTTTTCGCTAGAAACGTTCCAAGGGTTACAAACCAGCCACCCCAAACAAAAAACTGCAAAAACATCATCAGACTGAGACGTATTTTTATAGTCATAGTACTACTCAATGAATTAGACGTGAGGCAAAACTCGATATATGGGCGCTATAAACCCAGCCTGATCCAAAGATCAGGAAAACAGAGTTTCAAGTTGTCGGGGGGGACCGGAAGACTAACAGAATTGGGTAAAAGCTGTACAGTGGCACGCCACCCCCCGACTTACAGGAATGGGGAACCGTGCACTCGGAAGAACAACTTAATCAATCGTATAGGTGGCGATAGAGGACGCCCGATGGCCTCGTGATCGTCGCATTCCCTGCAGTAAACACAACACCGCAAACCCCAAGAAAATGGCGAGTTTGTGTTCAGTTAACAAGGAATCCAAACCGGCGACAGGACTGGGTATTGCCAACCAACGCCCCACAACCCAACCTCCGGCTAGAATCATGGCATACACCGAAACACCTCTGACAACCCAGGAACCAAACCGCGAATCCCCCAGCAGATAAAAGCACGGAATCAACAGACCGATGACAAGCAACTGCAAACATTCAAGGCCGAGGTTAAATCCGAGGAGTGCCACGGCCAGATCAGCACCAACCAGTTTCATATCCATCAATACACCGGCAAAGGCGAGACCGTGAATCAACCCGAAACCTCCAGCCAACCAAACTCCACGATGGCGCCCTCCCACTCCCCGCAACACTTGAACAAAAACCACCAGAATTGACAATGCAACCAACACTTCGATCGGCCTGGCAGGAATCACCAAAATACCGAGAGATGCCGCAGCCAGAGATATTGAGTGACCCAGGGTAAACGCGGTAATCGACAACAGGAGCGTTTTTGCCGCAACCTTTCTTCGTGCCCTGCGCTGCCAGGCAGACACAGGTGTCAGCAATAGAATCCCCAGTAAAAACAGCAGATGGTCGGTTCCCTCCCAAAAGTGTTCAGCCCCTAACATCAACATGGCGACGAATCCTTGCCAGCGATCACCGGATGCTTCAACTAATGGCAGAGAATTGTGCCGGTAGCGTATAACGCCTATCTGGGTGACATCGCCAGACACCATTCCACGACGAAAATCTGAGCGTATCAAAACAAAGGTTTTGTGACTGACGACCCGGTGCAGTACGGCATCGTCGAGCAATAACAAGCCCTCACTGTCAGATGAATCGGACAAATAAAACGCCATTTGAACCGATAGAAACCTTTGCCCTTCCTGATCTGCCAACGACAGCGCTAAAACCTTACCGGGAAAACGCTTCTCATCCTTCCCGAGCAAGCCGACGTGCTCAATAAAATACTCTTTTAACAGCTCCCTGTCGGCTTCACGTAACACGGTCACTTTTTCTGAGAATTCCGGTAACGCCAATGCCAACTGATTGACCGGGACCACCGTTTCCAGAAAGACATGTTTAGACCCGATATCCAACCAGACACCGCTCGTCAGCGCATCGTGGGCCCGTGCATTTGCGCAGCCAAATACAAAAATGAGCAAAAAGAGGACGTACAGACAAGTAGAATTGCGACTCGCCTGCAGACTGATACCTTTCGCACTCACAGACTATTCCCATAATCCATTGACTTGTCGCGAAAGATTGTGTGGTAATGGGTTTCATTTTGTATAACGATCCCATTTTGGCAGGCAACTTCTATCCAAAGCCGAGGGCCATCAATTCGCATATAAGTGCCATTCACATCAACATCCACCCCCGCTGACTCTGTCCCTCCCCAAGCAATATAGGTCTCGGCAAGAACGGCATCCGAAGTATACTCCGCCATACGCGCGTCAGAAACATCTGCAGCATAGTCTTCCACCCAACCAGCGATGGCCTGCTTGACCAAGCTTTGCTGCTCTGTCGTCAAACTGGATACCAGAACCCCTTCACTGGGATAAGTGATAATCATCTGCTTTTAGCATAGCAATAAAATCTTCGTAGCCCGCCTCACTCAGAGCAGCCCTAGCCACGCCCAATGCTGCAGTAACAGACTCCTCACTTAAATCCCCAAACCTCAAACCATTACGAGACGCAATTCCAACAGGGAAATTTGACCAAGTGGTTTTCGCCGTGGAATCTGACCAGTCGTAAATTAACGAAGTCTGCTCATCGGAGGTCAGGGTAGAGATAAAGCTTTCAGCCGCGCAGACCACTGTTTCAATGTCCGTATCGCTTTCACAATCAGTAATGTCGACACCGGATGTATCGATGGCCGTCGTACTCGAATCATCTGACGTATCCGTCGTGGTGCTATCGTCGGTCGTGGTTGTTGTGGTTTCTGTTGTTGTTTCTGTGGAGTCAGAATCACCACTGCTTGAGTCTCCACCGCAACCACTGAGGTATGCGACAGGCAAGGTTAAAGAGGCCAAAAGCAACAGAGATCTCAACGAGCGATCTTTCATTAGAATTCTTCCTGAGACGAATGAATCAAACAGCAAATGCCGATGAAAAGACACACTTGGCACACGGAAACCGTGGTCAAATACAGACGTGTGTCCGAAAATCTCAGTTCAGAATAACAAGGGAATGTGCAAACAATATGGAAATAACAACCTAGGGCCGAACAAACTCAAAGAAGAAATTCCAGTAACAGTAAAAACGAAATGGATCAAATCGGCAAGTTGATCTTATAACCGGCGCCGTAAACCGATCGAATAATGTCTTGTGAAAGCCCAACATCTTGCAACTTGCGCCGTAACTTGGTGATGTGTGAATCTATGGTTCTATCACTGACGATACGGCTGTCGTTATAAATACGATTCATCAATTGTTGACGATTAAACACTCGGCGAGGTTCGCCCTGCAATGTCTGTAGAAGCCTGAATTCAACGAGAGTCAACTCCACCGATTTGCCCTGCCAATGCACCGTCAGTGTTTTCTCATCCAAAACGACCTCCTCTGTCGGCGAGGTATTGTCTGAGCCAGAAGAATTCTCCTGATAAATCTCGTAACGACGCCAAACGGCTCGAATGCGAGCGAGAACCTCTCGAGGGCTATAGGGCTTACAAATATAATCATCAGCGCCCAGTTCCAACCCCAGTAAACGATCCACTTCATCCACGCGCGCCGTTAACATGAGTATTGGCAATTGGCTAACTTTTCGTATTTCACGACACAGCACCATGCCATCAATATTCGGCAGCATAATGTCTAGTAACAACATGCCCGGTTTGACTCGCTCAAACGTCGGGATTACCTCGGCGCCATCATCTACAACGCAAACCTGATAACCATCCTGCTTAAGGTAGGCCGACAGTGCCTGAGCCAACAATGGCTCATCTTCGGCGAGCAAAATCTGCGGAGGCAATGTCATGGGGCTAACTCCAAAGAAAATGTAACGGCAATTCCCCCCAGCGAACTGGCGGTAATCTGCAAATCACCCTGGTGCATTTTTGCGATCGCGAGACACAGATTTAACCCAAGGCCGGCACCTCCGCTAACACGATTACGGGATTTGTCGACACGAAACAGACGATCGGTCAAATGCGTAAAATACTCGGACGCAACTCCGGGTGCACTATCCTCGACAACCAAAATTACTTCGTTATCCCGCTTTGAAATCGAAACACTAATCTTGCCAGGCGCATCCGTATAACGCAGACTGTTTTCCAGCAAGTTGGTTAGCAACTGCGTTAATCTCCCCTTGTCACCGAGCACGTCATATCGATTTTCACGATCGATCACCCATTCTATACTGAGGCCGGCTTCCTCGATTCGCAGTCGGTAATCGCTAATAACCGCGCTAACGAGCACTGACAGATCGAGCGGCTCTCGATGGCAAGTCAACACGCCAGCATCGGCTAAAGAGAGCTGATAGAGATCTTCAACCAGTTGATTCAGTCTTAGCACCTGCCCCAACAGAGCCTCCAAGCCCTTACCATCCGCCGGCAAAAGGCCATCCTGCATCGCTTCCAACCCCGCACGTAAATTTGCCAGTGGCGTTCGCAATTCGTGAGAAATGTCTGCCGTTAACTGTTTCCGTTGATCGCGGGATGACTGCAAACGTAAGGAGAGTTCGTTTAATTGCAGAGACAATTCAGCAATCTCATCTCGACCATCCACAGGCATCTGGCGACCATATTCTCCCTGAGCAAGCACGCCAACATGCGCATGCAAAGCAAGCAGGCGGCCAACCCAGCGCGATGAAAAGATCACAGCAGCGAGGATCGACAACAACAAGCCACACACGGAAAGAAGCAAAAGAATTTCAAAGCTTTGATTGACCAGCGGATTATTCCAAAACCCTGTCAATCGTGATGGTGGCGGAGGCAATGCCAAATAAGCCTGAAGCTTTTCTGCAGGGTCTTTTATCGGAAATTGCATTCCGATTTCGCGCCTTTCCCCGGCTAACAGATTGCCATCCGGTGACAGCAAAAAATATGGCTTTACCGGACCGGCGCCATTGTCAGGAGGTCCACCACCCGGCCCATTAGGCCCCCTGCCATCAGGCGGGCCTGAAGGAGGTCTGCTATCGCCGGGTTGAAACTCTGGTCCAGGTCCCCTGCTGCCGCTGTTTGGATCGGGATCATTTTGCTCCAGCCACGCATGCCATTGATTTCGATCAGACAAGGGCTCCCAGGACGGGTGAATCGAATACCAACGGGACAAGGCTTCCCCGTAAGCTTCCAATTCAGCTCGGTCTTGCTGGAGAATATAAGCCTCTGCACCACGACCAAAGCTCCAACGCAACACCAGAAAGAGCAGAAGCACGAGTATCAAAGTGACAGCGGTAAAGCTGACGATCAGTTTACTTCTAAGTTTCAAGATAAGTAACCAGCAACAAAACGCTGATTAAAATGATTCCGAGGAAGATTGTCGAGTCCTACGAGGCCCCTAACGCGTCACAGGCTCAGAAAACCGACCTGCCAGCTTTACAACCAGTAGCGCAACCAGATAAAAAACAAAAAAGCCGATGGCCAGCGGCAGCATATCACTCCCCATAGATCGGGCGACGAACGCACCCAGCGGAACCGAAATCAGCGTCGATAACATACCAACCACCATTGAACCAATCCCGGCATTTTTCTCCAGCGGCTCCATTGCCATTGCATTGAGATTTCCAAACACCAACCCATTGCAAAACACAACCGACACTAGCCAAAGGCAAGTACACCAGAGCGGCAAATTCGTCCCCACAATGAGAGTGGCGCCCATGTAAATCAACGAAGACGCCAACACCAACATCGCTGCAGCGTAAACGATTGGCGCCATGCCAAACCGCATGACCAAGCGGCTATTCATGTGTGAACCGATACCAATACCCAGCGCAATCGCCGCAAAAATGAGTGCAAACGAATCACCCATTTTATAGATCGACTGGAATATCGTCGCCGATGAACTTAGATAGGCCACAAAGCCCGAAAAAACCAAGCCCGTCGCAAGCGTATAAAGCATGATCGCACGATTCCGGCAAATCATCGCCGTGGTGCGCGTAATGCGAGACAATGAAAAAGGCACCTTATTGTCTGCCGACAGTGTTTCTGGCATACGCAAATAAAACCAAAGGCCAACGCAAAGCCCAAAGACAAATATTGCGGCGAAAATCAATCGCCACTCCCCCAGAAACAGCATGGATTGCCCAAACATTGGCGCCAACATCGGCACCAATATAAAAATACTCATGATATTGGATGTGATTTGGGCCATCTCGCGGCCCCGAAACTGATCTCGAATGATCGCCATACACAAAACTCGCGGCGCGCCCATCCCCAACCCCTGGATCAGTCGACCAACCATCATGGTGCCAAAATCATCTGCGACAATCGTTAATACCGAGCCTATCAGGAAAATGCCAATCCCTATCAGCATCGTTGGCTTGCGACCTAGACTGTCTGCAAGAGGGCCAAGAGCGATCTGTCCCAACGCAATCCCGATAAACATGACCGAGATAATCAGCTGGGTATCTGCCGCTGTGGCAACCTGTAATTCCACACCAATAGCGTGTAACGCAGGCAACATGGCATCGGTGGTCAAAGCCGTGAGAGACATGACCACCGCCATCAGCGCGATAAACTCTTTTCTTCCAATGGTTTTTCCGTTACTTGTTACCAAGGGTTTTCTTCCTATAAAACAATCAGTTACTGCAGCGTTCAACACACCACCAAAGCGCGAACGGTGGCCCACCAGAGCCGGAGCACAAAGGGGTGATCAATACAATTTCGGAGGTCTGCTCGGGATAAGTCCACAAACGCAGTCGGACAGAGTAAGAATAATGCGGGGACTACAAACCGCGTGACTTTACAAGCTATCGCTGGCAATTACGAGGTATACGGCACTAATTGCTCAATACTTAAACAAAATTTACCGCCTGGCGCCAGATGCTAGGATAGCAAAGATTCTTTTGGTATAAATTAGAAATAACACTCAACATAATTATCAATTTTCTAACAGCCCATGGCCGGACATCACAATATTCCCGCGACCGACTTCTACGGCGAGCCAACGCCCTGGCCCCTATTGGATCGTGCCCACTGCGAAGAACTGAGTATTCGCAGCGCCCAATACGACTGGCAAATTAAGCCTCACCGCCACCCGGATCTGCTCCAGGTCTTTTTTCTGTTAACAGGACAAGGCAAAGCCGAGGTCGACGCTCAAAAATACCTAGTCGCGCCCGGCGACCTACTGATCGTGCCCGCCCAAAGCGTTCATACCTTTCTCTGGCAAGAGCATTCTTCTGGATACGTCTTATTTGTGGCGAGACCACTGCTCAAAACCTTAGAAGATCGGTTAGGACAACTTCACTGGCTGCAAGCGTCTGGTCACAAGCTGTCAACGGCGGAGCACCAGGAATACATAAGCACATTACTGCATGGCGTGTGTCTGGAGACTCACATTCAGCAGCCCCACCGGGAACTGCAACTGGAAAGCCTCATTCAGGCTCTCGCGATATGGATTGATCGTCACTTACAACCCGACCAAACACAACAGGAAGATTCAGCAGCCAACTGGCATGTTGAGAACTTTATCGAACTCGTTGAGCACCACTTCAATCAACAGCACAGTGTCGACTGGTATGCAAATCAGATTGGCATTTCCGCCACGCATTTGAACAACCTATGCAAACGCTTTCGGCAATCTAAGGCCCTACAGCTTATTCACCGAAGAATACTGACTGAAGCCCAACGAACGTTGGTTTACACCAACAGCACAGCCTCTCAAATTGCCACCGATTTGGGCTTCATTGATCCGGCGCATTTTAGCCGCTTTTTCAAACGGCACACGGGGATCACCCCAAAACAATTTCGTCTTGAGGCTCAAGGGGTGGAAAGCTAGCGAAGCTGTTGGTCGAAATAAAAACCGAGAACGTAAAGCGATCGGCAAAAATGACTTGAACTGCGTTCTAAATTAATCAACTGGCGTCAGCAAAGGTTCTTCGTTCAGATACGCGTTGATATTCGCCAGCACCAGATCGGCCATCGCCGCCCGGCACTCCACTGTTGCACTGCCGATATGTGGCGCTAACAAAACGCGATCGCTGTTTACCAACCCCTCAGGAATTAACGGTTCCTGCTCGAAAACATCCAGAGCCGCGCCGGCGATGGCGCCACTTTGCAAAGCATCAACCAGCGCGCTTTCATCCACTAAAGCGCCGCGGGCAATATTCACTAAAACACCTTCAGAACCGAGTGCAGCAAGAATGTTGCGATCAACGATGTGTCTGGTTTCCGGGGTAGCCGCCGCGCAGAGAATTAACACATCCACATTACGAGCTAATGTCTCCAGATTATCGACGTAGCTATAGTCACAAGTTTTGGGTTGACGCGATGTATAACTGACTTTCCCAAAAGCCGACAGACGTTGGGCAATGGCCATTCCGATCCGGCCCAAGCCAACAATACCGAAATGTCGACCGGAGACTTGTCTGGCCAGCGGGAAATTCGCTTTTTGCCAATCGCCCCGACGGGCAAACGCATCAGCGTGGTGAAGGTTGCGGAACAAACCCAGTACCAATCCCACCGCCAGGTCGGCAACATCGTTGGTTAATACCCCGGGGGTATTGGTCACCGCAACACCACGCTTTTGCATGTATGGGATATCCACTTTGTCAAAACCGACGCCGTTGATGGCAATCAACTTCAGGGCCGGCAATTGATCGACAAGTTGATTGGGACAGCCGAGATTGCCGCTCGTCATTACGATTGTCACCGCAGAGGCTTGCTCTTGCAGCCAGGCGCCCTGCTCTGCGTCGGAAAGGTCGTACCAATGCACGAGCTCACAACGTGTCTGCAATGATGAGAGCAACGCCTCTGGCGTGGGGCAGATTAACAAGGCGACGGGTAAACGAACTTGTGTCATAAAACATCCTTAGACATTCGAGAGAGGCGCATTCCGAGCAAAGAACAGATGCCCTGAAGCTTATACCATTCAATAAAGGAATTGGATGTCAGGAATTCGCGGAGAAACGCGAAAGCGGAAAGCCGTTACCGAGCGGCAACGGCTTTCGCGAAGAATAGATCGGTGATTGAGAGGCTTACGCGTGTGGCAAGGTCACCCCGCGCTGCCCTTGATATTTGCCACCGCGATCTTTGTAGGAGGTTTCGCAGACTTCATCTGATTCGTAGAACAACATCTGCGCCACGCCTTCATTGGCGTAGATTTTCGCTGGCAGCGGCGTGGTATTGGAAAATTCCAAGGTCACATGCCCTTCCCACTCAGGCTCTAATGGCGTCACGTTTACAATAATGCCACAGCGCGCGTAGGTGGATTTTCCAAGGCAGATGGTCAACACACTGCGGGGAATGCGGAAATACTCCACGGTGCGTGCGAGAGCAAACGAATTGGGCGGAATAATGCACACATCTTCCTGAACATCGACAAAGCTGTTTTCATCGAAGTGCTTAGGATCAACCACCACGGAATGTACGTTGGTGAAGATCTTAAATTCATTGGCGCAACGTACGTCGTAACCGTAGCTGGACGTTCCGTAGGAGACCAAGCGCTGACCGTCAGCATCGTGACGAATCTGGCCCGCTTCGAACGGTTCGATCATTCCTTCCTGTTCCGCCATGCGACGGATCCACTTGTCGGACTTGATAGACATGACTGGCGTATTCTCCCAAAGCAAAAAATGTACTGGATCTTCCCCGCAGTTACCCAGAGAAGCGGTTTACACTCATCGCTCATTGCCTGGAGATCCAAAAGCGCGAATTCTACTGAGTTTCCCGGCCGAGAGCCATCCCGTCACGAGCGCTAGGCTAACCAGCGATCAATAGGCTGGAGCCAGCACCATTCGCCGCACAGACTGCTTAATCGTCACTGATCTCGATGGTCGGCAGCGACTCCGCCTGATTGCTAATACACAGAATGGCGGCTACTCGACGGGCAATGCGGCGATAGCTGAGCGCGGCATCAGAGTTTTTATCCGCCGCAACGGTCGGCAAACCACTGTCGGCCTGCTCGCGGATCGCCAAGCTCAGAGGTAGCGCACCAAGCAGTTGGGTTCCGAACTGGGCGGCAAGCTTTTCACCACCTCCGTGACCAAAAATCGCCTCCTCGTGCCCACACTGGCTGCAAATGTGCGTCGACATATTCTCCACAATTCCAACAACAGGCACACTGACCTTGTCGAACAACTCGATGCCTTTGCGAGCATCCAGAAGTGCGATGTCCTGGGGTGTGGTGACAACAACCGCTCCGGTAACAGGAACATTTTGCGCCAGCGTTAGTTGAATATCACCGGTGCCCGGCGGCATATCGATCACCAAATAATCGAGATTACCCCAGCGGGTCTGACGCAACAGTTGCTGCAACGCGCCAGTCGCCATGGGGCCACGCCAAGCCATGGCGGCGTTTTCATCGACCAAATAGCCGATCGAGTTGGATGAAAGCCCCAGAGCGGGAACTGGATCCATGATTTTGCCGGAATGAACCTCCGGTCTCTGCCCCGCTGCACCCAACATCGTGGGAATACTGGGGCCGTAAATGTCGGCATCGAGAATGCCTACTTTTGCGCCTTCAGCGGCCAGAGCTAAGGCTAAATTCACTGACGTGGTCGATTTTCCAACCCCCCCTTTGCCGGATGCCACGGCCAATATATTTTTGACCCCAGGAATACCGGTTTCCGTCGCTGCAGCAGGAGCCGCGAGCACCTCGGTATCGATATCGAGCTCAGCCAAAGACACACCATGTTTCTGGCACCAGGCTGAAATCTCACTTTGCAGCTGTGGGCGACAGCCCTCTGCCGGGATCATCATCCGCAGCTCAAGGTTTAACCCTGCCCCTGTCACATGGAGATTTGCCACCTCGGCAATCTCGCCCAGTTGGAAATCTGTATCCGGAAGCGCCAAGGCGGCAATTTCTTCCATCCAAGACGCAATCTGTTCGGATTCTGTCATCCTTTTCTACCTCTCTATATGCCTCACACCATCCCGGTAACTCACCTTCTCACATAGCACCTAAGGTACAACTGGCACACGGGCAGAAATTGAATTACTGTTGCCGGACTTATCTTGGGAAGGTTATCGCAAAAACTGAATCGCAGCCCGATCTTCCTGCGTATACCACATCATAATCGCCAATAACTCACGTGTTAATTCGTTAAACCAGCCGGAACTGGCCTATCTATGAAACTTGGAATTTTGTCTTGCGCGCCTGATGCCTACAGTACGCGACGCCTTAAGGAATCGGCGCAACAACGCGACCATGAGGTACATATCCTCAACACCTTAAAATTCGCCATCGATCTGGATCGCGGTTCGCCGGACCTATTTTACCGTCAGAAACCCCTGGATAATTTTGATGCTGTACTGCCACGTATCGGCGCATCCATTACCTATTACGGTACGGCGGTCGTTCGACAATTTCAGCAGATGGATGTTTTTTGCGCGAATACCGCCCACGGTATTTTGAATTCCCGGGATAAACTGCGCAGCCTGCAAATTCTCAGTCGACATCATATTGGCATTCCCAAAACCACCTTTGTTCGCGACAAGAAAGACGTACTGCCAGCCATCGAGCGTGTTGGTGGCGCCCCGGTCATCATTAAGTTAATTGAGGGGACCCAGGGGATAGGTGTACTGCTGGCGGAATCGGTAAAAGCGGCAGAGGCCATTATCGAATTGTTACAAAGCCAGAAGCAAAATGTGCTGGTGCAAAAATTCGTCGCCGAAAGCAAAGGCAAAGACATTCGCGCGTTTGTTGTCGGTGACCAAGTGGTTGCAGCTATGCGCCGTGTTGCACAAGGACAGGAGTTTCGCAGCAATGTGCATCGAGGTGGAATTGCTGAGCCGGTAGACCTGCCAGAAGAATACGCTGAGACAGCGGTTCGCTGTGCCCAGATCATGGGGCTGCGCGTTGCGGGCGTCGACATGCTGGAAGGCAAGAACGGCCCACAGGTAATGGAAGTCAACTCCTCCCCCGGATTAGAAGGTATCGAAAAGGCTACCGGCCTCGACGTTGCCGGCGCGGTCATTGATTACATAGCCGCTCAAGTGGACTTTCCAGAGATCGATGTGCGACAGCGACTCACGGTTAGCCGCGGTTATGGCGTCAGCGAAATTTATGTTCCCGAAGGCTCCAAATTTGTTGGGCAGACCATCGCTGAGACCCGCCTTAGCGAGAGTGACATCAACGTTTTAACGCTCTATCGCGGAAACAAAGTTATTCCCAACCCACGTGCTGATCGCGTTCTTGAGGCCGATGACAAACTGCTCTGCTTCGGGAAATTGGAATCCATGCGCGGTATGGTACCGGCGCGTGCCAGACGCAAACGCATGCCCGCCGTGCAGGAGCTGGAAACAGACAATAACCTCAACCCCAATAATGCTCCGGACCGCGAACCCTGAGTATTTGAACGATCTTTATTCGCGGCCAGGCCTCTGCCTTGCAAGGGGTTTCCTATTATTCATGGGCAAACCCTTTTTATGAAGACAGGTCCTGCAGGACAAACGAGAACACTGTCATGTCTGAAAAACTCACCATCGGCTGGCGGGAGTGGGCATCACTCCCGGCGCTCGGCATTGAGCGCATCAAAATGAAAGTCGATACCGGCGCCAGAACCAGTGCACTACACGCCTTCTTTGTTGAACCCTTTGATAAAGATGGCGAATTATGGGTACGCTTCTCTGTCCACCCTGAACAGGAAAACAATGATCTTCAAGCCAACTGTGAAGCTCGCGTGAAAGATCGGAGAACCGTAAGGGATTCCGGCGGCCATGAAGAAATGCGCTATGTGATCGAGACCCAGATTAAAATTGGTGAAGCCGAGTTTCCTGCCGAAGTCACGCTTACTGACCGGGATACAATGAAATTCCGAGCATTGCTCGGCCGTACCGCCATGCACGGCCGCTTTCTGGTCGACCCGCAGAAATCCTATAGCCTCTCACAGGAGCCCATCTCGACCTAATGCCTCGCGCTAAAAGTAACGACTCTCCCCCTGATCTACTCAACATCGGCGGTGTGGACATCGCCCCTGGCGAACGGCGCCTGGTCGATATTCCTGTCGCGCCACTCTACACCCACGATAACATTTCCATCCCGGTACAGGTGATACGGGGAAGCCGGCCGGGGCCGGTGCTTTTCGTCAGCGCGGCGCTTCACGGAGACGAAATCAACGGCGTAGAGGTGATACGCCGACTGCTTCAGCACCGAAGTCTGGAAAAGCTCAAAGGCACCCTGCTCGCCATTCCTATCGTCAATGTCTACGGCTTTGTACATCACGACCGCTACTTGCCTGATGGTCGAGACCTCAATCGATCCTTTCCTGGCTCCAGCAAGGGGTCTTTGACAGGACGCACCGCCTACACTTTCTTTCGCGAGATTGTACGCAAGTCCACCCATGGGATTGACCTACATACCGGCGCCAGACATCGCAGTAATTTTCCCCAGATTCGCGCCGACCTCTCCGACGAGCGCAACCAAGCCATGACAGAAGCTTTCGGTGTGCCACTGGCCATTGATGCGCAACTGCGCGACGGATCCCTGCGCGATGCGGCCGGGCAAGCAGGAATCCCGGTTATCCTGTATGAAGCCGGAGAGGCTCTGCGGTTTGATGAAATGCACATTCGGGCAGGCCTCAAGGGCATCATCAACGTCATGCGCAGCATTGGCATGCTACGTAAAAGCCAAAGCCGCAAAGTTCATCGCACGCCGATTATCAGCTACCAAACACACTGGTTAAGAGCACCCGAGAGCGGCATTCTGCGCACGCTGGTTCCGCTTGGCGCCAAAGTCAGCAAAGGACAGGTGTTGGCGTTAATCGCAGACCCACTGGGAACCCAGGAAGCGACCATGCAAGCGACCCAGGATGGCGTAGTCATTGGCAGAACCAACTTGCCACTGGTCTACGAAGGGGATGCCATCTTCCACGTTGCCCAATACGATCGGCCAGTCACAGCGGTGGAGCAGCATGTGGAAGAATTTCAGGAAGAGCTACAGCCAGATCCGGAATATGAATTTAATCCGAACGATGACTTAAGTAATGCACCCATTGCCTAAAAAATCTGAACAATGATCGGCAGGGCCTCGTCGACACTCATCGCAAGGCCCGCGTCGGCTCTACAGCACCTTGAACAATTCTTTTTTTAGTTTTGGAAACTGATCGAAATTTTCCATAATTTCAGCCCATTCCGGGTAGAGAGCCTTCAAGGCAAATCGGGTATGGGTTTCTGCAATTTGCGACCTCAGGAGAGCATGGCCCTCCTCGCCGTAGAAATGGCCAATCGTATGAACCATAAAGTGACGGGCTTTTAATACATCCTTGGGAGACCGTTTTGTCGGTAATCGATTCAAATCTGCCGAAAAACGGCCCACTGCAGCCATAATCGGCGCGGTTGTAGCGCCCGCTGGCGCAATATAATTTTCCTTTTTCAGCCAATCCAGAGCTTTCATTGCCTCTTCGTTGCCCAATGCAGCGAGAATTTCATCGGTGCTCATTTGACCATTGCATAGGATCAGAGCCCGCCGGGTTCTGGCGTCGACCGCACCAGAGCGAGAGCGGACCTCCTCGATGCCTTTGCGAGTTTTTGCGTATAAGGTCATATTTGCGCCTACCTTACTGAATCGTATCAGGAGTAAACCTTTCCATATCCACACTAGCCGGAGTCTATCCAAAGACACGGGAAAACCGTGTCACACCACAATCAACACGGTCACAATGTTAACTTTAGATGACTTTCTCAAACACGGCCGCCGTTTTAGCACAGGGTAATCCCCATGAATTTATCCAAATTCAAATAGCGGTCTAAAAAATGCTCATTCGATCCAAAAATGCTATAGTTGCGCGCTTTTTTAACGGGCCTTAAGGCCTGCCGTGTTTTTCACTGTCACAACGCCGGGAGACGTTCCTCCAATGACAGACCGCCGTAGAATTCTGGTCACTAGCGCCCTGCCATACGCCAATGGCTCAATCCACCTCGGACACTTGGTGGAATACATCCAGACCGACATATGGGTGCGCTTCCAGAAAATGCGCGGCCACGAATGCACTTACGTCTGTGCCGATGACGCGCATGGCACTGCGATCATGCTTAAAGCGGAACAACTGGGGCTGTCCCCTGAAGAGCAGATTGCCCGCGTAAAAGAAGAACACGAGCGTGATTTCGCCGATTTCAACATCGGTTTTGACAACTTCCACTCGACCCATTCGCCAGAAAATCAAGCGCTTTGCGAGCTGATCTACAAGCGCCTGGAGGCCAATGGGCACATCGCACGTCGCGCCATCACTCAGGCCTATGATCCTGAAAAATCCCTATTTTTGGCCGACCGTTACATCAAAGGCTCATGCCCAAAATGTAAAACGCCAGATCAATACGGCGACAACTGCGAGGCTTGCGGCGCCACTTATGCACCTATGGAGTTGATCGACCCCAAATCGGTACTCTCTGGTGCGACGCCGGTTCCCAAAGAAAGCGATCACCTGTTTTTTACTTTGCCAGCCTTCGGGGACTTTCTTAAAGAGTGGACCCGTGCCGGTCACCTCCAGGATGAAGTAGCCAACAAACTCGCCGAATGGCTAGACAGCGGACTGCAAGAGTGGGATATCTCCCGCGATGCGCCCTATTTCGGTTTTGAAATCCCCAGTGAAACCGAGAAGTACTTCTACGTATGGCTGGATGCCCCCATCGGGTATATGGCCAGCTTTAAAAACTGGTTGGTTTCGCAAAATCCAGACACAGCCGATGGCATCTTCAACGATTACTGGAATGCAGAATCCACCACCGAGCTGTACCATTTTATCGGTAAGGACATCGTCAATTTCCACGCGCTCTTCTGGCCATCCATGTTGACCTCAGCGGATTTCCGCACGCCATCCAAAGTCTGTGTTCACGGCTTTTTGACGGTCAATGGCAAAAAGATGTCGAAGTCCCGCGGCACGTTTATTAATGCGAGAACCTATCTCGACCACTTGAACCCAGACTACCTGCGCTATTACTTTGCGGCCAAACTGGGCAGCGGCGTGGAAGATCTGGATCTCAATCTGGAAGACTTTGTACAGCGGGTAAACAGCGACCTGGTCGGCAAAGTGGTTAATATCGCCAGCCGTACGGCCAAGTTCGTCCAGAAAAATGGTGGTGTCCTCAACGCCGAGCCTTGCGATCCAGAACTGTGGTCCAAATTTGAAGCAGCAGACAGCGTCATCGCCAACTATTTCGAAAACCGTGAATACAGCAAGGCAATGCGTGAAATCATGGGTTTGGCTGATGCGGCTAATGAGTACATCGCCGCGCAGGCTCCCTGGTCTCTCGCCAAACAAGAGGGCAGCGAAGCCCAGGTTCTCGCGATCTGCAGTTTGGGCATCAACATGTTTCGGGCTCTCGTGCGCTTCCTGAAGCCAGTGGTACCAACGTTGAGCGCCGATGCCGAAGCCTTTCTGGATGAAGTGCTCGATTGGCAGCACCCCCTCACCTATCGCGGGTCCGTTGCCATTCAAGCGTTCAAACCTCTTCTGAAGCGCGTCGAAGCACCTCAAATCGAAGCCATGCAAGCCGCCGCAAAAGCCGAATTGGCTGAACTGCAAACCGCCGCCTCCCCCAGCGAGGCCACCAGCGAACTGCAAAAAGAACCCATCGCCGCCGAAATCAGCTTCGATGACTTTGCCAAGGTCGATCTGCGCGTCGCACTGATCGCCAAAGCAGAGGCCGTAGAAGGCGCCAAGAAGTTGTTGAAACTGACGTTGGATCTGGGCGGTGAAACCCGGCAGGTATTCTCCGGCATCAAAAGTGCTTACACCCCAGAAGCGCTGGAAGGTCGGTTGACCGTACTGGTGGCCAATCTTGCGCCGCGCAAAATGAAATTTGGCATGTCCGAAGGCATGGTCCTGGCCGCAGGCCCTGGCGGAGAAGAGATCTACCTCTTGCAGCCCGACAGTGGCGCTAAACCCGGCCAACGCATTATGTAATCTAGCGACCGGCCGCTTATTGAAGCCGCCGGTCAGCCTCAACGGCAAAACAGATTAGGGCTGACACGGCCCATTGATTAGAATGTTCACTTTTTATACTGGAGTCAGGCGATGACTGAATTCGTGGTGATATTGATCAGCACAATTCTGGTCAACAATTTTGTGTTGGTACAGTTTCTGGGACTCTGCCCATTTATGGGTGTTTCCAACAAACTGGAAACCGCCATTGGTATGGGCGGTGCAACCACCTTTGTCCTGACCCTTGCCAGCATCTGCAGCTATCTCGTACATGAATACGTGCTGTCTCCACTTGGGCTTGAATACCTAAAAACCATTGCATTTATTCTTGTCATTGCCGTGGTTGTACAGTTTGCCAAGATGTTTATTGAAAAAACCAGCCCACTGCTCTATCGCGTCCTCGGTGTATTTCTGCCGCTAATCACCACCAACTGTGCGGTACTGGGGGTCGCCCTGCAAAACACAGCCAAAATGCACACGTTTGCTGAATCGGCACTTTACGGATTTGGCGCAGCATTAGGCTTCTCCTTCGTGCTGGTACTCTTTTCTGCCATGCGCGAGCGACTCGCCGCAGCCGATATCCCTGTCCCATTTCAAGGTGCCGCCATAGGCATGATTACCGCGGGCTTGATGTCACTGGCGTTTATGGGATTTAGCGGGTTGGTGTAATCATGTTGGAATTTCTTTCGAACCACCCGGTGGCGGCAGCCATTATCGCCCTGGTCTTACTCGCTCTCGTATTCGGCGCTATTTTAGGCTACGCGGCCATAGCATTTCGCGTTGAAGGCGATCCCATTGTTGAACAAATCGACAGCCTGCTTCCACAAACGCAATGTGGCCAGTGCGGCTATCCCGGCTGCCGCCCCTATGCGGAAGCCATTGCCGAAGGTGATTCAATCAACAAATGCCCACCGGGCGGCCAGAGCACCATTAACACGCTGGCAGATCTACTGGGGGTTGAAGCGCCAACCCTCGACGAAGAACATGGCGAAGAATCCGACGTGAAAAAAGTCGCATTTATTCGCGAGGATGAATGCATCGGCTGCACCAAATGCATTCAGGCCTGTCCGGTCGACGCCATACTTGGCGCCGCCAAGCAAATGCACACCGTAATAACCAGTGAGTGCACCGGCTGCGACCTCTGTGTTGAGCCTTGTCCCGTCGATTGTATTGATATGGTCCCTGTTACGAAGGAACTCAGTGATTGGAAGTGGGAGAAGCCGGCCCCCTATCATGTGCGTCCCACAGACATTATTGCAACGGATCAGGCGCGGACAGATGGATCCCGGGGGGCTGCCGCATGACGAAAATCTGGCCTCTGACTGGCGGTATACACCCTCCAGAACGGAAAGAACAATCCCTACAACGCCCGCTTGGAAACCTCGAGCTGCCGGAAATCATGGTTTACTCTTTGAGCCAGCATCTCGGCGCACCAGCACAGCCCATTGTCAACATTGGCCAACGGGTTCTGCGCGGCGAGAAAATTGCTGAAGCACAGGGAGCCATCAGCGCGCCAGTCCACGCGAGCACCTCCGGTACGGTTGTTGCCATTGAAGAGCGACCACTACCGCATCCTTCCGGGCTCGCCGGACCAGCCATCGTTGTAGAGCCAGATGGGCTCGACGAGGAACAGATTACGGAAGGCTGTGCGGATTTTCGCAGCCTCGACCACGATACCCTACTGGCCAAGATTCGCGACGCAGGCATCACCGGTATGGGAGGCGCCTCCTTCCCGACCGCCGTTAAACTCAACCCCCGCTCCAACTGCACAATCGATACCCTAATCATCAACGGCACGGAATGTGAACCTTACATCACCGCAGACGACGTGCTGATGCAAAACAGGGCGAAAGATCTTGTGCAAGGCACATTGATTCTGGATTATCTACTGGGCCAACCCAAGCGCGTCATCATCGGAATTGAAGACAACAAACCACTTGCCATTCGTGCCGTTGAGCAAGCCGTGCTGCAAACCAAAGATGCCGCAACAGATCGCATCGAGGTGGTCAGCTTTCCCACCAAGTATCCATCTGGCGGAGAAAAACAGCTGATTCAGATTCTTACGGGTCGCGAAGTGCCTTCAGGCCAGCTACCGGCGAATATCGGCATCGTAATGCAAAACGTTGGTACCACCGTCGCCGTTTACGATGCCATTTGCCAAGGTAAACCCCTGACCGAGCGTATCACCACCGTGGTCGGTGAAGCACTGGAAAGCCAGCGCAATGTACGAGTACGCCTTGGCACGCCCATTCGCCACCTCCTAAACCGCCATGGCTTCAATGAGAAAGCGGGTCATCGCGTGATCATGGGAGGCCCAATGATGGGCTTTGCCATTACCGACCTAGATGCCCCTGTGGTCAAATCGACCAACTGCCTTTTGGCTCCAAGCGTCAGCGAACTGCCGGATCCTGCTCCAGCTCAAGCGTGTATTCGCTGCGGCATGTGCGCAGAAGCTTGTCCTGCCAGCTTACTGCCACAGCAACTCTTCTGGTATGCCCAGGCGGAAGACTATGATCGGTTGGAAGCACATAACATCGGCGATTGTATCGAGTGCGGCGCTTGCGCCTATGTCTGCCCCAGTAATATTCCCCTGGTACAGTATTACCGCTCCGCCAAAGGCGCCATCCGCCAACAGCAACTCGATAAACTGAAATCTGATCGCGCCCGCATTCGTTTTGAAAAGCGCAAAGCGCGCATGGCGCACGCTGAGGCCGAGAAAGAAGCCAAGCGTTTGGCTCGTAAAAAGGCTGCGGAACAGGCTCGTGCCGGCACCGGCGTAGCTACTGCCGCCAAAAAACCCGAAGCGACTGCGGCAAGGGCACGCCCCAAAGACAAAACCGGTGATCTGGTTCAAGCGGCCATGGCTCGAGCCACTCAGTCCCGCCAAGCCAGTCCGACAGAACAGCGCAGCCGTTTGGAGCGAACGCTGAGCAGCAGTGAGGAGCGGCTCAATCGGCTACAGCAGCAGATTGCAGAGCTCGGCGTGACCGATGAGGATAAACGCAATAAGCTGTTGGCACAGCAGCGTCAAGCCGAAGTTAAAATTGCTGACGTTCGCGACAAGCTAAAAGCCCTGCAAGATCAAGCTGAATCCACACCGTTAGAGGATGCTGCAACAGAGCAACCGACATCTCCTTCGACGACGTCCCCTGCGGAACCAGCGGATCCTGTTGCTGCAGCTATTGCTCGCGCCCAAGCCAAAATGAACCTCTCGCCTCAGGAAAAGCTGAAGGCCAATATAGACTCTTTGCGTCAAAGGCTGGAGAAAGCCCGCCAAAAAATGGCCGCCGCACCAGCGGAAAAAGCAGAGGCCTTACAGGTTGGCATTGATAAACTGACTGAAAAACTCGCAGCCGCTGAAGCGGAGCTGGCTGAACAGCTTCCCGAATCGACAGAGCCGGTTAATACGGATTCCACATCGACAGCAAGCGAAAAAGAAACGGCACCACAAGCCCCCATAGACCCAGCTCAGGCCGCCATAGAAAGAGCTCGCGAAAAAGCACAGGCTCAAGCATCCATGTCGGACTCAGAGCGCTTGAGTTCTCAAATCACAGCCACAGAACAACGATTGGAAAAAGCACGCCAACGACTGCAGAAAGCCGAATCGGAAGCCGATCCTAACGTCTCAGCATTCACAGCGGGCGTCACCAAGATTGAACAAAAGCTGCAAAAACTGCAGTCTGAATTAGAGGAACTTTCCTAGTGGCACTGCTGAAAATGTCTTCGCCTCACGTCAGTCGTCGGGGCAATGCGGGCAATGTCATGCAACAGGTCATGCTTGCGTGTGTACCCGGCGTTCTCATGCTGACCTGGTTTTTTGGTTACGGTACATTAATCAATATTGTGATTGGTTGCGCCGTCGCCCTCGCCAGTGAAGCCGCAATTCTAAAATTGAGAGGCCGCAATCCCGCGTTCTACCTGAAAGATTGCAGTGCTCTGGTTACCGCTGTTCTGCTCGGTATCGCATTGCCACCACTTGCCCCTTGGTGGTTAATCACCGTTGGTACTCTGGCGGCAATTATCTTGGGCAAGCAACTCTACGGCGGTATGGGTTTTAACCCTTTTAATCCCGCCATGGTTGGCTATGTCATTTTGTTGATCTCTTTCCCTGTCGAAATGACACAATGGGTCACCCCTCGCCCCCTACTTGAGAGTGCGCAATTTCCAGGGCTTCTGGAATCTTTGCATCTCGTCTTCACCGATGGCCACATTGATGCGGTTACCGGTGCGACGCCTCTGGATGTGTTTAAACAACGCCAAGGCGTTATGGCGAGTGATCTCTATGCCGCCGAACCTCTGTTTATAAATGGCCATTTGGCAGGCGCTGGATGGGAGTGGGTCAACATCGCCTTCCTCCTCGGCGGCTTACTATTGCTCGCACGCAGAGTCTTTACCTGGCACACCCCCGTCAGCATGCTGGCAAGCCTATTACTGCTGTCGATCATTTTTTACGACGGCGGCAGCTCTAACAGTGGCGGCTCGCCGATGCTGCACTTGTTCTCCGGTGCGACCATGTTTGGCGCGTTTTTTATTGCTACCGACCCAGTGTCGTCGGCAGTCAGTACCCGTGGTCGTATCATCTATGGTGCAGCCATCGGCGCACTGGTTTATGTCATTCGGGTTTGGGGCAACTACCCCGATGCCGTTGCTTTTGCCGTACTGTTGATGAATATCGCAGCGCCTTTTATTGATTACTACACGGTACCGAGAACCTACGGCCACAAAAAATCCCGCCGTGCGACAGAAAAGGGTGAGAAATGAACCTGCTCGGCTTATCTATTGGGAAAAACAGCTTATTGCTGGGCATTTTCGCGTTAATCACCGCCAGCATTCTGGCAGCAACCCAAGCTGGCACTAAGGATCGTATCGCCGCCTCGGAAAGAGCGGCTGCAGAAAGCGCTCTGCTGGAAATTATTCCCGCCGACCAGCACGACAACGACCTGCTGACAGCTACCCAACCGGTTGCTGAGCGCTATTGGCCTTTGCTGGGCTTAAAACGCGAAGATGAGATTCATATTGCGCGCATCGAGGGAAAAGCCACGGCAGTTATC
Organism: Pseudomaricurvus sp. ABR4_320; assembly: GCF_056159445.1. Lineage (NCBI taxonomy): Bacteria > Pseudomonadati > Pseudomonadota > Gammaproteobacteria > Cellvibrionales > Cellvibrionaceae > Pseudomaricurvus > Pseudomaricurvus sp. ABR4_320. Next base: position 167,899 of record NZ_JBSWVF010000008.1, on the reverse strand, counting down.
GTGCCGGCTGTGGCGCCGGATGGCTACAGTGGCGAACTGCGCCTGATCGTTGGGGTGTATCGCAATGGCCAAATTGCTGGAGTCCGAGTCCTCGCCCACAACGAAACACCCGGCCTTGGCGATAAAGTCGATATCAAAAAGAGCGATTGGGTCACAGGATTCAACGGCAAGTCCTTAGGGTACCCTCCTCTGGAGGATTGGTTGGTCAAAAAAGATGGTGGCAAGTTCGATCAGTTTACGGGGGCGACCATTACCCCTCGCGCTGTTGTTAAGCAAGTGCGCAAGGTGTTGGAATTCGTACAGCAAGCGAAACCCTTTGATACCAACGACCGCAAGGCAGACACTGCCGAACAGCAAGCAGAGGTGAGCAGCCAATGAACGCGGATTATAACGAGATCATCAAGAACGGACTCTGGAACAATAATCCAGCTCTGGTTCAACTTCTGGGCCTCTGTCCTCTGCTCGCAGTGAGCGGCAGTGTGGTCAACGCGCTCGGACTTGGACTGGCAACCACATTGGTATTGGTCTGCTCGAATCTCGCGGTGTCTCTCGTTCGCAATCAGGTTAGCGAAGCTGTGCGCCTGCCCGCCTTTGTCATGATCATCGCATCATTTACCACCTGTATTGAACTGATCATGAAAGCCTACACCTTTGAGCTGTATCAGATTCTCGGTATCTTTATTCCGCTAATCGTGACCAACTGTGCCATTCTGGGTCGCGCCGATGCCTTCGCCAGTAAAAATGGCCCCCTGCCCTCGGTTATCGACGGATTGATGATGGGAGCCGGATTTGCCGCCGTCTTGTGCGCGGTCGGCGCCATCCGCGAAATTTTGGGTAACGGCACCCTGTTCGCTAATATGGATCTGTTGTTTGGCGCGGGAGCAGCTAGCTGGCAAATCACCCTGTTTGGCGACTACTCCGGCTTTTTAGTTGCCGTTCTACCGCCAGGTGCTTTTATCGTTACTGGCTTTCTGATCGCTCTGAAAAACGTTATCGATTCTGAGCAGGAAAAACGCGCAAAAGCCCGACGAGCAGAACCGGCGAGTAAAGGCAATAAGCGGGTGAGAACGACAGGAACGATCAGTTAAACACTTTCCATATCACGGTAACACTTGTCGAAGACAATGCCATCACCCAATCATTGCGAGACGATACGGTGAAGAAACTGCTTTTACTCCGTCACGCCAAATCCAGCTGGGATTTTCCGGATTTGGCCGACTATGATCGCCCGCTAAACAAACGCGGAACCAAGAACGCCCCCAAAATGGGGAAACGGCTACGCAAAGCGGGACTCTATCCGGATCAAATTATTTCCAGCCCAGCGGTTAGGGCAATCACCACCGCCAGAGCTGTCGCCAGTGCAGTACATTTCCCTGTAGAAGCCATCGTAGAAAATCCGGCCATTTACGACGCGACAATTACTGAGTTGATCCACGCTATCCGCCACGCCAGTGATCAGCACGACCTGATTCTCGTTTGCGGACATAACCCGTCGATAACACAAGCCGCGAACTTGCTGAGCGGAAGCAGCATCGACAATGTTCCCACCGCAGGACTTGTGGGCATCGCTTTCTCTGAGCCCCGTTGGCAAGACATTACCTGCGGCCGTTTGGAGTTTTTCGACTACCCCAAAAATGAGCAAAAAGTTCGCTACGACTTTGTTACTTGTTAGCCGCCAAACGCCAGACGGAAGGTGAAACCCCGACCTGGCGCCGAAAGGTAGCGGCAAACTTTGCAGGATTGGCGTAGCCAACTGCCATCGCACACTCAGTGACAGACATGTTCTTTTTTAACAGCAATCGAGCAAGCAGCATTCTCTGATTCGTCAAAAACTGAAACGGCGTCTTACCGGTTTCTCGCCGAAATGCCCGGGTGAACGTACGCTCATCCATCCCGCTCTGCCTCGCCAACTCTGAGCAGCGAATCTCTTCATCCAGATGATCACGTATATAGTCTATTGCAGAGTTTACCGATCGCTTCGCCGGTGATTGCTCCGCGCCACCGACCAATGAATCTGCAAGATGATAACTCTCTGCAAGCTCAGTAAAGCGCTGCAGCAACACCAGCAAACCCTGATCAAAAAACTTAGACGCCAGTCCATTCACTTGAGCGTCTTTCAACATGGCAATCATTACCGTTCGAATGAGGTCGTCGTCAACCAAGTGTTGGCAGCAGATCTTCAATGTTTCTATGTTAACGATGACATCCATGCGCTCCACAAATTCTTGCAGGTTACATGCGATCATCAACATGTCCATGGCAGGCGTAAACCCTTCCGCAGGAGCACTCGGTAAGGCGATGCCAGCTCTTCCCGGTGACCAATGATCATCTAAGTGAAAGTCATCATTCACTTTCACTGTGCGCCCGCCGCCTTGAGTACATAAGCCAATGACCGTGTATTCCTGAATTCGACCCCGCCCGGAAAACGCCTTTAACGACGTATGAGAAAGCACCATCGAACCCGTAGGATTAGAGATAAAAACCTGCTCTCCTCGCTGCAAAGGGCTCAACATCTTACTGAACGAGCGCCTCTGCTTTGCCCAATTCCTCATAATGACATCCTGACGCTTTTGGATTCACCACTGACTGAAATGGAGTGGTGAGATTCGTACCCCAGATTACAATCAGTGAGAATCATTTTCAATTAAGAGCTTTTCGACCAACATCTTGGCAAGGTTGCTTGGTCGTAGAGGAGCGCCTGCGCCGGATCGAATGAGGTACCAGAGAGTTGTCAGATTTCAACAGAAAATCAGCGCCTAGCGCCAAACACTGCATGTCTTTATTTGCCTTAGGGCTGGTCGGAGTCACTTACTCCCAAGCCACTTTGTCACAGTCAAATGTACAACCTGCAATAGAAGAAATGATCATCGTTGGCGAGAAAACAGAGCGTACACTGCAAAACACAGCGTCCAGCGTAATCGCCTTAAGCTCAGACCAACTGCGACAACTGGGGTTAACTTCTTCGACGGACCTGCTAGATCGAATTCCCAATTTAGTCACGGTTGAGCCAGGTAACGAAGCCCCCGCGATACGCGGCGTAGACGGCACGGGTCCCGCAGCAGGCGCCAATGCCTTTTTCGCGGGCACCCGCTCCCGCCTGAACATTCAAGTTGACGGGCGTACTCTGGGTTTCAACGAAGCGGTGTTTCAAAACGCAAGTCTCTGGGACAGTGCGCAAGTGGAAGTCTATCGCGGCCCGCAAAGCACTCTCCAAGGGCGCAACTCCATTGCCGGCAATATCGCCATCGTGACACAAGACCCGAGCTTTGATTGGGAGGGGAAAGTGCGGGGAATCGTCGGCGAGCAGGACAGTCGCACAGGCTCATTTGTTCTTTCTGGGCCGCTATTGGATGAGAAACTGGCCTTTCGACTAGCGGGTGACTATCAAGAGCATGAAACCGCCGTCAGCTTTACCCCCTACGCAGAAGAAGATGATCCTTCCAGCTACCGCACCGAAACCTATCGGGCAAAGTTGCTGTACACACCGGGAGAAGATGTAAGGTCACTGTTGACGATTGGCCGTAACGATGGCCGCTCGCCACAGTCAGAACGGGTCATCAGGCCATTTTCCGATCGTCAGGCCGAGTTCCCCAATCAACCCACGTTTCGATCACGCAACGACTACGGCATCTGGGATCTGAGCTGGCGTATCAATGACAGTGTTTTACCCTCACTCAATCTTTCAACCACGGACTTCTTTACCGAACGGCACGCGCTAACCGGCCAAGGCAACCTCACCATCGACGGCAACGAATGGGTTGTACAGCCAATGTTGCGACTTGGACAACCAAGGGCAGGTCTCTCTGGCTTTGTCAGCCTCTATCTCTTCCGATCCAACCAGGATGAAGCGATCGACTTATTCGGTGGCGGCGAATTTCGAGACGAAACAAACAACAACTCCATATTGGGTGAAATGACATGGGACCTGAGCCGAGATGTCACTCTGACGCTCGGCGCAAGATACGAAGAGGAAGAACGCTATCGCGCCGGAGGTGCCGGGCCATTGCTGATCGATTTTGAAGACACTTATCGTGAGTTTCTACCCAAGGCAACCCTGACCTGGCAGGCCAATGATAATTGGACACTCGGTGTTACCAGTGGACGCGGCTACAACGGCGGTGGCGCAGGCATTACCTTTAACGCGCCCTTCACGGACTATTCCTACGAACCGGAATATGTCATGAACTACGAAGGCTTTGTTAGAGGTCGACTGTTCGATGGCGCTCTTGCGGTTACAGCCAATCTGTTTTTCAACGACTACAAAGATATGCAATTGCCGTTCAGTCTCTCCAGCAATTCAACCGTTATTCGCAATGCGGATCGCGCGACGACCTACGGGTTAGAAGGCGGCGCGACATTCACCCTGAAAAATAACAGTGAGCTTTTTATTAACATCGGGCTCCTGGAGACCAACGTTGATAAATACGCTGATGACACAGTGGAAGGCAAGGATCTCGCAAGAGCACCCGCTTTTTCCGCAGACATCGGCATGACGCTTTTTCCGACGAGCCGTCTGGAGCTGACAGCCAACCTTCATTATTCCGATGCTTATTACTCCGATGCAACCAACACGACCAGAGGTAAAGTTGATCCTTACGCGATTGTAAACAGTCAACTGGCGTTCAATTTGGATCGCGCTCGACTCTTTATAAACGTCAAAAACCTATTCGACAGCGACGCGGAGGTATCGATATTGACTGGAGCGACCGCTGACGCTGATTCGGCCACACTGTTGCAACCCAGACAGTTGACTGCCGGTGTTGAGTATAGGTTTTAAGAACAATGGCACTATCTTCCAGATCTATTAAGGCATGGTATTGGATTCACAAGTGGTCAAGTCTGATTTGCATGGTCTTTTTACTGTTGCTGTGCATTACTGGGCTACCACTCATTTTTCATGAAGAAATAGACCGCTGGACGTTTAAACAACAGCATATCGAACAGGTTGACCCCATTCCATTTAAGCTACAGGAACTCGTTGCACAAGCAGAACAGGAATCGCCTGGCTGGAATATGGTCTTTTTATCCTGGGATGAAGGGCATCATTTGATCAATGCGGTACTGGGTCAAGATATGAACGTCGACGAAAGCAGTGCCCGCATACTGCCGTTTGACAGTCGAACCGGTGAACGATTGGATATTCGCCCCGCGAATCAAGGCGTCATGTTTTTCATTCTCGATCTTCACGCCAACTTGTTACTCGGTCTATCGGGAACATTATTTCTCGGTGTGATGGGCTTACTCTTCGCCATTTCCATCATCTCTGGCGTGGTGGTTTATGCACCTTTTATGAGACGCATTCCCTTTGGCACGGTTCGACATCGCAAAAGCAAACTACAAATGTCACGGGTAACTTGGCTGGATGTTCACAACTTGACAGGCATCGTTACCGGCTCGTGGATGTCGGTAGTGGGCTTAACGGGTGTTATATTGACCTTGGTAGCCCCCATTACAAGCTACTGGCAAAAGGACCAATTGACGAAATTTGCAGCGCCTTATCAACATGCAATGCTACCGGAGACCATGGTCACACCCGATGCCGCATTAGCCAGCGTACTGAATGTTATTCCCTCAGCAGAAACGTCGTTTATCTCCTTTCCTGGTAGCCCTTACGGAACGCCTCACCACTATACGGTCGCTCTCAAAGGCAACACACCACTGACGGAGCGACTGATCACACTGGCAATGGTCGATGCTGAAACGGGTGAACTGACCAACCTGGAAAAAAGCCCCTGGTATCTCTCACTGGTTAACCTCTCCATTCCCCTTCATTTTGGCGATTATGGGGGCTTTGCGCTGAAAATAATCTGGGCTCTACTCGATATCATCACGATTATTGTTTTGGGTTCAGGAATATACCTCTGGTTAGTGAAACTTGGGTCAGGAAAGAAGGCCGACAGAAGCGTCAGAGCGATAGATACAAGCAGACTGGCTAGGAACCAACACAATGCCTGACAGCAAACGCTATGGCTGGCAAATTTATTTTTGGCCTCTAATCGTAAATCTGCTGAGCTTGGTGGGCATCATCTCGGCGCTCGTTGGCCGCGGAGCGTGGGATATTATCTCGTGGATTACCCTCGGAGGCATTAGCGGTGCCTTGACCCTAAAGCTGTTCAGTCAGAAGAGAGTGCAATAGGACTCACGGCCGATTCGCCTTTTGCAATAGACTTCAGGCCTGAAAGGTAATTCACAGCCCCCGCATCACCTTCCCGTGGTGCCCACGAGGCAAACTCTTTGTCCGTCGCAACATCATAAGGCCCCTGCTTAACTTCAAAAAACGTTGCTGGAGACGCATCACCCACGACGCAATGCCAACAGCCTGCCGGAATTTCTAATCCCGGCAAATCGCCCCCCGCCTCTAACAAAAAGCGCTCAATAACAACGCCATGATCGTCAAAAACCAAAAAAGATAAACGGCCACTCACCATCCAGAAAAATTCAAATTTCTCCGGCTGCGTGTGTCGATGTGGACACACATAGGTATTTGGCCATAGCGAAACAAATAGACGCTGAACCAATGCTTCAGAAGATTCATGGACGTTATAGTTAATGCGCCGTCTATCGGACACCTTAGCTTTTTGCTCCAGCGCCTTTAGCGAATTTTGATCGAAGCATTTAATGGTCGACATACGTATAACCTTACCTATGCAGCTCTGAAAGCTGCTCCAACGCTTGCTGAGACATACTACGGCTAAACCCAGTGTCTTTATAATGGCCAGGCATCCAACCTAAAATAAACCGTTGAAAATCCGCCCAAGCAAAAGGATATCGCCAGCGCCAATCCTGCTCAACGGCAGTAAAATCAATCTGCTTACCGTTGTTTAACAACGCCGCTTGTAATTCTGAGAAATAATAATCTAACAAAGTCTTGTGCCAGCGCCGACACTCCTCATCACTGAAACAACTTCCCATAAAGTACGTCAAATCACTCATACCACAGCCAGCACCGACGTACTGAAAATCGACGGCAGCAACCTGCTGTCGATCCGAGGAAAAGCAGAAGTTAGCCACTTTAGCGTCGCCGTGAACCAGTGTTTTAAATTGGCTTTGGCGCAAGATCTGATCAATCTCTTCGGCATGATTCTGGAGAGGATGTGGATCCATTTGTTGCAGTTCGTCTTTGCGGGTGGCGAGATGCCAGTAGCATCCCTGCGACCACAAACCAATTGGCCACCCTTTCTCAGCGCCTTGCTCTAAAAATGTCCCGTGGAAATAAGCTAACCAGGAGACACACGATTTGGCCTCCGCTAGTGTCAAACGCGATGCTCTGGACGGATACCCCGCTTCATCAAGGTCTTCCAGCAACAAGATAAAACGACCATCCTCCTGCCAAATGCGTCGACATTCGGCGACTCTGGCGTAGGTCGACAGCTGCCCAGCCCAGGATTGATACCAGCAAGCTTCTACCCCATAAGAGTGCAGTTTGCGCTGGTGACTTGTCGAGGTATTCCACCCACGAGGGTGCCTTATTTCAGTCGGCGGGTCGACACACTTAGCGACGATTTGCATTGAAGGCTGATCAAGCCATTCCAGATGATAGCGCACCAGCTCGCCGTAGCCACTCCACAGAGATTGGACCGTTTCGCGACGCTCAATGATTTGCGGATCGAAAGTCTCTTGTATGAGACGTTCGGTAATCTCTTTGAGATCAGACACGGCTAGCGATCGCTGTGACCAAGCGATTTGTCCGGCGCAATACGGTCTCTTATCAGTTGTTTCAACTCTTTCGATTCGGGAAAACGTCCTTCATCACTGCGTGAAAAGATGAGTTCGCCATCACAACGCACGTTCAAATTTCCCCCACTGCCCGGCTGCAGCGCGACTTCGCCCAACTCCAGCTCAAAGGTGGTCAGTAATTCCTGTGCCAACCAGGCTGCACGCATGAGCCAACGACACTGAGTACAGTATTCTATTTCGATTCTTGGTTTCACAGAGCATCACCTAAGTCATCTTTCGACCGTCATTTCCAAAACTCTACGAATAGTAACAGATACTGAACGATGGAGTCGTCTCCCTACTTGGGCTTCAAGTCGGCAAGGCTAGGGGCATTTATACGCCGGTAAAGCGCCTCCAAAATGCTATAGATACCGTAAGAAAAGAGCCCTGCTGCTGTTACGGCTAGCAACCATCCGCCATAGGGCTGTTGGTGTACCCAGTGAAGAGCATCTTCCATTCCGTGAATTTCACCACTGCCAGCCAACAATGCGGATCGTATGAAAAACCAACTCAATATTCCCCAAACCACCCCTCGGGCAATCAAACCAAATTGAGCGACGGGCTTCGCCCAGCGCTCCTGGTCTCTCGGAATATTCATGTATTTGTCAAAGCTGGCCGCCCATCCCTTGTAAGCTGTTGCAATTCCCACCGCAGCCAAAACCATACCGGTGGCAGCCAGAAGTATTTGCCCAAATTCACCATTAAGCCACGACTGTGCAGCGCCACTGCCGCCACCACTTCCCATACCGATCATCAATTTTGTCGCCCATACAGCGAGCGCTGCATGAGCAACCGCGCTTGCGAAAAGTCCTACCCTGACAGCCATACCCTTTGCGCTACGGCCATGATGATCTACGTCTTTTATCGATTGCGTTGCACGCCATAGGGAATATCCCAATAGCCCGATGATCAGTACCACCAAAAGAATTCTGCCAAACGGTTGTTCCAATATGGTTAATAATGCGCCTTTACTGTTGGTCTCATCACCGCCTTTACCAAACGCAGAAAGCAACGCTAAAGCGCCAACCACTAAATAAACAGACCCTCGCGCCATATAACCCAGCTTTGCCAACTTCTTAAAATGCGCAGTCCAATCTCTTGCGTTCATGATCTCCCCCTTTTCTGCTTATATTTCACTAGCTCGCCAGTGTCAGGAAAACATCGCAATTTAAATGCCACTAGACTGATATGGCCTAGAATTCGCTTTGTACAGGTACTGTTCGCAATTTATTGATGCACTTTCTATCTATTGCGGCGGATTGGACTGTTTTCATCCGCTCTGAAATGTAAACACCGAAGCTGAGCTCTGTAAAAACGACAAAACATGAAGAAACATTTCTCTCTTCCAACGATCATCACCCTAGTAGCGTTAGCCATAATCGGAGTCCTGATCGCTGCGTTACCAGAATTTCGTCAGTGGCTGATAGAAGCCTATCGAGTATTTGCAAGCGGTGAACTGGAAAGGGTGAAGGCGTTTCTGCAAGACTACAAAGACTACGGCTACCTAATTTTACTCGCCGCATTCCTCGTACAGATGTTTTTATTTGTCATTCCATCCATCATGGTCATGGCGTTATGCGTTTTGATGTATGGCCCGCTTGCAGGCATTGCACTGTGTATTCTGGGAATTAGCCTTGCATCCAGCATTGCCTGGATTATTGGCCAGAGTTTAAGCGGTGTTACGCTTGATAAAATCGTCGGCCATAGAACCCGTGAAAAAATGTCCGACTACTTGGAAAATTACGGCTTCTGGACAGTCGCTCTTTGCCGACTTTCACCGTTTCTTTCCAACGATGCCGTCAGCTTTGTCGCCGGACTGGTGAGCATGTCCTATCGTCGCTTCATGCTCGCGACCTTAGCCGGAATTACACCATTATCATTATTGGTCGGCTGGGTTGGTGACGATTATCAACGACTTGAAACGGGGCTGATTATTGGCAGCGGGATTGGACTGTTCGGTTTAGGTCTTTATATCTACCTTGATCGACGTAAAAAGAATGACTCGATTGCCAGAGAGGACGCTGGCAATCGTGCCTAGACATCTTCGATGTCGGATTCTGCCTCACTGATGTCTTGAGAATCACAACTTGGTTCAGTGAGGAATGTTTGCGAAACATCCAACAGACCGAACTGTTCTAAACTCCGGCGCCCCATCAACACAGGATAAAGCATATTGTCCCTATTTCTTAGGGAGAACTCCTCACGATAAATTTTATTCCCAATACAAATCGGAAGTTCAACCACAGGCCGCCGATCTTCTCCACCGGCGCCGCGTACTCGTACAATTCTTTCAACGGGCATTTCCAAGTTTCGGTACACGTCTTCACCGGTTTCTTTGTCTTCCAAATGCAACCGGAACTTAACCCAACGCTCATCGTCTTTTTTAAACACTTCGATGTCTTTCGCATCCATGGATGAGGTCAGAGCCCCCGAATCCATTTTCATTTTCACCGTCGCGCCAACGGGTACAACTATCGCCTTTTCAAGCCAACCAAAAACGGGCGCAGCTGACGAGGCTTCCGCTGAAAGCGCCTCAGCACTGCACATTGCAATCCCTGCCGCAAACCCCACTTTACTCAGCCAACCAGAACTTACTCTGAGCATACGTTCTCTCTATCAAAATAAATATAAGCGCCAAAGCACATGACAAGTGCTCTCATCAAAGACTCTCATTATACGTCGCTGAGGTTTTTGAGGATTATTTGGCGCCACTGCGCCTTAGCCTCAAATTGAGCATTTCCACAGCCACCGAAAACGCCATGGCAAAATAGATATAGGCTTTGGGCACATGCAAATCTAAACTTTCAGCAATCAGCGTGAAGCCGATAAGGATCAGGAAAGATAACGCCAGCATTTTTAAGGTGGGATTCGCTTCCACAAAGTCACTGATCGGTCCTGCTGCAAATAACATGACCATCACCGCAAGGATCACCGCGATCACCATAATGGAAAGGGTATCCACTAAGCCAACGGCCGTGATGATAGAATCCAGTGAAAACACGATATCAATGATTGCGATTTGTACGAGCACCATGGACATGCTGGCGTAGACCTTTGCGGCATTGCTCTCCTCCACCGGCTCAAATGCCGCATGTATTTCATGGGTCGATTTCGCTATCAAAAAAAGGCCCCCGCAGAGCAAAATCAGATCTCTGGCGGAAATCTCTTCCGAAAACAGAGAGAAGATCGGATCAGACAGACTCATCAGCCACACCAATGAAAAGAGCAGTGCGAGGCGAGTAATCATCGCCAAGCCAAGTCCCGCATTTCGTGCAAAACGTCGTTGCTCCGGCGGCAGCCGACCAACCAGAATGGAAATAAAAATGATGTTGTCGATGCCTAAAACAATTTCCAGCGACAACAAAGTGGCGAGCGCCACCCACCCTTCAACCGAAAACACCCAATCAAACATGAGCGCACTCCAGGGAATATAGAAAAAAGAATAAGAGAGCTAGTGCTTGCCAGTATGAGCGGCAATTTTATCCGTCAGCGCGAACAAGACACCGGAGACGACGAAAGTCAGATGAATCCCAACCTTCCAGGCTAATTGTTCGGTTGTATAGTCTTTTACGCTAATAAAGGCTTTGAGTAACTCGACCGCTGAAATCGCAACAATTGCACCAATCAGCTTGAGCTTAAGGTCAGAAAAACCAACCTTACCCATCCAAACCGGGCGATCTTCATGATCATCGACACCGATCTTCGAGACAAAGTTCTCGTAGCCGCTAAAAATAATGATAAGCAGGAGGCTGGCAATCAATGTTGTATCGATAAGGGTCAATATTGACACAATAACATCGTGGCTTGGGGTATCTAACACCCCATTTAACAGGCCATACAACTCTTTGGCGAACTTCGCGAGGAGAGTCATGATAGCGAGAATCAAACCGAGGAAAAACGGTGCCAACAACCACCGGCTACGGAAAATGGTGCTTTCAATTACATGCTCTAACCACTTCATAAATTACTTTTGACTCTCGCTAGACGGGATTTTTTCTAACGTCACCCATTTTTCTGTGCCGATACGTCATCGACTTCCAGGTGATCGTGGCTTTCAGTATAAATGATGTTTGTGACAACGGGATATAACAAGAAGGGAGGAGGCTCAAAGCGTGAGAAGTCGTCTGGTACGAAAGCTGCAAAACCCAGCGCAAAACGCTAGAATACGCGCCTCCCCGCCAAGCGGGGTCCCAAGCGCCAGACAGGTAACCGACAGAGCTTCAGGATAACTACTATGACTGATTCGTTTAAAGAGAGTTCACTGCAATACCACACAGATCCAATTCCTGGAAAGCTGGAAATTCGACCGACAAAACCTCTGGCCAATAAGCGCGACCTGTCTCTCGCTTATTCCCCCGGTGTTGCCTATGCCTGTGAAGCCATTGCCCGCGAACCCACAGAAGCCGCCAAAGTAACAGCTCGCGGTAATTTGGTTGCCGTCATTTCCAACGGTACCGCCGTACTCGGACTGGGTGACATCGGCCCGCTGGCTTCGAAACCCGTAATGGAAGGTAAAGCCGTTCTCTTCAAGAAGTTTGCCGGTATTGACGTTTTCGATATCGAAGTCAATGAAAAAGACGTCGACCGCCTGGTTGAAATTATCGCCGCACTGGAGCCAACGTTCGGCGGCATCAACCTCGAAGATATCAAAGCGCCAGAGTGTTTTCTGGTGGAACAACGCCTAAAAGACCGCATGAAAATTCCGGTCTTCCACGATGACCAGCACGGTACGGCAATTGTCGCGGCGGCGGCTGTTTATAACGGCCTTAAAATCGTCAACAAGTCTCTCGATTCCGTCAAGCTGGTGGTATCTGGCGCCGGAGCAGCCAGTATCGCCTGTACTGATCTACTCATCGCCATGGGCCTAAACCCCGCCAATGTCCGCATGCTGGATCGCAAAGGTGTGATCTATGAACGACGCCAGGAAGGCATGAACCCCTGGAAAGAAAAGTTTGCTGTCGAGACCAAAGATCGCACGCTCGAAGATGCGATTACCGACGCCGACATCTTTATGGGCTTGTCAGGCCCAGGCGTTCTCAACGGTGACATGGTTAAGAAAATGGCTGACAAGCCACTGATTCTGGCGATGTCGAACCCGATTCCTGAAATCATGCCAGAAGAAGCTCAAGCCGCCAGACCAGACGCCATTCTAGCAACAGGGCGCTCTGATTACCCCAATCAGGTAAACAATGTCCTCTGCTTCCCGTTTATTTTCCGCGGAGCTCTGGATTGCGGGGCCTCGACCATCAATGAAGAGATGAAAATGGCTGCTGTACGAGCCATTGCCGGACTCGCACTGAAAGAAACATCGGATGTCGTCGCCGCAGCCTATACCGATGAAAAGCTGACCTTCGGCCCAGAATACTTAATTCCGAAGCCCTTTGATCCTCGTCTGATCGAGGAAGTCCCGCTGGCAGTCGTCAAAGCGGCCATGGAAAGTGGCGTCGCAACACGCCCAATAGCCGATTTGGACGCCTACAAACAAAAACTGCACGAAACCGTTAACCGTGCGGGTCTGTTTATGCAGCCCATTATCGAGACGGCGAAAAAAGCACCAAAGCGCATTGTCTATGCTGAAGGTGAAAACGACGATGTGCTGATGGCTGTTCAGGCAGCACTTGACGAAGAGATCGCAAAACCGATTTTGGTAGGTCGCCGTCACCGTATGGAGCAAGTCATCGAGCGTTTAGGTTTACGTATCGACCTGGACAAAGATGTCGAGATTTTCGCCCCCCACGAAGACGAGCGCCACGAAGACTACGCCAGCTATTATCAATCTGTGGCGGGTCGGCATGGCGTTTCCGTCGCGGCTTCACGCACGGTTATGCGTAATGACAATACTGCCATCGCCGCGGTTATGGTTGCCAAAGGCGATGCCGACGGCATGATCTGCGGGAAGGTTGGTCGCTTTGATTTCCACCTTCGTGAAATTTTGCACATGATTGGCCCCCAGGAAGAAGGCAAGCTGGTCAGCACCACCTCTGTTCTCCTACTCCCTGACGGCCCGCTGTTTCTGACCGACACCGGCTTGAACATTGACCCGAACAGTGAAGAGCTGACAAAAATTACAGAAGCAACCATTGAACTCGTCCAAAGCTTCGGCATCGAACCCAAAGTTGCTCTGCTCTCTCACTCAAACTTTGGCACCTCGAATGCGAGCTCCGCCAAAAAAGTTCGCAAGGCCTCAAAAATATTGCGGGAGACCTATCCGGATATTCAGATCGATGGTGAGATGCATGTCTTATCCGCATTGAATCCCGCGCTGCGCGATACGATTTATCCCAATGCAAACTTAACCGGCAAAGCCAACGTTCTGGTAACACCGAATCTCGATGCGGCAAACATCGCGATGGGTGTTATTCGGTCAATGACCGATGCGCTACTGATTGGTCCTTTCCTACACGGTCTGTCTAAGCCCGCGCATATTGTTATTCCGTCCGTTACCTCGCGGGGAATCTTCAATATGACCGCAAAGATTGTTGCCGACATTCATATTAAGGCATCGAAGGGCTAAGTACTTTTGTCTATCAGGCGCTGCCAAACATTACAGCAGCGCCGCCTTATTCTTCACATTAAAGCGCCTGCAGTTTTCAACCGCAGCTACCCCTCCTTCCTTCGAAGGACTACGGCCTCAGGAATTGTATAGTCACCGTTAAGAACGGAAGCATCTGGTCGGTAGACACGCATAAGAAAATTCCAACCGTCACTGACGTCCACTCGATTATCTGCGCCAGAACCACATTGTTCTGCTGAACCATAGTGAACGGTAAACCTTCCGTCCTCTCGCATCTGAACGTTAGCGCTATTGACAATATTGTTGTCGCTTTTCATGTAACCATCACCGCCATACACGGTGATTGACCAGAACCCTTTATTTTTCGGCACCGAGTAAGTCGCCACGCGACACGACTCAGTAAGTCCATCACCACTGTAACTTAAATAGGTCGCCTCTTGCTCAGGCAATAACCCCCAGGCGGTGGCCGCGGCCAAATGTCTAGTCTCTTCGTTGACCTGGCCTCGTGCCCCCATCATGCCAGCATAATTCGAATATTTTTGCCGGTATTCTTGTTCGTATTGAGTACGCAAGGCGTCCAAAGATGCTCTATTCCAATGAAATCCAGGAAAGGCTTCGCCGGTGGGCGATTCGACCAGAAAATGATCCTGTAGATCATTGATCAATGCGATCTCCGCGGGATCTGAAGGATCCAACACCTGCAATCGAACAATGAAATACAAGAATTGTGTCTCCCCCTTAACTGAGTGAACACCAGGCTCATGAACAATATCGACAACATAGTGGTCGTTGTCGATGATATAAACAGATGCATAACGATCATCCGGCAACTCAGGAAAGGTCAGTTTCACACCGTTTTGGGCATCAAAAACGCCACCGGAATAGAGAACATCCCGATTCATGCGCACCACCGTTTGCCGGTCCAGACGTGTCGGTTTGCGAAAGTGAAAGAAGCGATTGGTTCCGCCTGCATTTTCGATCATAGCCGCAAACATATTATCGGTTTCTGCTCGAACAAAGTTGGCCTCGGTCACGGCTCTCGCCGACTCGTCGGCAAACGTGAATACAGCCAATAGACTTAAGCTGCCCAATAGAACGACAACACGCATAATCTCCTCCCTGAAAAAACGTTTTTGCTACGAAAACTGTGTGCGTTAGTGCGATGGAAACGGCTGTTGCAACCAATGCGGATTCCAGGAAACCAGCGACGGTTTACTGCGCGGCGGCGCCAGATAATACCCTTGTAAGCAATCTACCCCCAGTAACGCCAGCTCCCTTGCCTGACGAACGTTTTCGACACATTCAGCCGTCAATTGCAGCCCCATTCTTCGTGCGATTAATAGCGCTGCGTCAAAAATTATCTTACCTTGGTTATGCATTGTTGCCACCAGAGATCCATCAATTTTTATGCCGTCGATGGGCAATTGCTGCAAGCACATCAGAGATGATCGTCCAACACCAAAGTCATCCAACACCAAACGCACCCCAAGTCGTTTAATGCGTTCCAAAATGGCTATAACCTTATGAACTTCATCGGCGGCAAATATTGATTCCTGCATTTCCAACTCAAGCCGGCGGGCCGGAAGTCCTGAATTACGCAACGCCTTCATCAAAATTGTTTCAAAATCCTCAGCCAGCAACTCGCGGCGAGAAATATTTACTGCGACCGCTGGATAGCGACCGTCATTGGACCAGTAGACGGCTTTACGACACGCCTCCTGCAGTCCCCAAGCCCCTAACTCACAGATTCGCTCCGACTCTTCCGCTAACGGAATAAATTCTGCCGGCGAGACACTTCCAATCACATCCGGGGTCCATCGCATGAGCGCTTCCAGGCTACGCACCTGCCCTGTCGTCGCGTGCACAATCGGTTGAAACTCCAAACAGACGGATGCATTATGTGTCGCATCCCGCAACGCCATAGCCAAATCCACTTTGCGCTTTTGAATGCGTGACAATTGCTCTTCATAAAACAAAGCCTGGCCTCGGCCCAAGCGCTTAACCTCACCTGCTGCGAAATCCGCCGCGCGAATCAACTCCCCTGTTGAACGACTGTCCAACGGATAAAACGCAATTCCGATACTAACGCCAACAGACGGCAATCCCTCAGCTAAGTGGTGTTTTTTTTGAAGCAACCCTGTCGCGACAGTAAGGGCTTGTTCACGCCAGCTGCAATCGACCGAATCGCCTTCCTGACACCGCATCGCCAGAATAAATTCATCGCCACCCCAGCGAGCCAAAACACCTTCGTCAGGCGTTTTCTCTGCGAAATCCCGAGCGATCGTCCGCAACACACGGTCGCCGATTTCATGACCAAAACCGTCGTTGATTTGTTTGAAGCGATCGAGATCGAGAAATAACAAGGCAACAACCGAATTCGGGTAGTGCGAAAAGCTGGTTTGTAACCAGTCTTCCAAACCTCGCCGGTTAGGAAGTCCGGTCAAGGTATCTTGATAAGCCAGCTTATTCAGTTCGGCTGTACGAATTGCAACACGCTCTTCAAGCCCACTGTTTAAACTCTGCACTTCGTCATATTGTTCACGCAATTGCCCGACAAGCTCCGAGTTTTCCCATTTAAGGTTGATCGACTCTCTCAAAAGATTGTGGTTGTTGTGTAGCCCAAAACACATAACGACGGTAAAAATCACCGCCATACCACCCAATATGGGTTCTGATACTGGTGGAAACAACAATACAATGGCGGTCGGCAAACTCATTATGACAATGTATATCCAGCCGACTCTACGTAAGGGAGCTAAGATGCCGCTTGCGCCAGCAGTCATTGCGGCGAGAATGATCAATGTTAAAAATTGATCGGAACGGATCAAGGTTGGGAAAGCGAGCACTGCGGCCGTCGACAAATGCAACGCCGCCAACATCAAGCCGCAAGAAATCATGCGCAAAGATAACGCTGGTGTGCATTGTATATTTTTATATAAATAGATCACATGGGTGATGAGACGCAGGCCATTTATCACCAATGCTAAGGTAAACCAATAAGGTAGCCACAAATATTCGTAAGAAAGCCAGGACGCTGCCAGGGATAAGGTTGCGGCAATGTTTACGGCGATTGACACCCTGTCATTGCGATAAGCATGTGAAACCAGGGCCGACTCTATTGCTGGTACTTTGACTTCCGATTTCATCATACACAGTCCTGAATGACGCCTCAGCGGTCAGAGATCAGGCTGGGCAACCCAACAAATAAAACGTCTTATGTGCAGAGGTATACCAGGAATCTCTGTTAGCCGGACGGAGCTGGTATTATTTGTTGTGAAGAAAATCCGTTTTCGCCGCCATAACAAAATCGTTGCGGTGTAAGCCCCCGATGACATGAGTCCACCAGCTGATGGTTGTTTTGCCCCATTCAATCAAAATGGCAGGGTGATGGTTTGCGCCTTCCGCTAAATCACCAACGGCGTTAGCAAAATCCAAGGCTTCATCAAAGTTTGGGAAAGGAAAAGATTTGCGCAACTGTGGCGCACCATCCTCATCGACAATGGTCCAACCAGGCAATTGCGCGAGCAATTCAGAATATTCACTACGATCTACAGAATCAGACTCAGCACTGCACGTCTGACAAGATTCGCTGGCCAAAGTGGTCACGCATCTGCTCCTATGCTGGGGCGGAAGGTTGGCGACGATCGTAGCGCCGCCATTACCATCGGGTAGTTAAGAAATTTCCAGAGTTCCCTCTTCGATTTTTGCCTGCCAGATTTTAGGCCCGGTACGATGCACAGATTCTCCGTTCACATCGACGGCTACAGTGACCGGCATGTCTTTAACGTCAAACTCGTAAATGGCTTCCATACCCAGATCGGCAAAGCCAACAACTTTCGACGCTTTAATCGCTTTAGACACGAGATACGCAGAGCCGCCAACAGCCATGAGATAAACTGTGCGGGTATCGCGAATTGCATCAATCGCCGCATCGCCACGCTCGGCTTTACCGACCATACCAATCAAACCGGTTTTCTCTAACATCGTCCGTGTGAATTTATCCATACGAGTTGCCGTGGTGGGACCTGCGGGACCAACAACCTCATCACCGATCGGATCAACCGGCCCCACGTAATAAATCATACGATTCGTGAAGTCGACCGGCAAAGGCTCGCCTTTCGCAATCATATCCACCATGCGCTTGTGAGCCGCATCACGCCCCGTCAGCAACTTACCTGACAGAAGAACGGTTTCACCTGGCTGCCACTCGGCAACATCTTCTTTGGTTAATTCATCCAGATTGACGCGGCGTGCATCGCCGACTTCCCAGGTAATTTCAGGCCAGTCATCCAAACTTGGAGGCGTTTGATGTGCGGGGCCACTGCCGTCAAGGACGAAGTGTGTGTGGCGGGTTGCCGCACAGTTCGGAATGATCGCCACAGGCTTGTTTGCAGCATGGGTCGGACAATCTTTGACTTTGACATCCAATACTGTCGTCAAACCGCCCAAGCCCTGAGCACCAATCCCAAGCTTGTTCACTTTGTCCATCAGCTCCAGGCGTAACTCTTCTGCACGTGTAGAAGCGCCGCGCTCACGTAGGTCGTGAATATCAATAGGGTCCAGGAGAGACTCTTTGGCCATTTGCATGGCTTTGTCCGCCGTACCGCCAATACCAATTCCG
The DNA here is from genome assembly GCF_056159445.1 of Pseudomaricurvus sp. ABR4_320. Taxonomy (NCBI): domain Bacteria; kingdom Pseudomonadati; phylum Pseudomonadota; class Gammaproteobacteria; order Cellvibrionales; family Cellvibrionaceae; genus Pseudomaricurvus; species Pseudomaricurvus sp. ABR4_320. The sequence continues at coordinate 149,048 of NZ_JBSWVF010000008.1, read as the reverse complement.
AGCATGCCTGGAGGACACCAACCGGCTCCCATCGTCGGAACCATCTTCAACACCCAATCTACAACCGAGTCGGATGGATTGAGCATGGCAAACTTGGACTTGGCTTCACTGCCACCACCTTTAGCCGCGACGTGAACGTCGACTGTATCTCCGGGGACAATTTTATAGGTGATCATCGCCGGCGTGTTGTCGGTGGTATTTTTGCGGGCACCATCGGGGTCGGCCAATACCGACGCGCGCAAAACATTGTCAGGATGGTTGTAAGCGCGCCTTACACCTTCGTTGACCATATCTTCAACGCTCATGTCGCCTTCCCACTGGACATTCATGCCCACTTTCAGGAACACACTGACGATACCGGTATCCTGACAGATCGGCCGATGCCCTTCAGCACACATTCGAGAGTTGATTAAAATCTGAGCCATCGCATCTTTTGCGGCCGGGTTTGCCTCGCGCTGGTAGGCTTCATGGACCGCGTCGATGAAATCTTTAGGGTGATAGTAGGAAATAAACTGCAGCGCATCGGTTACGCTGTCGATAAGATCTTCTTGTCGAATTACAGTGGGCATAACGAACAACTCTCTCCTGTAGACTGGTGCGCCACGCTGCCATTCCGGTCAGCAATGACGCAATCACGTGGCCAAATTCTACACCAGTGCTTTGGATTTGTCCGTTTTACCGGGGCAGAGGTGAGGCCATAGAGCAGCCGACTAACTGGCTTGTTAATTTAAGCGCCAATTAGACTCTCAAAGCAGACCTCCCCCGGTAAGGGCTCACTGCCCCGATGAAATCCGGTTTTTCAGCTCCAGCAGGTCGCTGTTAATGGATCTTCGATAGGCATCAATGGCTTTGATTGCCTCTTCATTGGAAGCCACACGACCACTGAGATCTTTTTTCAATTCGGCCACCTGACTTTCAACCTGACGAGCAGAATCCACCAGCTCCCGAATCTGCTTCTGTTGACTGTCTGCCATACCGGATACCACCGTATACTGCTCTGCTTGGCGGGTCAGATCGTCGGACAGAGCTTTCCAATTGGCCTCTTGCGATTTTGCCAGCGTCTCAGCACTACTCGCCTTGGTACTTGCAGTATTTACCGTTTTGGTGACGGCTGCCAACTTCTCACCATTCTCTGTAATCGCCTTTTTATTGACGTTACGGGTATCCCACAGCTTACGAATTTCACTGTGAGCCAACTCAAGGCTTTTGTTCGCCTCTTTTAAATTAGCCTGTAAAACCGATAGGGACTGGGAGGACTCATCATCTGTTAGACGCAACTTATCTTCCAGCTGCGCAATGCGACCTTCCGCAGAGGTCAGCAACTGCTGAGACTGCCAGCTTTGATAGAAACCGTATCCGGCAAGACCCAACCCACCCAACGCAATAAGTAGCGTGAAGATGACCAAGCCTGAACTCCCTTTAGCCGGAGGCGCTTGACGCGGCGGCGGCGCAGATCTCTGCGGCCGAGGGCTTGCAGCGCTTGCTGTAGCCCCAGAGTCTCTTGCTTGCGATACGTCGCTAGCCCCCGAGTTTGAAAACGTTGGTTCCTTTCGATTGGAAGTCATTCACACATCCGCTATCAGTTTCTGTTAATTCTTTGCTGTTGATTTTGCACCAAACGCACATTGGTGGAAAATCCAAGATCGCGAGCATTATAGACAAGAAGCAGAGTCCACTGTTACCCACAGACCTTTCATTTCCGGATCGCGAATCACCCGAGCCTTACTAGGATACGCAATACAGCCCTCATTCATCCAGCCATAAAAAAGGAGCCACGAAGGCCCCTTTAATTTCGCCTTGGTACTGAGATGTCTTACCTCACCAAGTCGTGGAAGAATGCATTAGCCAGCAAAGTTGGCGTTAACAAATTCCCAGTTCACCAACGCCCAGAACGCGTTCATGTAGTTAGGACGAGAGTTGCGGTAGTCGATATAGTAGGCGTGTTCCCATACGTCGACAGTCAACAGCGGAGTCACTTCAGCATCGGTCAGAGGGGTACCGGCATTGCTGGTATTGACGATAGCAACACTGCCATCGGCTTTTTTCACCAGCCAAGTCCAGCCAGAACCGAAGTTATTGGCCGCGGAGGTTGTAAATTCTTCTTTGAATTTTTCAAAAGAGCCAAAAGCGGCAGTAATGGCTTCACCAACGGCACCGGTCGCTTCGCCACCACCATTGGGGCTCAGGCAGTTCCAGTAAAAGGTGTGATTCCAGATCTGAGCGGCGTTGTTGAATACGCCACCAGAAGATGTTTTTACAACTTCTTCCAGAGACTTGCCTTCAAACTCGGTACCAGGAACCAATCCATTCAGCTTATCGACATATGTCTTGTGGTGTTTGCCGTAGTGATACTCCAGGGTTTCAGGAGAAATGTGCGGCTCTAAGGCGTCTTTTGCGTAAGGCAATTCCGGCAATTCAAATGACATAGTTGTATTCCTTATACAGGTAAATCATCGGTTAACGGTCTCGACAGAGTATACGGCAATCCGACCTGGTTTCTGAATAGTGCCCTTCGGGAAAAACCTGCCGAGGCAGAAATAACCCGCAGCAACAAAACAAGCTGCTGTCATTTTGTCCATTCAGATCACCAAACGATCAGAAAAATTTACGCGAGACCGAGAGTGCCAGAAGTTTTAGCCAGAATCATGCCACTAGCCGAGAGGTAGAATAACTTTAACCTCTAAACCAGGGTTGAGATTGCGCAAACGTATTTCACCACCGTGAGCAATGACAATTTGCCGCGCGATAGACAACCCAAGCCCCATACCCCCTGTGGCTCGGTTGCGAGAAGACTCTAGTCGGAAAAAGGGATCAAACACCGCATCCATCTGAGACTCAGGAATACCTGGCCCCTCATCTTTCACGGTCACGATCAAATGATCATCAGAAGACTGAAGAAACACCTGCGCGACCTGTCCGTAACGCACGGCATTTTCCAGTAAATTGCGCAATGCCCGCTTAATACTGACAGGGCGGCACCGCATAATCGCGGGCTCGCTGCTTTGAAAAGCAACCGGCATCGACAGCTCAACCAGATCCTCACACAGGCTGTCCAGCAAAGCCGCCATATCGACCGATTGATAGGACTCGGTATCACCGGTATTGCGAATAAACGACAGTGTCGCCTCAGACATCTCCTGCATTTCATCCAAACTGGAGATTAGGCGGTCCCGCTCATCGGATTCGTCCATCAACTCCAATCGCAACCGCATACTGGTCAGAGGAGTACGCAAATCATGAGACAAAGCGGCCAGTAAACGCGTGCGGTCACTGACAAAACGATTGATGCGCTCGTTCATTTGATTAAACGCGACAACCGTCTGGCGAATATCCATAGGCCCCTCCTCTTTCAAGGGGGCGACCTTTTGACCTCGCCCTAGAGCGCTGGCGGCGCTGGCGAGATGACGCAAAGGCTGGGTGATCCGACGCATCTGCCAAAACACCACAATCAAAACCAGTGCGCAGGCGATAAACAGATAACTGATCGTATGCAATGCCGTCAAAGGCGCAATTTTCGGAGACGATAGATCGCTCCAGAACCAAACACCATCATCTAACTGAACGGCGATCGATAGCTGATCAAATAATATACGGCGTTCTCGCCGAGGGCGGTCGTCCTCTGGCGGTGGGCCTCGATCAGCGTCTTCATCCCGGCCACCGCGATCACGATCATCGGATTTGCGATCGTCCCGCCAATCCTTCTTTTCAATGATTTTGAAGTTGATACGAATTTTTCCCTGGTAGGCGTTACCCAGGGATGCCGCCAAACTGCGCTGCATGCGCAGCTCTTCAGGAGAATCTGCCTTTGGCACCGTCGACTCTCCGGCAAATCCATAGTTCCAACCAGGCCGACGCCAGGCGCGTACCACTTGTTTGCGCAGCGGGGGGCTTAGTTGCTCCAGCAACTGCACAAAAGACGCGTATTGACGCACCACATAGTCTTGATGCGCCAAAAACAAAGAGTTGCGGTGCGCGGACGACAGCACCCAAAGATTCACGACCATGGCCAGTAACAACGCTGCCAGAATCAGCAACATCAGCTGCCCCGTTAATGAACGGAAGAAATTTCGGCCTCTGACCAGCCAGCGGCGTGTAGACAAGGTCATCGCGTCACGGCTTCAGCGAACATATAACCGCCTCCCCATACGGTTTTAATCACCATGGGATTCTGAGGGTCCATTTCCAGTTTTTTCCGCAAACGACTGACCTGATTATCCACGCTGCGGTCAAAGGGTTCTGCCTCTCGACCTTTGGTTAGGGTCAATAAGCGGTCCCGACTCAAAACCTGCTGAGGGTGCTCCACGAACACGCGTAGCAGGACAAATTCGGCATTACTGAGAGGCACCAGGACCCCGTCGTCACTCTGCAAGTGGCGCTGATTTAAGTCCAGCGACCAACCTGCAAACCTAAGTACCGGGGACATCTCACTCTTACGCCCTTCGTCATTATCCTCTTTTGCTTCGGCACGACGTAAAACAGCTTTTATTCGCGCCAGGAGAACCCGGGGTGTAAATGGCTTGGTCACATAATCGTCAGCGCCCATCTCCAAACCAACAATGGTATCCGTATCCTCGCTCATTGCGGTGAGAAGAATCACCGGCGGCCCATTGTTCGCGCGCAAGAAAGCGCACAAGCTCAGCCCGTCTTCGCCAGGCATCATGATATCCAGAACGATGAGATCGTAGCTCTCGTTGGCAAAGCGTTCGCGCAGCTCTTCGCCATTTGCTGCCTGACATACAGAGAATCCATGCTTTTCCAGATAGGCAGATAGCAGATCTCGAATTTCGGCGTTGTCATCGACCACCAAGAGGCGCTTAAGAGGCTGAGTCATTGTCTTTTCAATCGTTGTGTCCAAATCATGCCTTCATTATACAAACGCTCCCCTTAGACGGATGTATTAAATTGTAATACCCGGGAATCGAATCCCACACCAGAGATACAAATTGATACACCTTTGCACGAGTTGGAGAAAAGATCGCGACACATGAGTGGTTCAATAGCACCGTCAACAGCAAATAGCACGACTGCGAAGGAGCAGAATGATGAAAAAACCACTGATACTTGCTGGAATCCTGGCTGCTGCAATCGGTACTCAGACTGCATTCGCCGGACCAAAAGGAGATTGCGACGGTCCACGTGGTGACCGCGACCGGCCACCCATGCATCAAGGATTTGGCCCTGGCCACGATGGTATGAGAGGCCCTGGAATGCACGGCCACAAAATGATGGACCGCGAATTTACCGCCGATGAGATTAAAACCCTCAACGAAGCGCGACTGATCATGAAGGGCAATCCCAACCTAAAAGTTGGTGATGTCAAAGCCATCGATAACGGTTACAGCGTCGCTATCGTTACTCAGGATGATTCCTTGGTCGAAGAGTTGGAAGTCGCTAAAAACGGCATGCCACTGGCCATGTATGAAAAAATGTTAGAGCGCAAAGAAGCCAAAGAAAAAAAGGCCAAAGACGCTGAGTAAATGATTTCGGGTTACGGCGAATCATCAGATTCATTGAGATGAGGCGATCAAACCGCCGTTTTTGCAGAACAACTGACACTTTTTAGCGTCAGCTACTTGCAACACACTCCACGCTTGAGGAACATTCTCGGTAGATCCCCACTGCCGGTCTGTTCCTTTTTTTATTTTCTATACTTGCAAACATGATGACGACATTTTTCCGATTTGCCCGCCTTACCTGCTGTACACTCGCCTTGAGTGCCTGCAGTCATAACCCTCCCGAAGCACCGCCTCCACCGCCCGATGCGGTCTTTAAGACCAACATCACTGACAACAACAGCAAGATGTTTACTTACGAGCGCATACAGCAAGCACCGCAGGCGGAATTCTCAGGGCTGCCCGCAGAGGAAGATCGTCGTGGCGGGCGTGGAGGCCCAGGCGGAGGTCCACCAGGAGGTGGACGAGGCGGCCCTGATGGAGGCCAAGGTGACTACCTCATCCAAATTCTTGAGCAGAAGCTGGCGGAAAATAGCTATTGTCGCGATGGCTATACCATCTGGGAACAGGTTTCCTCTCCGGGTCGCTTCCGAATTCGCGGTGAGTGCAAAGAAGGCGCAACCGATGCCGATAGAGAGCGCTACCCCAATACGTCTCCCTAACACTGCGCCTCCACGACCAGCCTGGGCACACCTCAGCGACGGATCGAGCACCTAAAAAGCTGATCTGTACTCTGACGAGGTGCCTTGCGCTTAACGGAACCTGCTCATGTTGCAAGCAGCCCACAGGTAACTCGCCCAATTTTCCGATGAATTGACACACTGCCTCTGGGTTGAGGCGTTTCATTTTCACGTCATCTACGGCCGTCAAGCTAGTGTTTGTTGATTCAGGTAATATAAACACGCCCTACGACCCCTGTGGTTCGTAAATAAAGCTTCCCACTTTTTCACAGGCAATGTCTCTATGTTTGATCACCCTAGCCAGTACCGAATTCGAATGTCTCGCCAAATGTTAAATCGCCAACGAATGACCGCCAGGAATGTCATCATTGCTCTTTGTTGCCTGCTCTATACCGGAGTTTCTCTCGCCGAAAAGGCGTCGAATGAACTGCAGTATGATGCACGTCTGTCGACGTACAACTACCAACTAGAGACCAAGACATTTGCCATAAAATCCCAAGGGCAGACTCTCGAAATGAGCTATGCCTATCTTCCCGGACAATCGAACAAGCCTACCGTGACACTTTTGCACGGCAAAAACTTTAACGGTGATTATTGGACTGAAACAGCGAAATTTTTGAATGGCCAGGGCTACGCCGTTTTAATACCGGATCAGATAGGTTTCGGAAAATCCTCAAAACCCATTAACTATCAGTACACGTTTGCCGGTCTCGCGGCGAATACGCGCGCACTGCAGGCATCGCTCTCAATCGACCAATCAATCGTCGTCGGTCACTCCATGGGAGGCATGCTCGCCAGCCGTTACGCGCTTATGTACCCTGAAGCCACAAAGCAACTCATCCTGGTCAATCCCATCGGTTTGGAAAACTATCTTTACTACACCGAACATAAGGACGTCGACTTCTTCTACCAAATGGAGAAGAAAAAATCTCGCGAAGCCGTCGTTAATTATCAGCGCAAAAATTACTATGACGGCGCCTGGAATGCTCGCTATGAAAAACTAACCGATTTTCTTGTCGGACAAATACAAGGGCCTGACTGGGACCAACTCGCCAAGGTCAATGCGCTCACCTACGATATGATTTTCTCGCAGCCCGTTATCGATGAATTTGAGAACTTTCAAATACCGACCACATTGATTATAGGCACCCGCGATAGAACCGGACCTGGCCGTAATTGGCAAAAACCAAATGTTGACTACGAGCTTGGGCGTTATGACCGCCTCGGTGAAATCACCGCGGAGAAAATTCCCAATGCCCGCCTTTACACGCTAGAAAACCTGGGCCACTTGCCGCAAGTTGAAGATTTCTCAAAATTCACACAAGTTCTTGAAGACGCTTTAAATCCAACCGATTAACGAAAAAAGGCCCTTAACGGGCCTTTGCTTCAAAATGCTTACGATAAATATTCAGGCCGATGATCAACACCATTTCCTGCTCTGTCGTAAGACATTGCTTCATCGACTTTCTCCTGGGCTTCGCGAGTGTACGCATCCGCTGCTTGCGCCGCGTTAGCGAGCACTTGATCACGTGCTTTACCCATCAACTGATTTTCACGCCGAGTTGCTGGCAATGCCAATCCCACTAACACTCCGACTGCCAGGCCTACAGCACCTACCGCCAGCGGATGATCGTGTACCGCTTTATCCGCGTTATGTTGCATGGTGTTAAAGCGCTGATCCAATTCTCTGCGGGTATGCCTGGCCATCTTACGCGCTTTAATAGACGCGGCCCTTGCCTCCCGGCTGATTTGATCTTCAAACTGATGTGCTTTTTCTCTCGCTTCGTCAGCATACTGTCCCAATTGAGCTTTAACAGACGAAGACTTAGCCGCCAACTTATCACGGTACTGTTCAACTTTTCCCTGACGCGGCGCTTCGGTATCATAAACTCTACCATAAGCATCATCTCTTTCGTAAAAGTCGATGTATTCGTCTGGTAAGGTGTTTCTGCGATATTGCAGACCGTTATATGCAAGCCACCCCAGCCCGACGGCTGTTATCGCCAAAGGGATTGGGTTGTTCTTCACGGTACGGCTGATGTCACTGCCGGCTGCGACACTGTAATCAGACACCCGGTCTTTGAATCGATAAGCCTGCTCCAGGGCTTCATCACGGACGCGAGCGGCCTGCTCACGAGCTTGTTCGCCATAATTTTTAGCGGTCTCTTTCAAATCTACACTGTCTAACTGTTGGTTTATCTTTTCCATTGTTTCGCCCACTTGATCGCGCTTTTTGTCAATCGTGGTGTTCAGTGAATCGATATTTTTTTCTGTAGCTTCTTTGATCTCGTCAGTCATGACTTATCTCCTGAGAAAGTATCTTTGATGACTTCTGTATCTTTTCTAACATTGCTAACGGTGTGCTGGGGGCTCAACGAATCTCTCTTAAGTCGACGCGTGCCCATTCGCATCAATATCAAACCGATTAAGGTAATCACGCCGCCGACTAATAGACACGATGCCCACAGGGCCATAAATTTTGTGAGCCAAATCACCAGCGCTGCCAACAGATAAAACGCGCCTAAAAACAGGACCAGCCCGCTGCTGATTGTTGAGGTAATGCCTATTTTGACGTCTTTTAACGCCGCATTGACCTCAACCATCGCTAGTGCGATTTCTTTGCTCGCCAACGTGGTAACATTGTCCATCAATTGACGAATCAATCCGTCTGCCCCGAACAATCCTGATTCGCCGGGACGACGTTTTGAATGGCCTTCACTGTTGTTTTGCTGTCCGTTCATTCCAGCTGTTCGCGCCGATTCCATAAGGCTTCTCCGTTACGGGTCTTCAGATCTTTGACACATCAGTTTAGATCTGAATAGGTTTTAGGCTGCGGCGCTGTTCCCGGCACGCTCACAGGGACCGGCTGTGGTGGCGTGTCAGTGCTTGGCTTGCTCGCTTCGACGTTGGGCTCGTGCGAGGTCGCCTTTAAAAACCGAGCCACACCAAAGCCGATGAGCGCGGCGGCACCGACAAACAACAGAGGCTGCCTGCGGGCAAAGCCTTCAACATCATCAACCGCAGATTGCAGATCTTTTTCACGAACGCCAGAGGCAAGATTTGCCGCTCTTGATGCCAGCACACTGGCATAATCCGAGACAGGTGCCAGCTCGCTGGCTTCCAGCTCTCTCGCTGCCGCAGATGCCGCTCCCGCAAAACGCTCGATTTGATCGGCGGCAAGGTGCTTACGTTGATCAATTCGTGACTCAACCTCGCTACGGGCTGTATTCATCACCGTCGTCGCACATTGGCTGGCGTAGGCTTTCGTTCGTTCGGCAAGTCCTTCCATGTCTCGTGCGAGATCGCCAGCGTGCGTCTCGGCGCTTCCCTGTGTCGTCGTGGTCTCAATCGCCATCTTATCCTCCAGTGGGTGCTTAACATTTCAGTGATTGGGATTTAAGCCCATCACAATTTACCGTTGCTTAAGACGAAGCAATAACTGGTCCTAGGTTCGAACCAAGATAAAAAGTCTATATATTTCAAAGGGTTATAAAAGAAACCAATCACAGCCATTCTTGTGAGCAGTCTACTTGATGAAAAATACAGAAACGAACCCCCAGATCTTGTAGAACTTACATGGGTGACAAAACATAACGTGAGCGCCTTTTAAACAAGGCGCCAATTTCAAGCGGGATATGAGCCCCCAAGCGGTTAGACCAGACGTTGGAAACTCGTTGGGGGGAAGACAATCGATCGCCAATAGAGCCCCACCACTTTCTGATGAGTAAAAAAAACCCCGCTTGCGCGGGGTTCTTTGGCGTGAGTCCGAAGATTCACAGGTTGGGGAAAGGCGCTTACATCATGCCGCCCATTCCGCCCATACCACCCATGCCGCCCATATCTGGCATACCACCAGCAGCAGGCTTGTCTTCAGGCGCATCAGCAACCATGCACTCGGTGGTGATCATCAGACCAGCAACAGAGCCCGCAGCCTGCAGAGCAGTACGAGTTACTTTTGCAGGATCCAGAATACCGAATGCGATCATGTCGCCGTATTCACCCGTTGCAGCGTTGTAACCTTCGTTACCGGAAGATTGCTTCACTTTGTCAGCAACAACAGAGGCTTCATCACCAGCGTTGGCAACGATCTGACGCAAAGGCGCTTCCATGGCGCGACGTGCAATGGTGATACCGGCGTTCTGATCTTCGTTGTCACCAGTCAGCTCAACGATCGCTTGAACCGCACGGATCAGTGCAGTACCACCGCCAGGAACAACGCCCTCTTCAACGGCTGCGCGAGTCGCGTGCAGAGCATCTTCTACGCGAGCTTTCTTCTCTTTCATCTCAACTTCAGTAACGGCGCCCACTTTGATGACGGCAACACCGCCAGCCAGCTTAGCAACACGCTCTTGCAGCTTCTCACGATCGTAGTCAGAAGTAGACTCTTCGATCTGTGCACGAATTTGAGCAACACGTGCTTGGATGTCAGCAGCTTGGCCAGCACCATCAACAATAACGGTGTTTTCTTTGCTCATGGTTACGCGCTTGGCAGTACCCAGGTGCTCCAGAGCAGCCGCTTCCAGGTCCAGACCAACTTCTTCAGAAATAACCGTTGCGCCAGTCAGGATAGCGATATCTTGTAGCATGGCTTTACGGCGATCACCGAAACCAGGTGCTTTACAAGCAGCAACTTTTACAATGCCACGCATGTTGTTGACAACCAGGGTCGCCAGAGCTTCGCCTTCGATGTCTTCAGCGATGATAACCAGAGGCTTGCTCGCTTTAGCGACAGCTTCCAGAGTTGGCAGCAACTCACGGATATTGGAGATTTTCTTGTCAACCAACAGGATGTATGGAGAGTCTTGCTCGACGCTCATGTTTTCCTGATTGGTGATGAAGTAAGGAGACAGGTAGCCACGATCGAACTGCATACCTTCAACAACGTCCAGCTCGTTCTCAAGGGAGTTGCCTTCTTCAACAGTGATAACGCCTTCTTTACCCACTTTGTCCATGGCAGAAGCGATGATTTCACCAACAGCTTCATCAGAGTTAGCGGAGATAGTACCAACCTGAGCGATAGACTTGCTGTCTTCACAAGGAACGGCGATAGAAGCAACGTGCTGAACAGCAGCAGCGATCGCTTTGTCAATACCGCGCTTCAGATCCATTGGGTTCATGCCAGCAGCAACAGACTTCAGACCTTCGTTAACGATGGCTTGAGCCAGAACAGTTGCAGTTGTAGTACCGTCACCGGCATCGTCAGAGGCTTTGGAAGCAACTTCCTTAACCATCTGAGCGCCCATGTTTTGGAACTTGTCTTTCAATTCAATTTCTTTTGCAACGGAAACACCGTCTTTGGTGACAGTAGGTGCACCAAATGACTTGTCCAGGACACAGTTGCGGCCTTTAGGGCCCAGAGTAACTTTAACTGCATCAGCGAGGACGTTGACACCAGCGAGCATTGCCTGGCGAGCGTCATCACCAAATTTCACGTCTTTAGCAGCCATTCTTCAGCTCCTTAATCTCTAACTTTTTGAATTTAAATGATTTATTTTCGCAAACGATTAGGCTTCAACAACAGCCTTGATGTCACTCTCGCTCAGAATGACCAGCTCTTCGCCATCGACTTCGATGGTATCGCTGCCTGCGTACTTGCCGAATACCACAGTGTCACCGACTTTTACGTCGACCGGACGGGTATCGCCATTGTCCAGAATACGGCCGCTACCAACAGCGACAACTTCGCCGCGGTTTGGCTTTTCTTTTGCTGAACCAGGCAGAACAATGCCGCCTGCAGAGGTTTTTTCTTCTTCCTGACGGCGAACCACAACACGGTCGTGCAAAGGACGAATTTTCATTTATTAATCTCCAAATCGTCTGTTTCCGATACTTTATCTGGCTGATCCCAGCCACGTTGCTTAAGATTCTCCCGCCATGGCTGTCATCGCACGCGGGTTGTCCGGCCTCCAGACAATATCTGGCAGCCAGTAAATCCAAGTGCTGAGAAAATGGGGCTGTAAAATCGGATTTCAACACCCCCGGTAAAAAAAAATTGAATTTTTTTTTACCGGGGGTCGCTTTCTGAGTCTCGGAACAACCGGGATGGGGCAAAAATCAAACGATTCGGGATTCTGACAGGTCCCAACTGGCGTAGAACTTATTCGCTATAGAAAAGCCTGCCCACCTTGGGGTTCCTCCAAGTGCCGAGCAGGCTTGATCTGAACAATGTTGAAGGGCTCAGAGGTTTAGAAACCAGAGAGCTTAAACTTATGGCAGCCGGTCACGGGGAACTTGGCCGTCCTGACGGCTGTACTCCCCCTCAATGATATCCCCTTGAGAACTTGCGCCAGGACGTCGCGCACTTGGACCCTGGCCCGGCGGCCAACCGCCGGCGCCCTGACCTTGCAGTCCGCTCACGACCACTCGCTCACCGAAATAGCGCAGGATTTTTTTACGAACCGGAGGAATTAAACAGGCAAAGCCCAGAATGTCCGTAAGGAAACCAGGCACAAGCAGTAAAGCACCGCCCACCGCGAGAATCATTCCCTCCAACATTTCAGAGGCGGGCAGATCTCCGACGGCCATGCGTTCGCGTGCTCGCATCAAGGTTTCAAACCCCTGGCGTCGCAATAACGCCAAGCCAAGCACCGCTGTAAAAATGACCAACCCAATCGTGGTAAGAGCACCGATCTGTGAACCCACTTTGATCAGAACCCACATCTCTGAGATGGGCAAAAGAATAAAAAGAAATAATAGTGGCATAACACCTCCCTTAATGATTATCTGGGGGCGAATCTGCCATATTCAAGAAAAGCGTATTCTGATTACGTCCAGGGACCGCAATTCAGCAGTCCCAAGTCAGAACTCACCACTCGTAACCGATACCAATCGTGAACTGAGTATCGTCGCGTTTGGCGCCATCGGCAGGCAGATTGTCATAGTCGTACTCGACTTTATATTCTGAGAACAATCCCGGCCCCAGTGGGACACTGAGACCCAAGTCAGCTGAAAGTTCCCAATCCTCGCCGTCTTCCAACGAATACAAAACCTCATTGGAATGAACCAGGGACGCAGAAAACGGCAACTTATAACGGAAATCTGTCGCGAATCGCCAGGCAGCACCTTCCGTACCTTCTTGCTCTTCACCGGTATCATCATCAGGATCATAGTGTTCTTTGATGTAATCAACACCACTTTCCAGCGCCAGTGCAGTATTGATGTTTTCCCACATCTGCACACCCAGACCCGTACCTAACTGATAGCGTTCCTGAATATTCGCACTCTCTTCCGCTCCCGCATTCGCCGAATTGTACCAATACCATTGCTCATCAAAGAACCAATCAAGCCGGTATTCCCCCTCATAGTCCTCATCAGCAGGGAGGTCATTGGAGGACAGCGCCTCGTATTCTGCCGTAACCTGATGCCGATAATCGCCATCTCGGAAGGTCACATCCACGTCGGCATCCAAATCGTCCTTTATCGTGTTACCGCGATAAAACTGACCCGCAACGGAGACGTTACCTGTCAGCGAGCGGTTGGGGGCAACGCCTTCCTGGAAAGGTAAGATCGACGCCAAGGTCATCAACTCCGTCCTCTCCGTATAGCCAGAGTTGCCACATTCATACGTGAGATAATTGCCATCCAGCCCATTCAGCTCACAAGGGTCTTTCTGCCCCTGAATCACAACTTTCTGATCAACAGACAGCTTCGCCACTTTGTTCTTGGGGATGGTCAGCGTGCCAAAGTTTTCGGATACCCACACCACACTGGTTTTGTCGATACTCTTAAACTTGCCTTTAACGGAATCCCCGTTAGTCAGCACAATTTCACCGGCGAAAACGCCACCGGATCCTAGAAACAAAGACGCGGTGCAGAAGAGTCGCAACGTATGGGATGGTTTAGGTAAAAACATGAAAATACTCTGTTATCTGAGGAGATTCGAATACGGCAGGCAGTCTGTGCAGATCCCAACAGTAGGCTCACTGCCAGTCTCCGGATGATTCGTCGGATGATTAATACGCCATTTGACCGCGTTCAGGATTTATTTAACCGACACCTTTCGCTTTAGTCGCTTCGTGGCGCGACAGCACAATTGCTAGAAGTATAGCGGGAATTCCCATGACCGCAGCGTAGCTGAAAAAGGTGGCGTAGCCACTGGCATCGACCACAATGCCCGAAAATCCGCTCACAAATTTGCCAGGCAACAACATAAACGAGCTAAAAAGCGCATATTGCGTCGCTGTGTAGGCACGGTTGGTCAGTCCGGACAAATAGGCAATAAAGACGGCGTTGGCAAAACCACCGCACAGATTATCCGCACTGATAACCAGTGCCAGCCAGTTGAGCCCCGGTTCAATCATTGCCATTTTGGCGAAGAGCAAATTTGTCAACGCAACACCGACGGCCCCGGCAATCAGCGGCTTCATAACGCCGTAGCGCACAACAATAATGCCGCCCGCAAAAGAGCCAAGGATTGTCATGAAAAATCCATAGACCTTTCCAATCGTCGCGATATCAGACTTGCTGAACCCCATGTCCAGATAAAAGGGGTTGGCCATGATACCCATCACGATATCACTCAGGCGGTAAAGCCCGATAAACGCCAGCATTAAAATCGCAAATCGACCATTACGCTGGAAAAAATCGACAAACGGAGCAACCACATAGTCTCTCAACCAAGCCGCGAATCCGTGATGCGCAAGCGTGTTAGTCTCCGCGCCAACCGGTTTTTCGGTCACAGGCTCAGACACCAGCAAAACCGTGAAGATCCCAACGGCCATTAATCCAGCCATCGCCATATAAGCCATTCGCCAACTGCTGAATTCAGCGATGTAGAGGGCTCCGGCTCCCGCCACCAGCATGGCCAAGCGATAACCAAGAATATAAGTGCTGGACATGGCGCCTTGATACTCAGCCACCATGGATTCGATTCGAAAGGCATCAATGGCGATATCCTGGGTCGAAGACGCAAACGCCACCAAAACCGCAGCGATGGCGACCAAGGTCAACTGTTGAGTAGGATCCGTTCCCGACATCACCAAAATGCCAGCAACAATGCCAAGTTGTCCGACCAGCATCCAACTGCGCCGCTTGCCAAGTCGCGCAGTCAAACCGGGTATACGCAGACTGTCGATCACCGGCGCCCACAGGACTTTTATTGAGTAAGTTATGCCAACCCAGCCAAAAAAGCCGATGGCGCTACGACTTACTCCGAGATCGCGCAGCCAGGCTGTCAGCGTGGAAAACACGAGCAGTAACGGTAATCCGGCAGAAAAACCGAGAAAAAACATGGTCAACACCCGCGGGTGCCAATACACACTGAAGGATTCTCGCCAGGAATGATTAACGGACTGCATAGATTGAGCGCTGAGATATTGGGAGGTGAGACTATTCTGACACAGAAAGATTAGCAAAAATCCTTTTCGAGCGAACGGAGAGATAATTGTTATACTGCCCGCGCATCAAACAGCAGGGTAAAACATGTCCGCCATCATTGAAGTTCGCCACCTCTGCAAACACTACAAGGAAACCCGCGCAGTCGACGACCTCTCGTTTTCGATTCCAGAAGGAAGCTGCTTCGGCCTGCTGGGCCCTAATGGTGCCGGAAAAACCACCACCATTGAGATGATGGAAGGCATCACCAAGCCGACATCCGGCGAAATTCTGTACAAAGGCCAAGTGGATAATCCTGCTTTTAAACTGGAAGCCGGCATTCAATTTCAATCCACTGCGCTCATGGACTATGTCACAGTTGATGAAGTCCTACGTCTCTTCGCCAGCTTTTACCCCCGCACCATCCCGCTGCCGGAACTGATCGAGTTGTGCCAACTGTCAGACTTTCAGAAGCGACCGGCAGCACGCTTATCCGGGGGGCAGCGTCAAAGAGTCTTACTGGCTCTCGCGCTGATTAACGACCCCGACATTCTCTTCCTGGATGAGCCCACGACGGGTTTGGATCCTCAGTCCAGGCGAAACTTTTGGACGTTGATTGAAGACGTTAAATCGAGGGGTAAAACCCTAGTATTAACCACCCATTACATGGATGAAGCAGAATACCTTTGCGATCAACTGACCATCGTCGATCGCGGCAAAATCATCGCAGAAGGCACACCGACGCAATTGCTTGACGAACACTTCAACGAGATCTTTGTCAGCCTCGATGATTTGGAAACCCACCCTGCCCTCGATGATTTAGGCGTCATCACAAAACGCCACGGTCGCTTGACGATTGCCACTCAATCCGTCGAAAAAGCTCTCGCCGGTCTTATGGAAAAGCAGGTATCCCTCGAAGGACTGCAGGTGCATAACCCAACTCTGGACGATTTGTTCCTCAAGCTCACAGGCCATAGCCTTCGCGAATAGCCCATCCATCTTTTAGAAATTCTTTCACACAGGAATACGAACCGACGTGCGACAGTTACTGGCTCTGTTTTTTGCTCGCAATAAAGAATACTACCGGGACAAGGGATCTCTCGCCTGGTCCTTTATTATGCCGCCGTTATTGATTGCGGTGGTCGCACTCGCGTTTTCCCGGCCGGCAGCGCCTCTTTTTAAAGTAGGCGTCATTGAAGACAGCCCGCTGCCGCCCGCACTTGATCAACCCTATGTTCAAGCTATTGACGTTCAGAGTGAGGCGAAAGGGGCGGAGAAAATACGCCATCACCAGTTGGATCTGTTTATGAGCGGAGACGGAACTCACTATCTTTACAACCCAGAAAATACGGCATCCAAGGTTCTTCAAGATCTTCTACGTAACGGCAACTCGCCAGTGAACAGCGAGGCCATTGCCGGAAAACCAGTGCGCTACGTCGATTGGGTTGTACCGGGTATTTTAGCCATGAACATGATGTTCAGCGGCTTGTATGGCGTGGGATATGTGATCGTCCGCTATCGCAAAAACGGCGTTCTCAAACGATTGCAAGCAGCACCCGTTGCGCCGTTTAATTTTATAGCCGCGCAACTTCTATCACGTCTTCTTATTATGTTGGCAACCATTGTCGTGGTGTTTGCGGCAGCGAATTTCTTTCTCGATTTTTTGATGCTCGGTAGTTATTGGTCGCTGCTTTTGATCGCGCTATTAGGCAGTGTATGCATCGTCTCGCTTGGCTTACTGGTTGCCGCTCGCACCTCCAGCGAGGAACTCGCCAATGGTCTTCTTAATCTACTCACCTTTCCTATGTTGCTTTTATCAGAGCTATGGTTTTCGTTAGATGGCGCCCCGGGATGGATGAGCAGCCTTGCGCAAGCGCTGCCATTGACTCATGTCGTGCAGGCAGCCAGAGGCGTGATGATTGACGGCATGACGCTGACAGACATCATGCCGCACCTTGGCATTTTGGCGGGCATGACGCTTGTCCTGCTTGGACTGGCTACCTGGCTGTTTCGCTGGCAAGCCCGCTAGCGGGCTGCCGATGTTCTAAGTAAAGAAAACCGCGATAGCAATTAAGAAAACCCACAGAAACAGAGCGCGTTGCAACTGCGGCATAACAGACTCAATATCTGCCAAACTGGTGGACTCTGATTCGATCTCAGAGGAATTATGGCTCAACGCACCACGCATGTACCAATCCAGAGTTTGCGCAGATTCCGTTTCCATATCAAACAACGTCTCTTTCCAGTGAGACCAGCCGGTCTGGAAATTACCCGTAAGGGCTAAACTAAGCCCCAGGCAACGCAATGCTGGCCAATCCAGATACCAGAGCAGGCGCTTACCCCCCTGGCGTAACAGCTCGCTGTTTTCTGAAGACGTCGCACTCAAAGAAACTAAACGATAGAAAACGGCACCGAGCGGGCCCAAGAGAACAAACCAGAACAACAACGGAAACCAGCGTTCATAACCACGATACGCTGCCTGCCGGAAGACACTGGCATGCAACGCAGGCCAACCGCCGACAGCACCGATAGATACACCGAGACGCTCGGCATAATCCGTCGCCACCTCATTGTCGTTTCGCTGTGCCGCTTCGGCATAACCACGCAGCCAAGTTTCCGGGTCGCCGCGTCCAAGGCTATAGATCAGCAAAACCACCGCCGCCAAAAACAACAGCAGACTGAAACTATCAACGATTTCCAACAGTGCCCACAGGCCGGCCAATGGCGCCAGAATTTGGACAAATAACCGCAAACGGGGCTGATCGAACCAGGAACCAACACTCTGGCACCAACCGTGATACCAGGCATCACTTTGTAATCTGGGTTCGATTTCCGTCATTTTGACCAGGGCGATAACCGCCACAATGACCAGCAAGGTCATTCGAAGACTCCTTTTCTCAGAGAGGAATCTGCATCTTACCCCAGGGAAGGTCGAGAATTAAAACGATAAGTCTCGGCGATACCGAGCCCAGTCAAACGCCGGGCCGGGATCCGTCTTGCGGCCCGGTGCGATATCTGAGTGCCCGGTGATACGCTCGCTCGTCAAAGCAGGAAACTGTCGCATCAGCAACTCAGTAACTTGCGCCAGAGTGTGATATTGAGCGTCCTCATAAGCCTCAGAATCTGTACCTTCGAGCTCTATACCAATGGAAAAGTCATTACAGATCTCACGCCCCTGAAAGCAGGATTTGCCCGCGTGCCAGGCTCGCTTAAAGAGAGGAACAAACTGAACCAAATTGCCATCACGCTCAATAAACAAGTGCGATGACACTTCGACACCAATAATTTCCTGGAAGAAAGGATGCCGTGAATGATCCAGACGGTTACAAAAAAACGCCTGCACACAACCACTGCCAAATTCACCGGGCGGCAAGCTGATATTATGGATGACCAAGAGGGAAATATCGTTGACGTCAGGCCGCTCATCAAAATTTGGTGAGGGAATACGAAGCGCTGGGCTAAGCCAGCCGTCAGCGTCTAGGGTCATGGTTGGTTGCGTCATAGGCCATCGCCAAAAACTGCAGATGGTCTATGGTCGCATAAAGTTTGTAAGCTGCACACCGTCACGGCGGCAAGTAAAATCAGGAATCCGCCGCGTGCCGACTTTTATTTCTCAATGAACCGATGACAGACTCCAGCGCCCGGTCAAACAGCGCACCATCATCCAGCGTCATGTATTCGCCTGTCGCCATCAGCTTGGCAAGTTCTGCCCGACTGCACTCTGAAACCTTAACCCCTTTGCGATTCACGAAGATGTAGCGATCAACCGAGCGAATCACCGCTGCAAGACGACGTCGGCCATTCGTTTCACCTTCTGAGCGCACTTCAAACCAGCAACCTGGCGCCAATCGATCGACATGAGAAAGCCAAGCGACGTCGATGCTCTCTTCTTCAACGTCAGTTTCAGCCTCAGCGCTAACTTCCGCTCTTCCTTCAACCTCCGCCGACTCAACAGCGTCCTGCTTGCCCTGCGGTGCTACAAGATCGTTGTGCTCAGAGTTTGAAGATTCACCGTTAGGCGTATGCTCATCGCTGTTTGACGGCAGCGGTTCGGCTGGAGTCGCCTGCAAATCGCAACTCAGTTTCTGATTGATTAACTGAGTAAACTCCTCCAGGTAATTGCTGATAGCAAACTCGTCCAGAGCAATGGATTCACAGCCTCGACGCAGATCAGCCATCAGACTTGGGTAGTCGTTTTGCAGCCGCTCGCGCTCTTGCCCTTCCAAAGGATTAACCAAGGCGAGCACTAGCGTTTTCAGGTTGAGAATACTCAACTCCCACTCAGCGCCAAAATCGCCGTTTTTAAGCATCTGCTGCAGCAGTACTTTGGACCAAACGTCGCGAATAAATTGCTGCACAATACCCGGCAATTGCCGCCCTGCAACCACTTCAACAATCAGAAACGCAATCCGGCTCTTGGCTTCGTCAGTTCGAGCGCGCCCCTCTTCGGCTGCCAGAGTGCGTGTTTCCAACATCTGTACGCGCTTTTGATCCTTCTCCAGAAAGCCACGAAAATCCGCCAGCAAACGATCAAAAATATCGACATCCGCATCAAACTGGGTAAGCACGGCTTCGACGATTTCGGTAATTTTCTGCAACAGTGGATCTGTATTGGGGTCGGATTCCGGCGCCCAGCCAACGCCTGCGGCCGCCATTTCATTAACCAGACTTCGGGCAGGATGATCTGAATTGTTAAAGAAGTCCGGATCCTCCAATGCGACTCGCACCATAGGAATCTGCAAGCGGGCGACAACGGCCTTCAAGGGTGCTGCAAGATTACGATCGTCAAGGACAAACTCGAACATCATTGTCACTAAACGAAGAGTTTCGCGAGCCCCTGGAGGCGCCTTTTCCGCACTGGGCACAACCTTTTGTAGCCAGGAAATCAATTGCTCGGGCGTGATAAGTCGACCATCATCTCGACAGGCTTCCGGTAATCGGCCTTGAAGATGATTGAGTGCACCTTGGATTTTCGACGCCACCTGGCGACTGGCCTCCCCTGAAAGCGCAGAGCCGTCGGCCTGCCCTTGATTCAAAAGCTGGCACAAATGCGCGTAGATGTCGGCGTTGCCCGTTACATGGTTTCTGACGGCAGTCTCATCTGATCTCGGTGCTTCCACTCTATCTTCAGCTTTCGGGGTGGATTCCACTCGCTCAGCCTGCCGACGAACTTCGCGACGTTGCTGCTCAGTTGCCAGAGAAGGCAGCACCTTCTCACTGATCAGCAGCACATTGATTTCGTGGTATAAATCCTCGCAGGAACTCAACACTTCGCGCTCAAAGTGCTTCATTATCAATAACTTCGCTCGAATATCGATTTCGATCCCTTCCAGCGGCTTACGCAAACAACTGCTTAGATGCTCCGGCCCCAGGGGATTATTGGTTTGATAGACTTTTGCAGGGACAAGGCTGTCGAGCCGCAACGCAATATGCTGACAGGGCTCGGCACAGGCATTGAGGACACGCGTCGCCATGGTTTCCTGCGCAACCTGGAGTTCGAGCTGAACATTGTCGACCAGCGCCAGATCTTCAAGCGTTGGCGTTTCAGCAGTTTGAGAGCTGCTGGAAGCCGGATTTAGCAAATCCGCAAAGCCTTGATCCAACGTCTGCAGAAACCCTTTCTCGAGCGCTTCACGCTGCAGGCGTACTTCCCGCATTGCTTCGAACCAGAGCCCTTGCGCTTGATTGCTCTCAGCCTGATCTGCGGTTTTAAACAAGGCGTCGTCGACAATATCGAGTGTCGCCTGAAGCTTAGGACGTAAAAATTCTGACGCTCGCTCCCTGACTCGCTGCACGGGCGCAGGCAAGCGCGATAACATGACACCGGGACGCTGGGAAACCGTTCCCAGAGACACGACTTTGGACGATTCTTTAATCACTGGAACTCCGCTCCCGCCGCGAGCTTTCTGGTGTCACCGATCAGCAATGACCGATCAGTAACACTCCTCTATCGAAACTGCTCATATAATGTATAGCACCAGTACGTCCCTGCTTGTGTGTTAAACGCCGAAGCGATTTACCAAAGATGACTCCCTTCTAAATGATGGATCGCTAGGCGACTTACTTCTAAGCGACTTACTTCTAAGCGACACAGCTCTATACGACTGGTTAACTTCAGTATATGTGGCCAATCCGATGGCAACAGATGCGAGATTCCGATTTGTGGCCTGCTTCACATTTTGGTTTCTGCCTATGAGACGTGATGGAATAATACCTATAGTTTTTAGCGCCAGACCCAATATTCACCAAAAAGGTTGAGCCAATGTCATCACAATCCCCACCACCTTCAGACAGCGCCCCAATGGGACGAGGTATGCTGATCATCTTCTGGGTAATGGTGGTCGGCCTACTGACCTGGGGATTCGGAAACTGGGAAGGCAAACAGTCGAACCCCAATCAATCGCCAGAAACCCGCCAAACCGGTGACTATCGCGAAGTCGTCCTACAGAGCAACCGCCAACATCACTATGTGGCCAACGGCATGATCAATGGCGTCGATGTTCAATTTTTACTGGACACAGGCGCTACCGACGTGGTGATTCCCGAAGCCTTGGCCGAACGCCTGAACCTCGCCAAAGGCAATGTGCAGCTGGCATCTACCGCCAATGGCGTGGTTCGCGTTTATCAAACCCGGCTGGATAACCTGACCATTGGCAATATTACGCTGAATGGCGTAACGGCCAGCATCAATCCCGGCATGTCTGGCGAAGGCGTTCTGCTGGGGATGAGCGCCCTGAGAAATATCGAGTTTACCCAACGTAACGGCGAATTAATCCTGCGCCAGCCGCTTTAGCAGGCGCAGGAGAACATGCTAAGGGTGCCGCAGAAGCCGAATGCTGATAAAATCGCGCGCCCATCCAGCCACAGCCTGAAGGCTAAACACCATGCTCGAGACGATTCCGAATCTGGATTCCGACCGCATCGACAGTGTTCGACGCGCCCTTGCTGAAGACGTTCGCGACGGCGACATCACCGCACAGTTAATTCCCGCCGCGACACAGGGCCGAGCCCGTGTTATCACACGCGATACCTGCACCATCGCCGGTGTCGAATGGGTGACTGAAGTCTTCCAACAATTAGACCCGGAAGTCACGGTCACTTGGCTGGTCGCCGATGGCGATCGAGTCGACGCCAATACTGTGCTGTTTCGGCTCGAAGGTAATGCCCGCTCTCTTTTAACGGGGGAACGCTCGGCACTCAACTTTCTGCAAATGCTCTCAGCGACTGCCAGCGTCAGTTACGACTATGCCCAGATGGTCGCAGGCACAGGCGTAAAACTCTTAGATACTCGCAAAACCATTCCCGGCTTACGCAGCGCACAGAAATACGCCGTCACCTGCGGCGGCTGCTTCAATCATCGCATTGGCCTGTACGACGCCTTCTTAATCAAAGAAAACCATATCGCAGCTTGTGGTGGCATCGGCGAAGCCATTACGGAAGCCCGCCGTATCGCACCAGGCAAACCGGTTGAGATTGAAGTCGAATCCTTTAGCGAGCTGGAATTAGCCCTGCAAACCGGCAGCGACATCATTATGCTGGACAACTTTTCTCTGGAAGACATGCGCCGCGCCGTTCAGGTCAACAAAGACCAATTCGGCGGCAGCACCAAACTGGAAGCCTCCGGCGGTATCACCAAAGAAACACTGAGACCCATCGCCGAAACCGGTGTGGACTACATCTCGATTGGTGCTTTGACCAAAGACGTGAAGGCCGTCGATCTCTCCATGCGGATGGAATAACCTGAAAACTCTGCAGGTTTTCCAACCCGCTGAGTTTCCTCAACGATTATGTCTTACCCGATTCCCGCCAGCGTTACCGAAACCCTCTACGAAATCAAAAAGAGCAAGTTCTACGCCTGCGCCGGATTTGCGCCAGATCGGGCGGCCTCGATGGCACTGCTGGAAGACTGCAAAAATCGCTATCCTGATGCTCGCCACCATTGCTGGGCTTATCTGCTGGGGAGCCCCAAGTCGCCAGCCAGCGCGGCCATGTCTGATGACGGCGAACCCTCTGGCACCGCCGGTAAACCTATCCTCAACGTCTTACAACATAAAGACATTGGCGACATCATGCTGGTTGTGACCCGCTATTTCGGCGGAGTAAAACTTGGGGCGGGAGGATTAGTCCGCGCCTACTCTGCTTCCGCCCAGCAAACCATCGATGCCCTATCGGTGAAAACGCTGATCCAACGACAATCACTCACCATCACCGCGGATTTCAAGCACGAACAATTTCTCCGCCACTGGATCGAACAACACGATGGCACTGTAGATAATTGTGACTACAACTCAGGCATCACCCTTCTTGCGGGTTTACCTGAGGTTAGCCTTGAAGAGTTAAAGGCGGTATGTGGGGGGTTAGGAATTAATATAAGACCGAATTAGAACAAACCACCTATTTAGACTTACACGACAAAGCGCGGGAACTCGTTTATGGTTTAAGCTCTAACCATGCGTCTAACTGCGCTTCAGTTATACCAAGACCGATAATGGCACCCGCATGCAACGCACTCAGATCCGTAAGCGTCATAGCGATAAATTTTTCAATATTGTCTATGCCTTCTTCCTGACAATAGGTTTCTATCTGCGCCTCGGCAGCCTTTCCATGTAAGCCCTGCTTTACAATTTTCCCCATAATCGTTTTTCGCTGCTGTCGATACTGAATTCGAAAAATATCAACATCTCCAAGCGACTTTTTTACAACACCATATTGATCACATGAACGAGAATATGCCCATATAAACAGATCCAACATCGGCTCGATATTATTGAGTTCATACATGGTTAACACCGCTGCAGTGTAATCTTCACGCGCGATGTCGGTAAAACTTAACGGGCAAAGATTTTCTCTTATAAACGGAATGTTGCAAGCCAGTCGGGACGTTCGTTTATTGACATCTTCAAACGCCTGCAAATAAGATAATTGCACCAGCAGGAAGAAACTTTGCTCAAAGGGATCATCGATCCTTTTTGCCTTTTGCAGAATCAGTTCTAAAAGTTCTTTTAATACGTATCGATTTCCCATTGGCTTGTACGTCGAACGGCTAATATCGACCTCGATCGTGCGAATGTTGCCGCAGGATTCAGGATTAGCGAGCAGGTCCTGAGACAATAAATGATGCAAGTTTCGAATGGTTAGGCTGTTGAGCTCGATATCCTGTGCATTCTCAACCAAAAAGAGTATCGCCTCCTTATGGTTCATGATCATCACTGTTTCTTCATGAACCTTTCCATCTGCAGAGACGCCTTCTTCGACAAGCTTTTGCGTATCAAGGCGGGAATAAGTGTTGCCTTCTAAGCGGCTGGAGTTATAAGACAGATCAATCAAAAGCCGCTGACAGATATTTCTGGCATAAGTACCGGCTGCAAGCTGCTTATCAAAGCGCCGCCCCTTTTTATAAAGGTCTTCACTTATCTGTGTAGGGATATACCGGCTTTTGTTTGGAAGGTAGGAATCCAAGAAGTTTCGGTTATAGGACACCCTTTCCCTCATATATAAAGGTGTCTCTAGGAATTTGAGTATCATCCGACTCTGCGAGCCGAAAATACAGGTATCAACTCCCGAAACCTGTCCCTTAACGGTCTCATTAGAAACCTCCAGCACGTGATAGCGAGCAGCCTTTCTGTCACCGCTCATGAAGACCTGGCCACCATCGACGAGCGATGCCAATCTTCGCTGTAAGGTCTTACTATTAATAGGAAAACTGAGAAAACTCTCTATTTCACCACGAGAAAGCCCTTCCGAATGCTCAACTAAAACACGAAGAATTGCTTCGGTTTGTCGTAAAATGTCATTGGCCATAAGTGATATATTCCTGTCCCATAATTTAAACTAACGCATTTATGGGACAAAATCGACACATTATGAGTCATTTTACAATTTTAAGGACATTGGCCATCAACACACCGCGCAGTCAGTGATCAAACTTCCCCAACCGATAAACTCGCAAGGTATAAGCACCTAAGCCCGAATAATATTATCTGCGGCCTCCCGAAAACGGGCACGAGTATCGATGATTAACGCTGCATTTGCGCCGATCAGTTCATAGTCAAAGGCATCGTGATCTGTCGCCAGCAGTACACAGTCGTATAAGGACAGGTTAACAGCGGTTAGTGGCACAGATTCCGCACGGATATCGTAATTGCGAAGGGCGGGAATTTTTGGAATATGAGGATCGCTGTAATCCACCATCGCGCCCTTATCCAACAGCAACTGCATCAGCCGCATGGAGGGAGACTCCCGCAAATCAGAGACATTCTTTTTATAGGCCAGCCCTAAAATCAAAATCCGACTGCCTTTTACCGACTTACAGCGGTCATTTAATGCTTCCACCAATTTGGCGACGACCCAAGCCGGCATAGCCGTATTGACCTCTCCCGCCAATTCGATAAAGCGCGTATTGATGCCGTACTCCCTCGCCTTCCAGGTGAGATAAAACGGATCGATGGGAATGCAGTGGCCGCCTAACCCCGGCCCCGGATAATAGGGAGTAAAACCAAACGGCTTGGTCGCTGCAGCATCGATCACTTCATGGATATCAATGCCCATTTTATCGGCGACGACCTTCATCTCGTTGACCAGACCGATATTGACCGCCCGATGAATGTTCTCCAGTAGCTTAGTCAATTCCGCCACTTTAGGCGAACTGACCATTACCACCTCGTCAATGGCAGCACTGTACAACGCCCTACCCAGCTCAGAACAGGCAGGCGTGTAACCGCCTAAGATCTTAGGAATCGTCTTGGTGCCGTACTTAGCATTCCCAGGGTCTTCCCTCTCTGGCGAATACACCAGAAAGATATCTTCCCCCACCGTAAAACCCGACCTCTCCAAATAAGGCAACAGCACCTCTTCGGTTGTACCAGGATAGGTTGTGCTCTCCAACGACAGCAACTGTCCCTTTTTCAAATAGGGTTGGATGCTATCCATCGTCTGAACAACGAAACTGAGATCGGGCTCCCGATGAGATGTGAGCGGGGTTGGCACACAAATAATAATGGTATCAACGGAGTTGATTTTGGCGAAATCTGTCGTCGGCTCAAAGCCACCAGCCATCGCGGCTTCAATAACAGAATGATCGATGTGCTGTAAGTAGCTACGATTTTCCTGAAGCGACACAACCTTAGCAGGATCGGTATCGAAACCAATGACCTTGAAGCCAACTTCACAGAAACGAAGGGCTAGCGGGAGGCCAACGTAGCCGAGGCCGATAACCCCTAAAACTACAGAAGACTTATCCAAATCATTCCGCAAAAATTGAAAATTTTGATTCGTTGAACTATACATTTTGAGTAAAAGATCACCTAGGCTCGAAATTGACGAATCATCTCTCCACTTAATAGATGAAAATGATCCTACACCCAAAGTTTAGGATAGCAATCTCTTAGATGCCTAAGATTTACCCTTGCATCCTAGAAAGGAATCCTGCACGTGACCGACACCGGACAATTCGAGCAGACACTCACATTCGTTATACCTGCGAAAAATGAAGCAGCAACAATCGCGGATGTGATAACCAACATTAAAATGAGCTTTCCCTCATCTGAAGTTATCGTGGTAAATGATGGTTCTACAGACAACACAAAAACCTTGGCCTCACAGGCCGGAGCGACGGTAGTTAACCACCCCTACAGCAAGGGTAACGGTGCATCGATAAAATCAGGAGCCAGAATTGCTTCTGGTGATGTACTCATTTTCTTAGATGCAGATGGACAGCATACCCCTCAAGACGCCAAGCGACTTATTGATAAGCTTAACGAAGGCTATGACATGGTTGTTGGAGCAAGAGGCCCTGAATCCCAAGCCAGCAATACAAGAAGACTAGGGAACGCGATATACAATCGCCTCGCAAGCTGGATGACAGGAAACAAAATAGAAGACCTTACCTCAGGTTTTAGGGCAGTTAAGAGCTTCTATTTTAGAAGATATCTTTACTTGCTCCCGAATGGCTTTTCTTACCCGACAACGAGCACTATGGCATTCTTCAGATCAGGCCTATCGGTAGGGTACGTACCTATTTCGGTAAAAAAACGCGAGGGGAAGAGCCATATAAAAATCGTTAAAGACGGTTCTCGATTTCTAATTATTATTTTCAAAATTGGTGCTCTATTTTCACCAATGAGATTTTTCTTACCTATTGCTATCACCTTGTTTTCTCTTGGCTCTTTATACTATGGATACACTTATATAACTGACACAAGATTTACCAACATGTCGGCACTTTTATTTCAATCATCTCTAATTATCTTTCTTATGGGTATCGTATCTGAGCAGGTTTCATCATTGCATTACAAGTCTTTGGAAAGGGAAAGCTGGAAAAAACCCTCCTCAAAAATAAGCACACCCCAAAAAACAGGTCAAGAAAAAGTTTTATAATCCATGATACACATATTTATAGGCACTAAAGCACAACTGATCAAGATGGCACCAATAATGGTCGAGCTAAAATCACAAAATATAGAATACAATTTAGTTTTTAGCGGCCAACATAAAAATACCATGGACAACATCAGGGAAAACTTCGGACTAAAAGAGCCGGATTACACGATATATCAAGGAAATGACGTAACTAACATAAAAAAAATGATATTCTGGTTTGGATATTCTGTTTTCGCTGTTTTAAAAAATCGAAAAAAAATATGGAAAAATGATAAGATTGGAATTGTTCTCAACCATGGAGACACCTTCTCTACCTTACTAGGATCTTTCCTTGCAAAAATTTCCGGATTAAAATCAGCACATATAGAATCAGGGTTGAGATCATTTAGTTTGACAAATCCGTTTCCTGAAGAAATAACTCGACTTTTAGTATTCCAGCTCAGTGACTATTATTTTGCTCCTGGAGACTGGGCGATAAAAAACCTCGAACCATACAGCGGAAGAAAAATTAACACCAAAGAAAATACGCTATATGACTCTTTAAGCCTCTGCCTCCCACAAAACTTAAGCGTCAAAATACCCACATATGAATACTGTGTAGCCTCCTTCCATCGTTTCGAAAATCTATACAAAAAGAAAAACCTATTAAAAATAATTGAAATAGTGAAGGAAGTTTCAAAAACCACTCCCGTATTAGTCATTATGCACAAACCAACAGAAGAGAGATTAAAAAAAAATGGACTCTATGAATCATTATTAAACACAAACAATATTGAGCTAAGACCTAGATACGATTACTTTAATTTTATTGAATTAGTAAAAAAGTCTAAATTTGTACTTACAGATGGAGGAAGCAATCAAGAAGAATGCTACTACTTGTCAAAGCCCTGCATAATCCTCAGAAACTACACCGAAAGAAACGAAGGAATTGGAAAGAGTGCATGGATATGCAACTTACAAAAAGAAAAAGCAATTTCTTTAATAGAGAAAATTCCGGATCTTAATCTCGAAGAAAATAAATTATCAGCCAACCCATCAAAAATAATTGTATCCGAATTAAAATCTTATAGATAAGTCACAAGAATTAAACAGTCTAAATAACAGACAACTATCATAAGGGCAATTTATAATATTTTCTAAAATAGAAAAAAAATAGTGATCCTCCTACTAACATAAAAATCTGAATCCCCCTATCTATTAAAAGCGCAGAAAGAAACGAAGTAGAATCCAATAAAAAACGTTCACCAAAAAACAACAAAACAAACTCTTTAACACCTACATTTCCAGGCGTTAAAGATATAGCCAAAGCTAAATTTGAAAGCACGGACAAACCAATACAAACCGTCAGATCAGGAACCTCCCCGACCCCTTCTATCAAAAACCAGGTAATAATCGACTGTGTGAACAGCTGCGCCAAACAGAGAAAAAAAATGAAACCTATCCGCTTTACTCCGTAGCCTGTCAAAAAAAATAACATCTTAGTGAAAAATTCTGGCAGAAATCCACATTTCAGATTTAGAATAAATCGCTTGAATGGAAACAAAAAGAAGCCACCAACACATAAAAACAGAAACAAAAAGATAGCCATTATGTATTCATTTAAAATATATTTTGGATCACTTAAAAGCACCAATACGAGACCAACAAAAACATTTGAGGTAATTGTAATTAAAAACACCAACATGAAATTTGCTATGCTTTCTGAGTAATCAACTTCAAAGTACTTTTTAAGTAGAACACTCCTCAGACCAACCCCCCCGCTTCGAAAAGGTGTAATGTAACCGGCTAACGAAGATACCTGAGAAATACCAACCATCGTAATAACATTACAATTTCTTTCATCATTAGCCACCAGAACTTTCAAAATCAATCCGTTTAAATAATAAAATAGAATATAAAATACAACTATCGCAAACAGACTAGATAAAGAGAAATTCCGAATATCATTGATAAAATTTGGATGAGAAACGATTAAGTACGAAATTAGCCATAACGCACCCAAAAATATCCCCCCACGCACAGCAACCTTAAAATTTAGCCGCACTTCTCAAAAACCTCCAGAAGGGCCTTATATCTGAACTATCATAATGCGCCCACATTATATTATCTGCAGAAAGCAACTTAGCAGGCCAAGATGAAAATAAGGAGGATAAATTTAAAAGAGACACACAAGCCCCTTCATGAACCCATACACCGCTCCCGGCAAACTCCTTGTCTCTATGACTTGAACCACCAGTCAAAATATAATTACGGTAAATCAAGGGATAATTTATCCCGAATACAACGCCAAGACGATGCTGAAGCCAAAACCTGGGGTTTATCTCGATTAAATAAAATTCCTCACCTTTACAAATAATTTCAACTTCAAATGCACCAATAAGCTTAAGATCTTTTAGTACATTAGCGGCCAAACGTATCAGATCTTCTCTCAAACTAGATGACTGAACTGTCGCGACCATCGTCGCAGTCCCTCCTGGATTCGGATACTCAAGCACCTTACATGTCACAATAGGAGAGACTAGTTTTTCGTTAAATCTTAATCCTGAAACAGAAAAATGATTATCAAGAGGGACTTTTATTCTCTCCTGCACAAGTACATTTACTCCAGCCTGATTTATTCGATCGACTTTTGAAGCCTTCACACCTTTTGGAGCAATATTAAATTTGCAATGTGATATTTCCGCTTTAATTATTGATTTATTTTCTTCTCTTTTTTCAAAAGGCAAGATGGATGGCATTAAGTAGCGTTTATGGAACCGATTGTAAAAACGCCTTTTATTGAGAACATCTTCTATATCATTCACACTCACCCAAGGATAAGCTACCCCTATATTTCTAAGGTGTTCACTATTACGATAAATAAATGAAACCCACGAATCATCCGTAGGATAAACAATTAAATCATCATCCTTTGATATGTTTGAGATTAGGCTTATCAAACTATCATCGTTCGGCTCGACACGAAAGTAATCCAATATGTACCTAGAGCTAGCGCAAATTGGATTGGTAGAAAAATCTACAACATAAGGCTTTATATCGCCCTCACCCAAACTCCTAGCAATCCCTAAGCCATTACCTCTTGCTCCAAGAATCAAATCAATCATGTTTCAGACAAAATTAACACAGATTCATTGTAAAATATTGGAAGTTTATTTACTCGCAAAGCTATCAACAGCTTCCACAAATAACTTTCTCTCTTCGAGTTCACATTTTCGATCATATTGTCATATAAAAAAACTTCCGACTTCATAGAAATTCCGGCCGAAAGCCTTTTTAGATCTTTACAACTAAACCTCCTATAGCCATACATTGGATCGCCTTTCATTTTTTTCCAAGCTGATAGCAAGACATCTACCAAATTGTACTTATTATGCGCGAACGCGAACGCAAACCTCTTTGAAACCCTAGCCTGCTCCTCAATTATCTCTTTGGCTTTCTCATCATCAAAGTAGATAATTAATCCACTATGAAAAGTTATATCTATACTTTTGATGTTAAAAGGCAAAGCTCTTGCATCAGCCTGTATAGGATAAACACCACAATCAATCTTTTGAAGAACCTCAGCCTCTTTATCAATCGCTATGCACAGACTATCAGGAGATAATCCCTTTAACATATATAAGTCTTTAGCACTAAAAGCTGCAATTTCTGCTATTGAGGGCTTATCGCTAAAATAATAGCCATGACTCGCTAAAAATTTACTTACAAATTTCGCTCGCTTTGGGTTGGCATATTTATACTTTTTAATATGCTTTCGATAAGCATCTAGCCAGTTGACTTCGTCTTTCATAAATCATCCAACGATATTATAGCCACCCCAGATCGACCCAAAAGGTCAATATAACTTGATAGATAATCTAGACCTTCACATCCGGCAAAAAAAGGGTGGTCATAAACAATAGAACGACCAGTTTTATTAAGCTCGCTTAACGTAATTTCCACAGCTTCCTTTACAGATTTTGAACTTGCAACACAATGTTCTATAAAGCCAATTGCGCCTGGATTTCCTAATATTGAAGTATTTATATCATCGATAGAAGAGGTTGATTTCTTTTTAATACACTCCCCTGGGTTATGCGAATCGGCGATAGCCGAGAAACCCAACGCACTCAGAATATCTGGAAGGTCATCAGGTGAATTCCAACCAGGAGATGAAAAAATGGAAGGCTCAGGTAAATGAACACGCTGAAACGCTTTTATGCCCCACTCGACTTCTCTTATCAATTTCTCTCGGGACCAAGTTGACGCCCCCGCCTGCCAAGCTCCATGATTTCGTCCGCCGTGAAGGCCAATTACGTGTCCATCCTCTAGTATCAAATGCAATAACTCAGGGGATTGAACGCCAATTTTAGGATTTATAAGTATAGTTCTTAGAAAATGCCATATGCCCAATTTACGTAAAGGAGATAGTTTATCAACAGGAGCCCCAGGTGGGCTTTGAGAAGATATTTTCTGGGCGAGGATTGATGAATATGAGATCGCGCGCCCCATATTAATCATAAAAGAAAACTTTACCCCTCTTTCTCTGGCCACTTCAAGTAATGCAGGAACACCTTTTTTCAAACACTTTTCAGTATCGACATCGAATCGTATCGCGACTTCCATTTGATACCTTAGTTTAAATACCCAATGAACTAACTACGAATCCGTATAGGAGTAAGAACTCTGAACCTGAATCGAAACTTTTAATATAATCAATCTAAATTTTTAGTTTCTTCCACAGACTTAAGAATCTCCGATCTCAAAAAATCATACTCTTCATGAATCCACTCGATACTCGAGACACTATATATATCACCTACCTCCCCTTGATATACCTCTAAAATCTTTTTCTCTAGCCTTTTTCCATGAAGAAGAGCCAAATCATAATATCCAAGATTTGCTAACGTTGCCATTTCTACCAGCCCTGCGCCTATGTCTGTTCGCATATCCAAAGCTTCTCCATAAACTTTGAAAGCCTTTTCTTCCTCTCTCATTGCTAAATAAATATTGCCAATCTGAAATAGAAAAAGTGCCTGTATATTTCCAACGTCTGAACCTTTTGATTTGGCGAGCGCTTTATAAGCACTTATCAAATCATCATAGGAAACATCCTTGCAACCAGTAATCATTTTGGAGGATGTTAGAGACTTGAGATAACTGTATGTACTTTGGTGATACGTTGATTCTCTTAAATTACGCAATACGTCAGTAATATTCACCTCTTTCCACTTTTCCCCGGAAATGCAGTTCAACTCAATTGCGTACAACCATGGCTTCGGATCTTCAACATGATATTCCAATGACCTATCAATATATCGACTGGCCATTTCAAAATTCCCGTATTTCATCCAATACCCTGAAACCAATAATTGCGCCCTTAGTGATCGCGGATTGCTCTCTGACCATAGATTAATCATTAGAAAGTGATTACCCCATAATTGCGTTCTCGAAACTAAAAGTAAGCATAGAACGCCAAAAAGCAAAGTGATCACAGTGATTCTGATTTGCAACTTAGCTTTCTGAATAAAGCTAATCAAATACGAGAATAAGAAAATAATTCCAAATGAAGGTAAATAATTACGATGTTCGTAGTACAGCTCTAAAGGTACATAAGTGGACTCAAGAAAGTGACCGATATAGAAAAATAATATACCAAACGTTATGATTGGGTTTCTTTTGTATAAAACTACTGCCGTAGTCAATAGTCCAATATTCACAAGCAAAGATAATATAGTTGTTATAGGATGAAATAGAGATTTTGATACTTGTACTCCATCCGAAAAAATTCCATATGTTTGCATACGTGGAAAGACAATTTTTCCAATATAGTCACAGACTATACGACTCTCTGTAAGCAGACGCTCAGCCATTGAAAAATCTCTACGTGCGTAGCTATCTCCAAACAGATGAACGGTAAAAAATTGATATATAAGAAATAGAGTAAGAAGTAGTGATGCCCCAAATACACAGCTATTAATAATCCGCTTATCAATACCATGTAAGGGAAGATATTTCCGCAAAAGGCAAAATTCTACAAGACAAACGAGCCAAATCGTTAGAATGCCATTTTCTTTACTTAAAATACTTAAAAGGAAAAAAGTCGGACATATTATGAAAATATAAATCCAACCGCGTTTTTTCTTGTCAGCTAAAGAAAACCGTCCTTTTACGTAGCTAATAATGCATAGAATTGAGAATAAAGCAGACAGAATGGCCATTCTCTGCACAACGTATAATACCGTTGAAACATGAAGGGGATGTAAAAGAAATATTGAGCCACTTAAAACGCCTACAACTAGAGAAAGACTGTGGTTTTTTTTATATACATGACAAAGTAAATAGCATAGCCATGCGACTGATAGGCCAGTAATACAGTGATATAAAATATTACTACGTTTAAATTCTGATGGGGAATCAGGCCAGCTTGGATATTCTAGTAGAAAGCTGAGCATTGATACCGGCCTTTTGAGTGGGCCGGAGAAAGATGAGTCTAGGTATGCTTTTACTGTTGAGAGGCTATAACCTTCCCGATCAAAAATTTCCATCAATTTTAGATTGGGAAAATCATCAAAAATAAAATTTCCACCAACACCCTGTAAATACAGGATATATGTCGTTATGGATACGGTGAGTAATGCGGCGAAATATTTTAAATCTAATTTTGAATACAACTTATTTCCCTATAGCATAAAGCCCAAGCATTTAACCTGGGCTTTAATGATTTATTTTTAGGTTTAGCTGCGGCAATTAGACGGTAGGAATTTAGGATCTACACCACCACTAGCTGCAGGCCTACATACCCACTGAATACCAGAATCACTTGCAATAGGCGAAAATTGCAAATCATCTTCAGAGGAATCTACACCAGCGTCTGTTGTATAAGTCACCGTAATTAGCCCTGATGCGATATTGATTCCCGAAACCATTTCGGTTGTAGGGCTAGTGTAACCAGCTGACGAGTTGTTTGTCGGATAAGAATTTTTGGTCAGGTAGTGCTCAGAAACTGCAGTTTTTGCTGCGGACGCGAGAGATATACCTTCACTTATTTTCGCACGGGTTGTGTAATCCTGATAGGCGGGCAAAGCAACCGCTGCCAGAATACCGATGATCGCAACCACGATCATTAATTCAATTAAGGTAAAACCTTTCTGTTGTTTCATTTCGTTCATGTGTTTGCTCCTGTTAATTTTGGCGCCATAAAAACATCATCATGTTGTTTTCTGACTGACATCCCCTAATCAACGAGCATGCCAATTTTAAATGTAGCCGAATTTCAATAAGTTACCGGTTTTTTTAGTTCGGCTGACGTTTTTGGCGCTGACGCTCAAAATCAAAAAGTGACAAATATTGTCACCGGCATTCTTTTTTTTCGCTGCTAGACTTCAGGTAGGAACAGTGACATGGCTGGAGGCCTCGCCGCCTAAAAATCGACGGTGGTAACGTTTTAACCTCCAACCCATACTGAAGTTAGTCATTCAATGTTGAGCTTGCTGAATGAATGCCAGTGCACCCGTATTAAGTGGATTAGCCCGACGTCTGGTGGCGGATGGCACCATTGATGAAGATACCGCCGTTAAAGCGCTGCAGAGTGCTAAGACCAATAAATCAACGTTTGTCCATGAACTGGTTAGCGGCCATCAAATCAATGCGAAAAAGATTGCCAATGCAGCTTCCGATGAATTCGGTTCACCGGTTTTTGATTTAACAGCCTTCTCTCCAGATCGGATTCCTACAGACCTGGTAGACAATCGATTGATTGGCAAGCATCAGGTATTACCGCTTTATCGCCGTGGTAACCGCCTATTTTTGGCGGTATCTGACCCCACCAACTTACATGCACTGGACGAAGTCAAGTTCAATACCGGCCTTAGTACCGATGCCATTCTGGTCGAAGCTGATAAGCTCGCGAAAGCCATTGAGGCTTTCTTAAATTCCCAAGAGCAGTCGATTGGTGATTCCCTCGGCGATCTCGACGATGAAGATTTTGGCGAGCTAGACGTCGAGTCCGTTGACGACAATAAACGTGGTGACGACGCCAATGCCGAAGCCGATGAAGCGCCTATCGTTAAATTCATCAACAAAGTACTGCTCGACGCGATTAAGACTGGCGCGTCAGATATTCATTTTGAGCCATATGAAAAGCGGTATCGGGTTCGTTTTCGTACAGACGGAATATTAATGGAAGTCGCTGGGCCGCCAACGGCTTTGGCATCCCGCATTGCTGCCCGTTTAAAGGTGATGTCGCAGATGGACATCTCGGAGCGGCGGGTTCCTCAAGACGGCCGAATCAAGCTAAAAATATCGTCTACTCGGGCAATCGACTTCCGGGTGAATACTCTACCCACCTTGTTTGGTGAGAAAATCGTATTGCGTATTCTCGATCCCAGTAGCGCCAAGCTGGGCATTGATGCGCTGGGCTATGAAGACGACCAAAAGAAAATCTACATGGATGCCCTGGAGCAGCCCCAGGGAATGATTCTCGTCACTGGTCCAACGGGTTCTGGTAAAACCGTATCACTCTATACCGGCTTAAATATCCTCAATACGCCCGAGCGCAATATTTCCACTGCAGAAGACCCGGTGGAAATCAACTTGGAAGGGATTAACCAAGTTAACGTGAACACCAGGGTCGGCCTCACCTTCGCGGAAGCTCTGCGCTCATTTCTACGGCAAGATCCGGATATCGTGATGGTTGGGGAAATTCGGGATCTGGATACCGCATCTATCGCTATTAAGGCAGCACAGACGGGCCACTTGGTTTTGTCGACGCTGCACACCAACAGTGCCCCGGAAACCCTAACTCGCTTAATGAATATGGGCGTGCCAGCGTTTAACGTGGCAACAACCGTCAGCGTGATTATTGCCCAGCGGTTGGCCCGGCGATTGTGCCCTGCCTGCAAGAAGCCCGCAGATATTCCCGAAGAAGTCCTTAAAGAAGAAGGCTTTGATGAGATCGGCATTCCCCGTCAGGAATTTGAACTACATTCCCCGGTTGGCTGTGATAAGTGCTCGAACGGTTACAAAGGCCGGGTCGGGGTTTATGAAGTGGTTCGCATAACCGACGATATTTCGCGAATTATAATGGAAGGCGGTAACGCCATTCAGATTGCCGATGCTGCCAATGCAGCCGGCTTTAACAACTTACGAATTTCTGCGCTGCGTAAAGCAGCCATGGGACTGACCAGTCTGGAAGAAGCAAATCGGGTCACCAAGGATTAACGATTATGGCCACAGCCTCAGCGACAAGTGTTTATACCTATAAGGGAACGGATAAAAAGGGCGTAAAAGTCGAAGGTGAAGTCACCGGATCGACTCAAGCCCTGGTAAAAGCCCAGCTTATACGCCAGGGCATCAAACCCAAGATTATCCGTAAGAAAGCCAAGCCGTTATTGGGCGGTGGCGGCAAGAAGATTAAACCCCAAGATATTGCTATTTTCACCCGACAGATGGCAACCATGATGAAAGCCGGTGTGCCTTTGGTACAAAGCTTTGAAATTGTGGCGGAAGGGGTTGAAAGTGAATCTTTACGTAAGCTGATTCTCGAAATTCGAGATGATGTTGCCTCAGGCTCTGGCTTTGCCAAAGCCCTGGAAAAGCACCCTAAGTATTTTGACGATCTCTTTTGTAATTTGGTGGAATCTGGTGAACAGGCGGGTGCTCTTGAAACCATGCTGGACCGCATCGCTACTTACAAAGAAAAGACCGAAGCCCTCAAGGCTAAAATTAAAAAAGCCATGACCTACCCCATCGCAGTGGTCGTGGTTGCTATCGTGGTTACAGGTATTTTATTGGTTAAAGTCGTACCACAATTTGCGGAAACCTTCAGCAGTTTTGGCGCGGACCTGCCCGCGTTTACACTCTTTGTGCTTAATCTCTCTGAAATTGTTCAAAAATGGTGGTTTGTAATCGTCTTGGGGATGGCTGGTTTTGTCTTCCTCTTTGGGCAAGCAAAACGGCGCAGCAAAGCCGTGTCGGAAGCCGTCGATAAAGCCATGCTCAAATTGCCCATCATCGGAGTCATCGTTTACAACTCGATTATCGCGCGATTTGCCCGTACCCTGTCGACTACCTTTGCTGCGGGCGTACCTTTGATTGATGCTTTGGATTCTGTTGCGGGTGCGGCCGGAAATTCTGTGTACGAGAAAGCGTGTTACAGGGTTCGTGATGAGGTAGCAACGGGTGTCCAGTTGAATTCCTCTTTACGAAAAGCCGGCATCTTCCCATCCATGTTGTTGCAGATGGCCGCTATTGGTGAAGAATCCGGTGCGCTTGATGAAATGCTGGAGAAAGTTGCCAACTACTACGAAGAAATTGTAGATAACCTGGTCGACAGCCTGACTTCTCTGCTAGAACCTCTTATCATGTCGGTTCTTGGTGTTCTGGTCGGCGGCTTGATGATCGCCATGTACCTGCCCATTTTCCAAATCGGTCAAGTGGTTTAAGGTTTTCTTAGGTGTCATTTTCTGCGCTGGGGGTACTCGCGGTTGAGTACTCCGGTATCTACATTGCCATTGCCGTTGTGCTTGGCTTAATGATCGGCAGCTTTCTCAACGTCGTCATTTACCGACTGCCCATCATGATGCAACGTACCTGGCGCCGAGATTGTTGCGAGCTGCTTGAAACCGCCCCGCCCCAAGAGGCTTCAGAAAAATTTAATCTGGCTTTCCCAGATTCTCGCTGCCCCGGGTGTAATAGCCCTATCCGCCCCTGGCAGAACATCCCCATTGTCAGCTATCTGTTTTTAAGGGGCCGCTGTAGCAATTGCCAGCAGACGATCAGCCCGCGCTACCCTGCAATTGAACTGCTCACCGGTGTGCTTACCGGTTTTATCGCCTGGCAATTTGGTTACGGGTTAACGGCGCTTGCACTGATGGTGCTAACCTGGAGCCTTATCGCTCTGACCTTTATCGATATCGACCATCAGCTTTTACCGGATAGCATAACCCTGCCGCTTTTGTGGCTCGGCCTTCTCCTTAATACCCAATATACGTTTACAGATCTGCCATCGGCAGTCTTTGGCGCTGCCGCAGGCTACTTGATTCTGTGGAGCGTTTATTGGAGCTTCAAGCTACTGACCGGCAAGGAAGGCATGGGCTATGGGGATTTTAAATTGTTGGCAGCCCTTGGCGCCTGGCTTGGCTGGCAAGCCCTGCCGCTGATCATCATTCTCTCTTCTTGTGTTGGCGCCATTATCGGCATCGCCGGCATTTTGATTCTGGGGCGTAATCGCAACATCCCCATTCCTTTCGGCCCCTACCTGGCTATTGCAGGGTGGATTACTGTGATGTGGGGCGATACCATTACCGGGGCTTACCTGCACTTCGCAGGTTTTGAAACCCCCTAACTGGGAAACCACTTCCCGTTAATCCAGATGTAGCTTCATGACTTATGTTATCGGACTGACCGGCGGCATTGGCAGTGGCAAAAGTGCCGTTTCCGATTGCTTTGCCTCATTGGGTATAGACATTGTCGATGCAGACGTAGCCGCTCGCACAGTGGTTGCCCCCGGCAGTGACGCACTCAAAGAGATTCAAGCCCATTTTGGTGATGAAGTCATCTTGCCTGATCTTTCGTTAAACCGAGCCAAGCTCCGGCAGATTATTTTCGAGCATCCTGACGAACGGCATTGGCTGGAGTCGCTAACCCACCCATTGATCCGCCAGGAGATCATTGATGGCCTGACCTCGTCGCGCTCACCGTATACTCTTTTGGTCTCGCCGCTGCTACTGGAAAGCAAGCAACATCTTATGACTCAACGGATTTTGGTGGTTGATGTCAGTGAGACATTACAGATAGAGCGCACCGTAAAGCGGGATAGCAATTCAGAGAAGCAGGTGAAAGCCATCATCGCCGCACAAATCAGCCGCAAGGAAAGGCTGGCGAAGGCCGACGACATTATTGTGAATGATTCATCCCTGTTGTTGCTTAGGGAAAAAGTAAATCGGCTTCATGAGAAATATCTGCAGTTGGCTAAACGCGCAGATTCCGAGTCATAGTGAGGAGCGCCCATGCGAGCAATCAAAATAAAGTGTCCGACTTGCGAAGGTGAGCTGGAATACTCCGAAAAATTCCCCTTTCGTCCGTTTTGCAGTGAGAGGTGTAAGTTAATCGACCTGGGCGAATGGGCGTCAGAAAACCGCAAGATCCAGGGGAATTCGATCTACGACGATATTCTCAGTAAAGATCTGGACGAAGACGGCAATTACTAGGTTTTCAGGAGAGCCTCAATAATAGGTACGTTAGCTTCGGGAAAATCGCAGTCAGCTAACTGATCAACGGCAACCCATTGCAGAGGCTGGCCCTCGCGGCCAATCGCCGTGCCGGTAAACGCTGTTACTCGCCAGACATCCAGCTTCACCTTTTTATCGCCGTAATCATGCTCGATGACGATCAGTGGCGTTTGTGCCGAGGGCTGTATTCCCAGCTCTTCATTCAGCTCTCGGGCGAGAGCCTCTTCGACGGATTCGCCTGACTCGACTTTGCCGCCGGGAAACTCCCAAAGCCCGCCCTGATGCGCCTCATCAGCCCGGCGAGCAATCAGAATTTCGCCGGATGCGTTCTCAATCACGCCCACAGCCACATGAACTAGGGTGCCAACAGACATCAGGTGCGATATTCCGCATTGATTTTGATGTAATCGTACGAGAAATCCGTCGTCCACACGCGCTCTTCAGCGTCGCCTCTTTCGAGATGAATGCGAATCAGAATCTCATCTTGCGACATCACCTTCTGCCCCAGCGCTTCCTGGTAGGTTGCAGCGCGGCCGCCATTTTCAACAATCAGCACATCGTCGAGCCAGACTTTAACCTGAGAGGCGTCCAAATCATCAACATCAGCATAACCAATGGCAGCGACAATACGCCCCCAATTTGGGTCGCCGGCATAAAGCGCTGTTTTAATCAGAGGTGAATGGGCAACAGCATAGGCGACCTTCAATGCCTCGTCGGAAGCCCTCGCCCCCTCAACAGCCACAGTCACAAATTTGGTCGCGCCTTCGCCATCGCGAACGATACCTTGTGCGAGCTCCTGATGAACCTCAACCACAGCTGCAAGCAACTTCTGATAGAGGGGGGATTCGCTGCTGGCAATTTCCGTCACTTGGGTTTGCCCACTCGCCATTAGCATGCAGGCGTCGTTGGTCGAGGTATCCCCATCAATGGTGATGCGATTAAAGGACTGATTCGCCGCTTCAAGGGACATTTGCTGCAAGAGCTCAGGGGCAATCTTGGCGTTAGTCCCGATATATGCCAGCATGGTGGCCATATTCGGGCGAATCATTCCCGCGCCCTTGGCAATGCCGCCAACCCAAAGCGTTTGGCCATCCACGTCGATTTGCCTAAGGGCACCCTTAGGCCGAGTGTCAGTGGTCATTATGGCTTGAGCCGCCTGAGACCAGGCGCCTTCGCTCAAGGCATCATAGGCATTTGGTATGACAGACAAGAACTTAGTCATCGGTAATGGCTCACCGATCACGCCTGTTGAAAACGGCAGTACTTGTTTCGCCGAGATACCGGCCAGTTCCGCGACGGCTTCACAGGAGGCCATTGCATCGGCCAACCCTTGCTCACCGGTACACGCGTTGGCATTTCCAGAATTGACAACCAAATAGCGAATATTGCCGCTATTCAAATGCTGCCTGGCAAGGGTAACCGGCGCTGCGCAAAATGCATTGCGGGTGAAAACACCGGCAACGGAGCCGCCTTCAGCGACTTCAATCAGCAAAATATCCTGTCGTCCAGGTGTTTTGATCCCCGCACTTGCGGTTCCTAGCCGAATACCTGGAATACTCTTTATATCAGGAAAAGTCGATTCTCCAACGGCCATCTTGCCTGTTTCCCCAATCGTTTTTCGACGCGGCTGGCGCAATCACCAGCCCTAGTTTTGGTGTTAGCTCAGTCGACCGTGGCACTGCTTGAATTTTTTGCCAGAACCACAGGGGCAAGGATCGTTGCGCCCAACCTTTGTGCCTTCACGAACAAAAGGTTTAGCCGCTTCGGGAGTTGGCTCTTCGTCACTTTCTTCTTCCAGCGCATTGGCTTCTTCATGCTGCAGCTGCAGCTGGCGCATTTCCTGCTCGCGAATACGGCGCTCTTCCATCGCCCGCATGTCTTCCTCGCTAACCGGCTCAACGCGCGCCAACATGTGGATGACTTCGGTTTTCAGGTTATCCAGCATTTGCTGGAACAAAGAAAAGGACTCACGCTTGTATTCCTGCTTCGGATTTTTCTGAGCGAAGGCGCGTAAGCCGATACCTTGGCGCAAGTGATCCATATTGGCCAGATGCTCTTTCCAGAGAGTATCCAAAACGTTCAGCATAACCTGACGTTCAACTTCTCGCATAACCGGGCCGAAGCGCTCGCACTTGTCGTCATAGGCCTGCTGGGCTGCAGCTTGTACTTTGTCCTGGACGCCTGCTTCGCTGAGCTTTTTGTCGTCTTGCAACCACTGGCCAATTGGCAAAGAAAGCCCCATCTCATGCTCGAGATGCTGCTCCAAACCGGGAACATCCCATTGCTCTTCCAGCGACTGAGGCGGAATAAAACCGGATACGGTTTCGGTGATGACATCTTTGCGAATGGCGGTAATCGTTTCACCAATATCGGCGGTTTCCAGCAATTCGTTGCGTTGCTGATACACCACCTGACGCTGATCGTTAGCAACGTCATCGTATTCCAGCAACTGTTTACGAATATCAAAGTTGCGCCCTTCGACTTTGCGCTGCGCTTTTTCAATGGCATTGGTAACCATGCGATGCTCAATCGCTTCGCCTTTCTCCATACCCAGAGCCTGCATAAAGCCCCGAATACGATCAGACGCAAAGATGCGCATCAGATTGTCTTCCATCGACAGGTAGAAGCGAGACATCCCCGGATCCCCCTGACGACCGGCACGGCCACGCAGCTGGTTGTCAATACGACGCGACTCGTGGCGCTCTGTACCAATGATATGTAAACCACCCAGCTCAATCACCCGATCATGGCGCTGCTGCCACTCTTCCCGCGCGGCGGCAACCTGCGCTTCAGACGGATTGTCCAGCTCTGCGAGTTCGGCCTCGAAATTTCCGCCGAGAACAATATCCGTACCTCGACCAGCCATGTTGGTGGCGATAGTGACCGCACCGGGTCGCCCCGCCTCGGCAATGATTTGAGCTTCTTTCTCGTGATATTTAGCGTTGAGAACCTGGTGACGAATCCCGCCTTTCTGTAAACGGCGAGACATCTCTTCCGAAGACTCAATGGACGCCGTACCCACTAAAACAGGCGCTTGCTTCTCTTGCAGCTCTTTTACAACCTCGACGATGGCTTCAAACTTTTCTTCTTTCGAAAGGTAGATAAGATCATTGAGATCTTTACGTGCGATGGCCTTATTCGTCGGAATGACGACCACATCCAACCCATAAATCTGACGGAATTCGAAGGCTTCAGTATCGGCAGTACCGGTCATACCCGCGAGCTTGGGGAAGAGTCTGAAATAATTTTGAAAGGTGGTCGAGGCAAGCGTCTGACTCTCTTTCTGAATCGTTACGCCTTCTTTTGCTTCGAGCGCTTGGTGCAGACCTTCCGACAACCGCCGGCCCGCCATGGTGCGCCCCGTGTGCTCATCAATTAAAACAACTTGATTGTTCTGCACGATGTAATCGACATCGCGGTTAAATAAGGTGTGTGCTTTTAACGCCGAATGAACGTGGTGCAAGAGCCCGAGATTCATTGCGGAATACAGGCTGTCGTTTTCAGGCAAAAGCCCATTGCTGATCAAAAGGCCTTCGACCTTCTGATGGCCCTGCTCTGTCAGCTCAACGGAGCGGGTCTTTTCGTCGACCACATAATCACCAGGCTCAATATCTGGCTCTGGGTCGCGACCTTTAACGTAACCTTCTGGAGGAGGATCCTGACGTTTGAGCCCGGGAATCAGCAGATTCATCTGCATATACAGACGTGAACTGTCTTCCGCTGCACCGGAAATAATCAGGGGTGTACGTGCCTCATCGATTAAAATGGAGTCGACTTCGTCCACTACGGCATAATTTAGGGGGCGCTGCATCTTATCTTCTTTGCGCAACGCCATGTTGTCACGCAAATAATCAAAGCCAAATTCGTTGTTGGTGCCGTAGGTAATGTCCGCCCGATAGGCCTCGTATTTCTGCCGAGGATCCTGTTGTGCATGGATAACGCCCACGGTCATTCCGAGCGCTTCGTACAGCGGACGCATCCACTCGGCGTCACGACGAGCCAGGTAATCGTTCACCGTCACCACGTGCACGCCCTTGCCAGACAGTGCATTTAAGTAGGCAGCCAAGGTCGACATCAATGTCTTACCTTCACCCGTACGCATCTCCGCGATGCGCCCTTCGTGAAGCACCATGCCTCCGATCAGCTGCACATCAAAATGCCGCATTCCCAGCGCGCGCCGACTGGCCTCGCGGGCGGTTGCGAATGCTTCTGGCAGTATTTTGTCGAGAGACTCACCCCCAGCAACCCGCTCACGAAGCTGGGCAGACTTATCTTTCAGTTCATCCTCAGTCAGTTTTTCAAGATCTGCTTCTAACTGATTGATTTTCTGCACAAGTTTGCGCAGACGTTTAATTTCTCGATCGTTTTTGGACCCGAATATGGACCTAGCCACTCTTGCTAACATGAAAAATTCCGACTGGGGCTGTGTTATCTG
The DNA here is from genome assembly GCF_056159445.1 of Pseudomaricurvus sp. ABR4_320. Lineage (NCBI taxonomy): Bacteria > Pseudomonadati > Pseudomonadota > Gammaproteobacteria > Cellvibrionales > Cellvibrionaceae > Pseudomaricurvus > Pseudomaricurvus sp. ABR4_320. Next base: position 104,578 of record NZ_JBSWVF010000008.1, on the reverse strand, counting down.
CTCTGAGAACGGTTATGAAGACCAACGTTAGGGGGCACAAGTAAACCGAAAGGAGCGAATCGAAGCAAGTTAAATGGTGCCAATCCAGATCATTTCAAGTCATGAACTGGCGCTTGACAATAAAAGACGGCAAAGTTTACCGCAATAGGGAGGATGTCGCAGCGTCAGCGACTGGCGCGATGAATATAGGTGGATGGATCAACAGCCCGGCCGTGCTTATAGACCTCAAAATGAACATGTGGTCCCGTAGAACGACCACTGGAACCCATTAAGGCGATAACCTGCCCTTTTTTGATGACATCACCAACAGCGACCAGATTTTTTGAATTGTGTGCATAACGGGTACTGAAACCCTGGCCATGGTTGACCTCAACCATTTGGCCATAACCACTGCGCTTGCCAGACCAGGTCACGACGCCAGACGCTACCGCAACGATATCGGACCCCATTTTGCCGGCAAAATCGACCCCGTTATGCCAAGCGATATTGCCGTTGAATGGATCTGTTCTGCGTCCAAACCGAGATGACATCCAGCCTTTTTTGATTGGTCGACCGGCAACAAACAACTCATCCTGGATCTTTCGCTTGGCCAACAGTGCTTCCAGCGCATCGAGCTGAGTTTCGCGATCTGCAACCTGCTCAGCCAACTGATCAATCACCTGAAGAAAATCCGGACCAGCAACCATTTCGCCAGGCAAGCTGGACTCTGGCCCACCCAATGCTGGGGCCTCACTGAAATCGAATTCGCCCTCATCCAGCTTAGCCATAGTCGTGAGCCGCTCACCCAGAGCATCAAGACGGGTAAGACGCGCTTGCAGCGCCGCCGTCCTGAGCGCCAAAGCATCCACTTGCTCTTCGGCTCTCTGTTTTACGGATTGCAACTCTTGCCGTTGCTCATCAACGCGTTCGGCCCAGGCACGAGCAAGGTCCTCAGAGAGGAGATCATCACTGCGATCTTGCTTAAAAACTTCCGGTTTCCAGACACCCACACCAGCGACGGCAGAGAGCGAGAGGACCACCGCCAGGCACAAAGTACGGCTGGACAGCGACAGCGTGCGCGTCTGACCGGTTTTCTCCCTGACAATTATGAATTTCATCGGTGGCCCGTTTCGTTGTGATTCCAGTGACTCTGTCACAATCCGACATTTTGGCGCATTGTGTGGCGATATGCCAGACAACACGCCGACGGAATATTTCCGCCATCCATTCGTGTTGACGGCTCTGATAGTCAAACTATGGCACAGCGGGGAGAGAACCCCCAAAAGATTCGAGGTGAGTTACCTATGCCGTGGAAACCTCTACACAGCCATCGTGAACAAAGTCACGAAACTGCGAGCACAGGTTTTATGTAGGATATTGGAGCAGACTTGTCGTCTTCGAATGTCACAAACTCCCAGGCATCCTTGTCAGCTATGAGTTGGCGCAGAGATTTGTTATTGAGCCCATGCCCAGATTTATGCGCCTTAAATTCACCAATCAAACTGTTACCTAAAAGATACAAATCACCAATAGCGTCAAGTATCTTATGCTTTACAAATTCATCTTCGTAACGCAAGCCGTCTTCATTGAGAATACGATATTCATCAACCACGATGGCGTTATCAACACTGCCACCCTTAGCCAAACCTTTTGAGCGCAAATACTCGATTTCGTGCATAAACCCAAAAGTACGCGCACGACTGACTTCCTTTACAAATGACGTACTCGAAAAGTCGACCGATGCAGACAGTTTTTTACCGCGAAATACCGGATGGTCAAAATCAATGGAGAAAGATACTTTAAAACCATTAAAGGGTAAGAAGCTCGCGGTCTTATCCCCCTCGCTGACGTGTATTGGGCGTTTAATACGGATAAATTTCTTGACCGCTTGCTGCTCTTGAATGCCAGCAGACTGAATCAGGAAAACAAAAGGCCCCGCGGACCCATCCATAATTGGTACTTCGGCAGCGCTGACTTCAACTATTGCGTTATCGATACCCATGCCCGCCATAGCGGACAACAAATGCTCTACAGTAGAAACCCGCACACCGTCTTTAACCAACGTGGTCGAAAGAGTTGTATCCCCGACATTTTCTGCATGAGCTTTGATTTCAACGACAGGATCTAAATCGACGCGGCGGAATATGATGCCGGTATCGGCAGGAGCTGGAAGTAGAGTGAGGTAGATCTTTTCCCCCGTGTGCAAACCTACCCCTGTTGCGCGGATAGTGTTCTTAAGGGTACGTTGTCTGATCACGAGGCCAAAATCACCTTTTCAAATTTGAGTGCGGGAAAACGCGGAATTTTAGCAAGATTCGCCCACTGCAACCACTTTTTTTGAGCGCGCAGCTTACTATACGCATTTATAGCGCAAAGGAATATTGACGCAAAACCTCGTATTTTTACGAAGATTGCGAACGTTAGGCACAAGTTTTTCAGTTGAATGCACGTTATTTTGCTAAACCGCATAGGCCAACGGCATTACACTGCCTAGCCGTTTATCAACTGAATGCAGACACCTAAAAAACAGTCGTCAATAGCACCTGCTAAAGACGCAAACCAGAACCCTCACGACAACAGGCACAAGCGAGAAGAGTGTTCTGGCGCGTCTTTACAACAAGCGACCGAAATCAGTCAGCTTGTCTGCGCAAGAACGCCGGAATATCCAGGTATTCCATGTCTTTATCTTCCGTCGGACGTTTCAATGCTGATGATGTGGTATTTACCATTGGCTGGTTGCGCATTACGGTTGGACGATCAAACGCCGCATAGTCAACCTGTCCGGTGGTGCGACGAGTGGCATCCATAACGGCTTTAGAGGCAGAAGTTTCTGTCTCTTCCACAGCAGCGCCCAAACCGGTCGCAACAACGGTTACCCGCAATTCGTCGGTCATATCTGGGTCAATAACGGTACCAACAACGACCGTAGCATCCGCAGAAGCAAATTCTTCGACGGTATCGCCCACCTCAGAGAACTCGCCCAATGACATATCTAGTCCCGCTGTAATGTTGACGAGAATGCCACGCGCGCCTTGCAGATCGATATCTTCAAGAAGAGGACTTCGAATCGCTGCTTCCGCCGCTTCACGAGCGCGGTTTTCGCCTTTGGCACAGCCCGTACCCATCATCGCCATACCCATTTCAGACATCACCGTGCGAACGTCAGCAAAGTCGACGTTGATCATTCCCGGACGGATAATCAAATCGGCGATACCTTGAACAGCACCCAACAATACGTCGTTTGCTGCCTTGAAAGCGTTCAACAGGCTGGTGGTTTTACCCAGTACAGCCAACAGCTTTTCATTCGGGATGATAATCAGCGAATCCACATGCTCTTGCAGCTCACGAATACCTTGCTGCGCCACGGTCATACGCTTTTTACCTTCAAAAGGAAAAGGCTTGGTCACGACAGCAACCGTGAGAATGCCGAGCTCTTTGGCAACTTCTGCAACGACCGGTGCGCCACCGGTTCCGGTGCCTCCTCCCATGCCTGCAGTAATGAATACCATGTCAGCACCGCTGATCACTTCGGCAATACGATCGCGATCTTCTTGTGCCGCCTGGCGACCAATTTCCGGATTGGCACCTGCTCCCAAACCTTTCGTAATACCCGTTCCCAATTGCAGAACGGTACGAGTATCGATGTCTTTTAGCGCCTGTGCATCGGTATTGGCGCAAACAAATTCAACACCGTCCACGTGATTGGCAATCATGTGTTTTACTGCATTGCCACCACCACCGCCAATGCCGACGACTTTGATAATGGCGTTTTGTGGTACGTTATCCACCAACTCAAACATAGTTTTCCCCTCGCTTTTGCTTTGCCGTTGTGCTTACCAAAATTCCTAATGTAACTCCTGCTACCCAGACATGGCTCTGGATCAGAAGCTTCCCTGAAACCATTCTCTGACCTTTCCCCACCAACCATTATTTATCTGTCGAGGATTGCTCAAAGGCCGGCGTCCATCCTGTTGCTGCTGCTTGGCATAGTGCAGCAAACCGACACCGGTTGAATAAATTGGGTTGGAAACAATATCTTTTAAGCCGCTGATGTTTTGCGGTGTTCCCAGTCGTACCGGCATGTGGAAAATTTCCTCTGCCAATTCCACCACACCTTCCATTTTCGATGTGCCACCAGTCAATACAATTCCGGCAGGCAGCAAATCTTCGAATCCACTGCGACGCAATTCCGCTTGTATCAACGTGAACAATTCTTCGTACCGAGGCTCAACCACTTCTGCCAATGCCTGTCGCGACAAATCCCGTGGATTGCGCTCGCCGACACTGGGCACTTTGATGGTTTCCTCCGGACTGGTCAGCTTCGCCAGTGCACAGGCGTATTTAATTTTTATTTCTTCAGCATGTGGCGTTGGCGTTCTCAACGCCATTGCAATGTCGTTTGTCACCTGATCGCCTGCGATCGGAATCACTCCGGTATGCCGAATAGATCCTGCAGTATAGATCGCAATATCGGTTGTGCCACCGCCAATATCAACCATACAGACGCCAAGTTCTTTTTCGTCGTCTGTTAGCACCGCGTGACTCGATGCCAGCTGCTCAAGAATGATGTCTTCGACGTCTAATCCGCAACGGCGAATACATTTTTCAATATTCTGCGCCGCGTTTACGGCACAAGTGACAAGGTGGACTTTTGCCTCCAGACGCACACCCGACATTCCTAAAGGTTCGCGCACACCCTCTTGATCATCAATCAAATATTCCTGTGGCAAAATATGCAGAATTTTCTGATCGGCGGGAATCGCCACTGCCTGCGCAGCGTCAATAACCCGATCCAGATCTTGAGGAAACACCTCCCGGTCTTTTATCGCCACGATGCCGTGGGAATTCAGACTACGTATGTGGCTGCCGGCAATTCCAGCGTACACTGAATGAATCTGGCAGCCAGCCATCAGCTCTGCCTCTTCGACAGCACGCTGTATGGATTGAACCGTAGACTCGATATTGACGACGACCCCTTTTTTTAATCCGGAAGAGCGATGCGTGCCTATCCCGATTACTTCGATGTGTCCGTCATCAACCAGCTCGCCGACGATAGCGACAACCTTAGAGGTGCCAATATCCAGGCCGACGATCATTCGGTTGTCAGTGTGTTGGGCCATTCAGTTTCCCCAATATTCTCTCAATTCACCTACCGCCTGCGTTTATCTAAACGTCGCAGACTGGTTATCTGGCACCGCCAGGTTGTTGTGCAAGGACGTTGACATCGTCACGCCACTGCACGGCAATTCCGTTGAAATACCGCAAATCGACTCGGCTAAGATCAAGCCAGCGTACGTTTAATTCAGCCTCATATACCGCGAGAAACCGATCCAATCTGGCGTCGGTTTCTTCGCGTCCCAATACCAACTCAACATCGTTATCAAGGGTTACTGTCCAGTTACGCGTCGCATCACAAGCGAGACGCTTAACAGTCAACTGCTCCGGTTTTAGTCGCGCTGAGATGTCCCGGTATTTGGACATAATTTCTTCTTCCATACCGTCTTCAGCAACCAACACCGGCAGCCCATCTAGCTCGGCAGCCGCCGAATCTTTGTCTGCAAACTGAATAACCTCTCCGCGCTGATTCAACGCGTCATGATCACCCCAGCGAGCAATCGGACGATGCTCTACAATCGAGATCTCCAGCCGGTACGGCCAGCGACGTACGATTTGCGCAGTGTCAATCCAAGGCAATTCTTCCAGGGATTCTCTAATTTCTTCTAAATCCTGCCGAAAAAAACTGTCGTTCATTCCCGCATAAACCCGCTCGGCCACGCTCTCCCGAGCGACATGACGAAATTCACCTTTCACGCTGACTTTCTGCACGGGCGTCTGTAGAACCTGTTCGGCTTTTTCTACAGCCAGATAACCACCTCCCGTCAGGGCAAGCGTCCAACCACAGATCATCAACACTCTGCGCGCATACCGACCCGCAGCAGCAAATCTCTGTGGTTGCTGCTCTTGCTGGCTACGGCGACTTGCGCCAGACGCGGACTTACGCGCGGCCATGCTCCGGCTCCATCGTTTGATCCAAAATTGCCACGACCAGCTGCTCAAAAGACATACCCTGGTGTTTGGCGGCCATAGGCACCAGGCTGTGATCAGTCATGCCCGGAACCGTATTTATTTCCAACACATAAAAATTGCCATCTGCGTCAGCCATCACGTCTGCACGCCCCCAGCCCTGACATCCAAGCGCCGTGAAGGCAGCTTCTGCCAATGCCTTTAATTCCTGCTCTTTTTCTTCGCTCAGTCCACACGGGCAGATATAGCGGGTATCGTCAGCAATGTATTTGGCGTCGTAATCGTAAAACCGATGTTCCGTTTCCAGCTTAATGGCAGGTAGCGCCACTCCATCAAGAATGCCGACGGTATATTCAGCCCCTCGAATCATTTTTTCTGCCAGCACACTGTGGTCATAGCGCGAGGCCTGCTCGTAAGCTCGCTTCAATTCATCCAGATCGGACACTGGCGTCATGCCAATGCTCGATCCTTCATGAGCTGGTTTAACCATGAGGTCAGCGCCCAACTCGTCAACGACCAGAGACAAAGTCGATTCAGCCAGCAAAGACCACGGTGGTGTCGGGATCCCCGAGGACATGAATATTTGCTTGCTCTTCAATTTGTCCATTGCAATCGCAGAACCTTGTACACCACTTCCGGTATAGGGAAGTCCAAAAAATTCTAATAGCGCCTGTATACGTCCATCTTCACCACCTGAGCCATGCAGTGCGATAAAAACGCGATCGCCAGCCTCCTGCTGAAGGCATTCAATAACTTGTTCACCAACATCAATCAGGCGAGCATCTATTCCACTAGCTACCAACGCGTCGAATACTGCCTTTCCGCTTTTAAGCGACACTTCTCTCTCGGCAGATAAGCCACCGTAAAGCACCAGCACCCTGCCGTAATCTTCTGGCGTGTGTTTCATACCTAAAGTATGGTCGCTTTTCATCATTTGTGCTCTTTCATCCTAAAAAAAGCAGTTATTGGAGGCCGCGTTTAGCCAGTTCACTGGCGAGTTGGCCAATATTTCCCGCGCCTTGGGTTAAAACAATGTCTCCCGGCTGTACAACATCGGCGATAATTTCCGGAACACCATCAACACCTTCAACAAAAATTGGATCGACCTGCCCTCGAACTCGCAAACTTCGACACAGGTGGCGACTATCCGCTCCCGTGATTGGCGTTTCGCCAGCACTGTAAACCTCAAGAAGCACAAGACTGTCTACCTGAGACAACACTTCGACGAAATCTTCATACAAATCTCGCGTTCGCGTATAACGATGAGGTTGATACACCATTAATAAACGACGCTCTGGCCATCCAGCACGAATCGCGGCGATGGTGGCTGCAACTTCACGCGGGTGATGACCATAGTCGTCCACCAACATGGCCTCACCGCTACCGACAGGAAAGTCGCCGTAAATTTCAAAACGACGCCCGACACCTTGAAATTTCTTTAAGCCATTAATAATGGCTTCATCCTCTATACCTTCATCCGTTGCTACGGCAACCGCAGCCAACGCATTTAAAACGTTGTGATCACCCGGTAAGTTCAGGGTTATATCCAAATCCGGTAGATCGTCCGGGCGCAGAGCGGTAAATCGGGTTGACAGCCCTTCCTGAACGATATTTTTCGCACGAAAATCATTTTGATCGCCGAAACCGTAAGTAAGAACCGGTCGCGCAATCGCCGGTATAATTTCTTCAACGACGGGATCGTCGCCACAGACAACCGCCAGCCCGTAAAATGGCAAATTGTGAAGAAAATCTACGTAGGTCTTTTTAACATTGCCAAAATCACCGTCGTAGGTATCCATGTGATCGGCATCAATGTTGGTAACGACCGAGAGCATCGGTTGAAGATGCAAAAATGAAGCGTCACTTTCATCGGCCTCTGCCACCAAATAACGACTTGCGCCCAACTGTGCGTTTGCACCCGCGCTGTTTAACAGTCCACCGATAACAAATGTAGGGTCACATCCACCCTCTGCCAGAACTGAAGCAATCAAACTGGTGGTCGTGGTTTTTCCATGGGTTCCCGCAACGGCAATCCCGTGTCGATAGCGCATCAACTCAGCCAGCATTTCTGCACGACGAACAATCGGAATGCGCTGCTCACGAGCGCCAATCAATTCAGGATTCGTCGCATCAACAGCTGTGGAATTCACCACAACATCGACGCCTTGGACGTGAGCAGAGTCGTGACCGAAAAATACCGTCATGCCCTTATCCTGTAAGCGTTGCGTCACTCGGGTTTCACGCATATCCGAGCCGCTAATGTCATATCCCTGATTGTGCAGGACTTCAGCAATTCCACTCATACCAGCACCACCGATGCCGATAAAGTGAATTCGCCGAATCCGGCGCATTTCAGGGATTTCGTTAAAATTTCTAACCATGTCTATTACCGATGCCTATCCGGACACCATTTGTTCACAAAGTTCCGCAACGTCTTGTGCTGCCTGGGGCTTCGCCAGCTGCCTGGCGGCCTTCCCCATCTGTTTTAACGCTTCAGAATCCGATATCCACGCGCTTAAAAATTCTGCGATTGCCTGCGGATCCAGGTTTTTTTGCTGACGTATAACCGCCGCTCCGCTTTTCTCTAGCCACTCTGCATTACGAGTCTGATGATCATCGATTGCAAAAGGAAACGGCACAAGCAGTGCGCCTCGCCCGGCCAATGCCAATTCACTTACTGTCAGCGCACCAGAGCGACAAATAACTAAATCAGCCCATTCATACGCTGCAGCCATATCGTCAATAAATGACAGAACCTCAGCCTCGACACCCGCGTCTTGGTAATGCTGAACCGTTGCCTCCAGATGTTTTTTACCGGTTTGATGTTGCACAATTGGCCGCTTTTCTTTCGGCAATTGAGCAATAGCCTGCGGAACCAACTCGTTTAGCGCCTGCGCCCCTAAACTGCCGCCCAAAACCAATACATGTAAGGGGCGAGTCGCATCGATTGAAATTGGCGAAACCGAAGCAATCTCATCGCGGACGGGATTACCAACATGTACGGATCTCGGCAAACTATCGGGAAACGCGGTTAGTATTTTGCTCGCAAATTTCGACAGCAACTTATTCGTCGTCCCGGCAATGGCATTTTGCTCGTGGATGACAACGGGCTTTCCCAACGTCCAGGCAGCAACGCCTCCCGGCCCTGAGGCAAAACCACCAAAACCCAACACCAAATCTGCCTGCATGGCTTTCAAAAAGTGTCTTGCTTGAAGCACAGCTTTAGTCAGTAAAAATGGTGCTTTCAGTAAACTGAATAGCCCCTTTCCACGAACACCTTCTATCGTTAACAAATGCAGAGGAATATCGGCTTTAGGCACCAATTCGTATTCAATTCCCCGAGCCGTACCCAGCCATTCAACGACAGCGCCACGCTCCTGCAATTTTTTCGCAACCGCTAAGGCGGGAAAAACATGCCCCCCGGTTCCACCGGCCATAATCGCGATTCGCATCGTCGGCTTGCTCATGCTGTAGCCTCCGCCGCTTTTCGCTTCAAACCCTCGCGGATTGATTGTGCTCGCGCTTGCCGCTTGGCCGTGTCTCGCTCAGTCTGATGCAGCTCCCAATCGCAACGCAACACCAACGCAATTAACGTGGACGACGCCAACAAGCTGCTCCCACCATAACTGATAAAAGGCATAGTGAGCCCTTTTGTGGGCAGCAAACCTGAAGCAACTCCGACATTGATAAAGGCTTGCCCGGCAAACATTACGGCCACACCAAAAATCGCATAGCAACTGAATCGCATATCGGATTTAAGCGCTCGACGCGCGACCAAAAGCAACATAACGACCAAGGCAACAAACAGTGCCAGTATCAGAATCACGCCAACCAACCCAAGCTCTTCTGCAATAATCGCAAAGATAAAATCCGTATGTGCTTCAGGAAGATAAAATTGCTTTTGAACGCTGTTACCCAACCCCAACCCCAACCACTCTCCGCGGCCAAACGCGATCAGGGACTGAGTCAATTGATAACCGGTATCAAACTGGTCCGCCCACGGATCTCGAAAGGTAATCAACCGCTGCAGTCGATACGGTGTCTGGGTAGCCAGTAGGAATAAGCTCCCTAAGGCCATGCCAATCAACAGCAAAAACTGCCAAACTTTTACTCCAGCCAAAAAGAGCATCGCCATCACTGTGCCAATGAGCACGACCGACGCACCAAAATCTGGCTCTAACAATAAAAGCAATGTGGCAATCCCAAGGATTACCAACGGTTTAAAAATAGCCGCCCAGTGCTCAAGAAGTGTATGTCCATGGCGAGCAAGAAAACTGCCGTAAAAAATAATCAAACAAAACTTGGCCATTTCAGACGTCTGGATTGCAATGGGTCCCAAAGCAATCCAGCGTTGGCTGCCATTGACCCGCTTACCAACCATCGGTAACAGAACAACAACCAGCATAACGATCGCGAGAACCAGCATGAGCCCACCACTGCGCTCCCAGAAACTGACAGGAACCAGAAACACACAAATGCCTGCCAGCAATCCAATAATGCCAAACGCCGCATAGCGCTTGGTGTAAAACCAAGGGTCATGCAAATTTAAATCGGCGTGGGAAATGGAAGCGGAGCTCACCATTACCAGACCAACGGACATTAACGCCAGGGTCAGTAACAAAATCGGCCAATGCAAACCATTGCTGTAGGTTTGAAACGACTCTCCAGCCTGCCTCATCAAAGAAAGCTGCTTCATTTCGCAACCTCATTAACGGCGTGACAGAAGACTTCTCCACGATGCTCAAACCCTGAGAACATATCGAAACTGGCGCAGGCGGGCGATAACAATACCAGGTCGCCCTCCTCGGCCATGGATGATGCCTTAGAGACAGCATCCTGCATTGAGGTCGCAGCGATCGACGTCACACGATCAGAAAATACGTCTGCGATACGTTCACCATCGGCACCAATCGTCACCACGCCCTTCAGCGAATCAGCCGCGTCCAGCAAGGGGGAAAAATCTGCACCCTTTCCAACACCGCCAGCGATCAGCACAATGCTGCTATCGCCTCGAGAAACCCCTTTTAATGCCGCTAAAGTTGCTCCGACATTCGTCCCCTTGGAATCATTGATGTAGGTAACGCCTTGCCACTCAAGTACCGTTTCGCAGCGATGGCGAAGCCCGTGAAAAGTCCGCAATGTTTCGAGCATGGCGTCCATGGGCAGGCCTATCGCCTCACCTATGGCCAATGCTGCCAAGCTGTTGGAAATATTGTGTCGCCCTGACATTGCCAGATCTGCCACAGGCATTAAGGCCTTGAACTCATGAGCAAGATGTTCACACCCGTCAACGTCGATCACGCCGAACCCTCGACGATCTGGACGCCCATCCCCAAAGTTCGAAAAGCTTGCACTCGTTGCCAACGGCGGCGCGGTCAACGGATCGTCTCGGTTAAAAACGAAATGCTTTGCCCCTAAATAAATGCGCTGCTTAACCCGATGATAATCTGCAAGAGACGCATACCTGTCCATGTGGTCTTCACTGATGTTCAGTACACAGGCAACATAAGCATTAATGCGGGAAATCGTTTCTAGCTGAAAACTGGACAATTCCAGCACATAAAAATCCGGCTCGGGCTGAGACAAAAGATCCAACGCCGCCAAGCCAATATTTCCACCGACCAGTGCCTTCTTCCCGGCAGTATTGATCATCTCTCCGACCAAGGTCGTCACGGTGCTTTTCGCATTGGATCCCGTGATCGCAACGATGGGTGCCTTAGCAGCACGAACGAAAAGTTCTATATCACCAACAATCGACACACCCGCTTGCTTGGCAGCCATCAAAGCCGGTACTTGCAATGACAGCCCGGGGCTCACGATGATTTCTGTCAGGCTGGACAACAGCTCTGCATCGAGCTCTCCGCACTGTAAAACGACCTCGGGAAATTCTTTTGAAATCAATTCCAATGCCGGAGGCTGATCTCGAGTGTCCAGCCATATAAAAGGGCGCTTTTGGCGCTGCAGATAGCGCGCAACCGATTGCCCGGTAACTCCCGTACCGAGAATCGCGCATGTATCACTGCTAGCTATCAACTCACTCACAACTTTGCTCGTATGTCGTTAACGCAACTTAAGTGTTGCCAAACCAATCAGCACTAACATTAATGTAATAATCCAAAAACGCACTATGACCCGGGGTTCGGGCCAGCCTTTCAATTCGAAGTGGTGATGTAATGGCGCCATTCGGAAGATTCGTCGCCCAGTCAACTTGAAAGAGGCCACCTGCAAAATGACTGAGACGGTCTCCATGACAAATACACCGCCCATAATAAAGAAAACAATTTCGTGCCGAACAATGACGGCAATAGTTCCCAGCGCAGCCCCTAACGCCAAAGCGCCGACATCTCCCATAAAGACTTGCGCGGGATAGGTGTTGAACCAGAGGAAACCAAGCCCTGCACCGCCGATTGCAGCACAGAAGATCAACAGCTCACCTGCCCCCGCCACATAGGGAATCTGCAAGTAATTAGCAAACTGGGAATGGCCAACCAGATAAGCAATAATGCCAAGAGCGCCACCAACGAGAACCGTCGGCATAATCGCCAAGCCATCAAGGCCATCGGTAAGATTGACCGCATTACTGGAGCCCACAATCACAAAATAGGTTAGCGGCAGATACAGCAGCCCTAAATCAACCGCTACAGATTTCAAAAAAGGAACAAACAACTGTTGCTCAACGGGCGAATGCGCCGTCTGCAAAAGAATGATCGCTGCGGCAACCGCGGCCAAAGACTGCCAAAAATACTTCCAGCGCGCGGGTAATCCTCTAGAATTCTTCTCCACGACTTTGCGGTAATCGTCCACCCAGCCAATAGCGCCACAGACAAACGTCACAAATAAAACCACCCAAACAAACCGGTTGGATAAATCGGACCACAGCAAAACACTGACAAAAATGGAGGCTAAAATCAGTGCCCCTCCCATAGTGGGAGTTCCTGATTTACTTAAATGAGATTGGGGTCCGTCGTTGCGTACGGCCTGGCCTATCTGCAGCAAATTTAATTTGCGAATCATCCACGGGCCCAGTAAAAGCGACATAGTTAATGCCGTCATAATGCCGAGAATGCCACGCAGCGTTAGATACTGGAAAACACCAATCGGAGAAAAAAATTGTTGCAGATACCCTGCCAGCCAAAACAGCATTAGTGACTTTCTCCAACCCCCGCCTGTGTACGCAATTGCGGCCAGACTCTGTCGATGACAGCCTCCATTCGCGCACTTCTTGAACCTTTAAATAGAAAAACCTGATCGTGTTGACGGCGTGCACTAAGCCACGCCACTAAAATATCCACATCACTAAAGTGCTGAGCCCCCTGAAAATCAGATTCCGAATTTTGCAGAGCTGATTGAAAAGCACCAGATACCAAAGCGCTATTGCGTCCAACAGTTACCAAATGCTCTAAGCCCATTTCCTGTAACGTCTTTCCCAATGCCCTTAGCATGACTTCAGCATTTTCACCGAGTTCCGCGAGATCCCCCAGCACTAGCGTATTTTTTTTACCAAACTGTGCGAGGTCGACTAACACATTTGCGGCAGCGACTACTGATCCTGGATTGGCGTTATAGGTATCATCAATTACCAAAGCCGACTCGCCAGCTTCGAGCGTTGCCAGTCGCCCTTTTATGGGTTGTACGCTATGCAAGCCAGCAACAACTTGGTCAAGTGTTAAACCAGCAGCAATCGCACACGCCGCAGATGCCAACGCGTTAGAAACGTTCTGACGGCCGAGAATATTTAACTGCACAAATTTCTGGACACCTTCATAGTGAAGGTTAAATCCATAGCAACCCCGACGATCAACGCATAAATTTGCAGCAATAACATCAGCAGGCTTATTTAACGCAAATGTTAACTGTCGAACATCCGGACGAACGTTGGCCATTTCTTCCTGCCAAACCGACGCGTAGGAAATATCCTGATTGAAAATTGCCGTACCACCGGGAGCAAGCTGTCGATAGATATCTGATTTCTCTTTCGCAACACCCTCTTCGCTGCCCAACCCTTCAAGGTGCGCAGCCATGACGTTATTGACCAGAGCGACATTGGGTTCGGCAATAGAAGCCAGGTACCCAATCTCACCAGGAAAACTGGTACCCATTTCAATCACAGCAAAATCATGCTGGTTCGTTAACCGCAACAACGTTAGTGGCATACCAATCTGATTGTTGAAATTACCTTCAGTTGCCAGGGTATCGCCAACACCCGTTAAAATCGTTGCCAGAATTTCTTTGACCGTCGTTTTACCACAGCTCCCCGTCAAGCCGATCAAAGGACGCGTGAACCGTTGACGATTAATACGAGCGACTTCACCTAACGCCCTAGAGGAGTCCTTCGTAATCAATTGCGGCAAGAGCGCAGAATCAATTTTACGTTCGACCACTGCTGCAGCCGCACAAGCATCCGCAACCGCTGTTAAAAATTCATGGGCATCATGGTTTTCACCCTGCAGGGCAACAAACAAATCCCCCGCGACTACCTCCCGACTGTCAATCACCACCCGGTCAACGGCAACATCAACGAGATCTGCAGCCACTTCGGAAATACCAAGGCGAGCGGCAAGATCTTGAAGCTCCACAACACCGATCATCGAGATACCTCTGGATCGGTTGCTACAGGTCTCACCTGGAGGGCTGAACGAGCAATCGCCAAATCGCTGAAAGGCAATCGGTCTTTACCAATAATTTGATAATCTTCATGGCCCTTGCCGGCAATGAGAACACAATCTCCGGCAGCAGCCTGCTCAATGGCAAACCGTATCGCTGTCTCCCGATCCAGAATTCTGTGGACAGCTTCCGGATGACCGAAACCACGGACAACGTCATCTAAAATCCGCACAGGGTCTTCTGTACGAGGATTGTCGCTGGTCACGACAACAAAATCCGACATGGCCTCTGTTGCCTCGGCCATCAACGGACGCTTACCTCGATCCCGATCACCACCGCAGCCAAATACGCACCAGATATTACCTCTGACATGTGCACGGATCGCAGTCAACACAGACGTAAGCGCATCGGCCGTATGCGCATAGTCAATCAGCACAGTGATATCCGAATCTTTGCCTACCAGCTCAAGCCGCCCAGGAACAGGCGTCAATTGCCGACAGTTTTGCACCAACATATCAACCGGATAGCCCAGCGCGTAACCACATGCGATCACGCCTAGTAGATTGGCGATATTAAAGCGGCCCCACAATGGCGTGGAAACTCTGAACTGCCCTTCAGGACTGCAGACAGTAAAGCTACTTCCAAATGCATTTAACGCGATATCTCGAACATGAAAATCGGCTGACGTATTTTCAACGCCGTATTGGATTATGCGAACGCCAGGCTTTGCAGCATTAACGAAGTCACTGGCGTAAACATCATCGGCGTTGACAACAGCAGCTGACAAACTGGAAAAACCCATCAAGCGGGCTTTTGCTTTAACATACTCCGCTAGCGAGCCATGGTAATCGAGATGATCACGGCCAATGTTCGTTAGGAGAGCGACATCAAAATTGACACCATTCACACGCCCTTGATCCAAACTGTGAGAAGACACCTCCATCGCAACAAACTGACAAGATCCCGCGCGCATTTCGGCCAGTATTTTCTGTACATCAATTGGCCCTGGAGTCGTTAAACCCGTCTGTTTCAACCGGCGTCCGTTGCCATAACCAAGCGTGCCAATTGTACCCGCATGAGCACCGTCGCTAGACTTTGCAGCACTTTTTCCCTGCGATTTTTGGTTTTGCAGCAGCGGCTCAATTATTTCCGCAAGCCATTGACAGCAACTGGTCTTGCCATTGGTTCCCGTGACACCAACCATGGTCATGTGATGTGACGGATTGTCATACCAATAAGCAGCCAATCTACCTAGCTGTTTACTCAAATCGGGAATGATTACCTGCGGCACTCGACCAATGCTTCCAAGCGCAAATTCAGCGCCTTCAACCAGCAATAATGCCGCACCTTTTGCGACCGCGCTCTCGATATACTCACGGCCATCATTCTCACTGCCAATCACCGCCACAAACGTTTCCCCGCTTGTAATTCTGCGGCTGTCCGACTGCAAAGGCCCTACGCTTAAAGTAGCGAAGCTGCCCAAAGGCAGCTCCGGAAAAAGATCTTGTAGAACGGGGAAGTTCAGCAAAGGTTCAGGCATCACGATAGCGGCCTCTTCTGCGGATCCTTGTCGTTGTTCACCAGAATTCCGCGATTTTCATTACTCGGTAATTCCGGAGGAACATGAAGCATTCGCAAGGCACCATCGACCACTCGCGAGAAAACCGGGCCAGCAACCTCGCCTCCGAAATACTTTCCAGCGGTCGGCTCCTCAATAACAACGATCGTGACAACGCTCGGGTTATTTGCTGGCGCCATACCCGCAAAAACAGAACGATATCGGTCATCGGCATAACCGTTTGCACCCACCTTGTGGACTGTGCCGGTCTTTCCTGCTGCCGGATAATTTACGATTTGCGCTTTATGACCTGTACCCCCGGATTGCAGTACCGTTTTTAGCATTTCACGGGTTTGCAACGCGATGTTCTCGGCAACGACACGCTCGCCCTCGGGTGCTTCATCACGACGCAACAGACTCACTGGCTTTTTAATTCCACCATTAGCGATCACCGAATACGCCTGAGCCAACTGCAATGCAGAGACGCTCATGCCGTAGCCAAATGAGAAGTTAGCTTGTTCGATCCGGCTCCAATGAGCACGTGCGGGCAGGATGCCTATACCTTCTCCGGGAAAGCCAACGCCAGTACCCTGTCCAAGACCCGTACGGTAAAACATATCGCGGATCGTTTCCGGCTCCATGGACAACGCAACCTTGCTGATCCCCACTTGGCTGGACTTAGTAATCACATGGGTCAAATCAAGACGGCCGTAATTCTTAGGGTCCAACAGAGTCTTACGACCAACTCGCATGTAACCCGGACTGGTATCAATGATGCTCTCTGGACGAAACAATCCGCTTTCTAATGCCGCCATCACGGTGAGCGGCTTCATAGTAGAACCTGGCTCAATTTGATCGGTAATCGCACGATTACGTACAGCGCTCAAATCCATGCCACGACGATTGTTCGGATTAAAAGATGGCTGATTAACCATCGCCAAAACCTCACCCGTTTTGGCATCCAACATAACAAGGCTGCCGGATTTCGCTCGATGATTTGTTACTGCCTGCTTGAGCTCGCGGTACGCTAAATATTGAAGGCGAAGATCAATACTCAGCTCAATATCTTTACCCTGAGCTGGGGCCTCAATAATGCCGTTATCACGAATGACGCGACCTTTTAAGTCACGAATGACTTGCTTGCGGCCAGATTTTCCCGTCAGCCAACTGTCATAGGCCAGCTCCATACCTTCCTGGCCACGCTCATCAATATTGGTGAAACCAACCAACTGCGCGGTGACTTCAGCAGCAGGATAGTAGCGCTGATATTCGGTGCGACCGTAGACGCCAGCCCAACCGCCGGCTAAAACGTCGTCCGCGTCCTGGGGTGATAAATTACGCTTTAAATAAATAAATTCCTTTTTAAAATGACGCTGCATTTTATCTCTTAGCCGCGCTTCAGTCGTCGAAAGAGCCGCGGCCAAAGCCGACAACTGAGACGGTTCGGCCAACACCTGCTTGGGATTCGCCCACAGAGATACGACCGGAGTACTAAGAGCTAAAGGTTCGCCATTGCGATCGAGAATTGAGCCACGGTTAGCGGCGATTGATTCGGTTCGAACGGAACGTACGTCTCCCTGCCGCTGCAAAAATTCATAACCACGATCGTTTCCAGGCACTACCTGCAACATCGCCACATGCCAAACAAGCAACGCCGGCAGAACAGCGATAATGAGCAGCACGCTGACAATTCTCCAGCGAGCAATCGCAAACACTTTCTGCTTTGCTTTTTTTCCTGCCTGTCTCGGTTTCATTTCGCATTAACCACTATCAATTGTTCGCCAGATGGAAGCACCATCTCCAATTTTGATGACGCCTCCTTTTCAATCCGTGAATAGGCCGCCCATGCGCCCCTTTCCAACATAAACTGACCGCGCTGCAGCTGCAGACTGGTCATTTCCCGCCGGAGCTCTTCCAAACGGTTAACTTGGAGACGTGCATCGTGAGTCGATTTAACGACCCCTAAAGCACTGATAATTACTAGCCCCCAAACAACACCTAACAACACCTGCATGACAGGTTTGCTAACAGGCCTTCCCTTGCTAGTCATTGTATTTTTTCCGCTACTCTCATCACGGCACTGCGAGAACGAGGGTTACCGGTGACTTCCTTCTCACTGGCTCGAATGGCTTTGCCTATCGGCTTCATCCGTCGCTCCAGATCCATCTCTCGAATCGGCAAATTGGCAGGCATCTGCTTACCCCTATGCTGATCGCGAATGAACCGCTTCACGATCCGATCCTCCAGCGAGTGAAAACTGATAACGACTAATCGTCCTCCCGGCCTTAAGACTTCCAACGCTTGCGGTAAGAACAACTCCAAATCCTGCAGCTCGCTATTTACTTTGATGCGAATCGCCTGGAAGGTCTTAGTCGCAGGATGCCGCCCCTTCTCCCATGCCGGATGAGCTGCCGCCGTAATTTCAGCTAATTGTTTTGTGGTGGTTATTGCCCCTCGAACCCTCTCAGCACATATTGCTGCAGCAATTCGTTTCGCAAAACGCTCTTCACCGTAAGTTTTTAAAACGGTGACCAGCTCTTTTTCGGAGACAATAGCCAACCAATCGGCAGCACTCTGGCCACTGCCGTTATCCATTCGCATATCCAGGGGACCATCGTTGAGAAAGCTGAAGCCGCGATGTGCTTCATCGAGCTGCGGTGAGGAAACACCGAGATCGACCAAAATGCCATCCACTAATCCCATGGAATCCATTCCTTCAGCCAGGCTCTGCAATTTTGCAAAACTGCCTTGCACTATCGAGAACCTGTCGTCTTCCGTTGCCAGCCGCTGCCCAGTTGCAATGGCTTCAGGATCTTTATCGATCGCCAGCAGGGAACCACCTGTTCCCAAACTGTTTAAAATTTCTTGGCTGTGACCACCGCGCCCAAAGGTACCATCGATGTAACGTCCATCGGTTTGAACGGCTAATCCGTCAACGGCTTCAGCCAGTAATACAGCCCTATGGCCAGAACTCTGTGCGTCCATTAAAAGGATACGGTCATCATCTCGGCGGCAGCTTGGTCGTCGTCAATGGATTCATCCATCCACTTATACCAACGCTCTTCGCTCCATAATTCCAACTTCTTGCCCTGCCCGACCAATAAAAGTTTCTTGTCCAGAAATGCATAATCTCTGAGCCCGGCAGGCATCAGAATTCTTCCATGGCCATCCAACTCAAGCGTGGTGGCATAACCAATCAGAATTCGCTGGGTTCTTTTGGCTAACTTGTTGAAGCTGGGCAACTGCTCAATGGTCGGCAAGACTTCCTGCCAGCGAGGTTCTGTGTAGATCCAGACACAACGCTCCAACGAATTGGGATCCGGGTTGGCAGTAACGACGATTTTGCCGCCACTTTGCTCCATCAACATCTCGCGTACCCCTTTGGGTATCGCGATACGCCCTTTGGCGTCCATGCTGATGGTCTGACTGCCCTGAAACACGTTTTCCCACCAACAAGTTAAGAAATTCCAAAATTTACCACTTTAACCCACTATTCCCCACTATAAATGCGGACTGAGTAAAGTCAAGAAATTCACCTGCACAGAAGGAAGCAAAGTGCCTTGAAATGGGGCACAAATTTGACATGACAGGCCGAAGGCCCGCAGAAAGAGCATTGAAAAGCCATTATGATTCAATAGACTAGCTATAGAACCTAATGCAAAACATTAAATGTCAGACTTTTTAATCAATGAAATAGCCTCAAGCTATAATCTATGGATATAAGGCACCTGTACCCCTTGAAAAACCTGGGATTGGCGCCGAATAAAACAAAGTTGACAACTTTGTTTCGACAGCTAAAGACTGTATATCAATACAGCACCAAAAGCAAAGCCTAGCGTTGCTTTTGGTGCCGAAAATACCGTTTCAGGCAACCGACAAATACTTTGAGTTTTTCTGGCACTTGCGGATGGCTTCCATAAACTCATCCCCCCAGTTTCCAATATCGTTGTATTTCACCACTTCGTAAGCTTCTCGCATACGAGTTCCGGCTTCTTCCTCATCCATAGTCAATGCCCGATAACAGGTCTCAACCAGATCGTGGTAGTCATGAGGATTGGTCAGCAAAGCCCCTTTAAGCTCAGCAGCAGCACCGGCAAATTCGGACAGAACCAGAATACCGTTACCCTCCGTCATGCCCTGCACTGCAACAAATTCTTTCGCCACCAGGTTCAAACCATCCCGCAACGGGGTGATCCACATAATGTCTGCCAGGGCGTAATAGGCGACCAAGTCGTCAAACGGGAAGCTTCTGAAGAAAAATTGCACAGGCGTCCAACCGACACGAGCGTAACGACCGTTAATCCGTCCAACAACCTGCTCAATTTGCACCTGCAACTTTCGATAGATTGTCATCTCTTTGGCAGCAGGAACGCAAATTGTCACCAGAGTGATTTTTCCTATCATCTCCTCATATCGGCTGAGAAGCATTTCGAATGCCTCCAACTTTTGCAAGATTCCTTTAGTGTAGTCTAATCTTTCGACAGACAAGATCACTCGGGCGCCATCGAGTCCTTTTTTCAAATTTGCCGTCTTTTCCTGGTTCTCTGGCGTATGAAGCGCCCGCTCCACTCGCTTCAAATCCAACCCTACCGGCAGAGCACCCAGCCGTATAACGCGACCATTGACCTCAATCTCTGTGGTCATTTCGTCCAAGCCCACAGCGCATCCATAGGTCAGGAATTTCGGCGCACACGTTGTTCTTTCCCGCACCTCGATAGGCGTTACCCCTCTGGCAACATCAACAAAATTCTCTGCCTGACGGGGTATATGGAAACCAATGAAATCACACTGCAGCAAACTGCCGATAATGTCGCGACGCCATGGCAACACGTTGAAGACATCAGCTGAGGGGAAATAAGTATGATGAAAGAACGCGATGGTGACATCAGGTCGCATTTCACGCAGAAATGCAGGCACCATCCATAGGTTGTAATCATGAATCCAGATGACCGCGTTTTCAGCAGCCTCGCTAGCAGTTCTTTCGGCAAATAACCGATTCACCTCAAGGAAAACCTCCCAGTGATCCTCGCGGAACTTCGCCTGTTCCCAAAACGTGTGCAACGTTGGCCAAAAAGCTTCTTTGGAAAATTTCTTGTAGAAAATGTCGACTTGCTTCTTGGTGAGTGCCACACGAGAGCAAATGAGCTCTGGATACAACTCGGTATCCACTTCGGTTCGATCTTCAAAATCGCCACTGCCATCATCAACAGACCAAGCTACCCACGACCCTTTCTTACCATCCGCAAAGAAACTGAGCAACGTCGGAATGATGCCGTTGGGTGACAGTGGACGACGACGAATCATAACGCCGTTTTCCACAACCTCTTCATAGGGAAGCCGGTGATAGACAATCAACAGGTCTGACTGACCCGGATCGATCATCGACTGGGTATCTTCTGCAATCTCTTTTCCGGTGAAAAACTTGAAGTGCTCTATGGCCTCAAGAATTCCTCCGCAACCTTCTTCAATCGCATGAAAGACTCCCTCGATGCCTTTCGTCTGCTCCTTTAATCCTGGCTCGGCATTACCCACGCAGACGCCACAAAAGCCTTGTCGAAACAGGGACAAATCATTCAACGAGTCTCCAGCGACAACAACGTCTTTGACATCCAACCCCAGATGATCGACGAGCGTCTTAAGCGTTGACCCCTTATTGATATCTTTGGGAAGAAAATCCAGATAGCGACCACCTGAATACAATAATTCGCAACCCAGCTCATCAGCGATAGCACGTAATTCGTCAGTCACCGCATCGGGCTCACAGTAAAAGGAACAACGCCGCTCTTGCGGAACGTCCTGTCGCTGCAATCCAGACAAATGCGCAACCGCTTTCTCGATAACATACTCACCCGGCCAACGACTGTCGATTTCGGCCTGTAGAGGCTGGATGGTTTGCAAGCCATCACCTTCGACCACAGTCGCACCGACGTCACAAATAATATAAGACGGTTGAGGAATCGTCGGATCTGACAACAGCGGCATGACAGATTCCAAGCCTCTGCCGGTGACAAAGACCAATTCGATTTCATCCAGATGCGCAGACATGAGCTGGTAAAGCTGATGCCTCACGGAGGACTCCCCAGCCAAGAAGGTTCCATCCAGATCTGTTGCTAACAGCATTGAGTTCTCCCATAAATTTCGTATAAGCGAGGGGCACCCGTGGAAAGCTCGACCGACCGATGGTTGACGATGTAGGTGCGTAAAAGACACTCTTTTTTCAGAGCAGCCGAACAATGCGCCGTTGAAGACGCCACGGGAAACAACAATTTACTACGTTTTATCCTGCTAATTTGTTCAGCCTACAGGCGAATGGCGCCAAAGCCCTCGCAAATGATACTGCCGTGAAGCGCTAAGCCTCGGGATCGGCAAATCCCAAGCGCACAAAACGACAAGCCAGTCACGCTTGCCGTTGTTGAAAAAGTAAAGCGGGTCGATAAGCCGGGTTCTGTCGTGGACAGTCATTCATCTGGGACGGTTGTCACCAACCGCCTCTAGCAACCTACCCGCCCTCAGTGCGGGTCACACCATAGAGGGCCTATTTGGTCTTGCTCCGAACGGGGTTTACCGTGCCACGAACTGTTGCCAGTCGCGCGGTGCGCTCTTACCGCACCCTTTCACCCTTACCTGTGCCCGGGGGCCATCGGCGGTTTGCTCTCTGCTGCACTTTCCGTAGACTTTCGTCTCCCAGGCGTTACCTGGCGTTCTACCCTGCGGAGCCCGGACTTTCCTCCCTGCCGCCGGGTTTGCACCTGGGGCAAAGCGACTGTCTGACCTGCTTCACCCCGGAGGCTAACCCGCAACGCGCCGGGAATCAAGTTCCACGATACAGGCCCGGAGGCCAGCAGCCTCCCCATTCCCTGGATATTTCGTACCAATAAGCGGCGAATCCTTTATACTTCGGCTTCGAAATACCGAAATCGTTGTAATAGAGCCCAATCAACCAACACTGATCCTGGCCAGTGCAACATTTACCGCTTTTAGGATTCGCATTCATTCATGCTCCGCAGTCATTCCAACCACCGGTTTCATCGACGCAAACGCCCATACCTGACGGCCGCACTGGCCATTATGCTGGGTTATTTAACCGGTTGCTCAACGTCGACGCCGACGAGGCCAACCCCTCCCCCCCGTACCACCGTCGAACAACCCTCACAGATGCAGCCGGACGAAGTGGAATCTCTCGCGCTGGAGGCCCAGAACCTGGCATCTCCAGCAAGAGAAAAGCAGTTGCTGCAAGCCGCCAAAGAATTCGCCAGCCTCGAACTGAATCATCGAGCCTCGAACATTCTCGCCAATCTGTCGCCAGATACTTTGCCACCGGAATTGCTGAGTCGATATACCATCTTGTACTCCAGCCTGGCACTTGAAGATGATGACTACTTCCTTGCTGAGCAACTGTTGACCGCTCCCGAGCTCGACACGTTATGGGCGACAATGCCCTCTCAGGATGAAATTGATCTGCGCAAAAAACGGGCGGATGTTTTTATGCTGCTTGGCAGCATCGATGAAAGCATCAAGGAGAGAATGCGCCTCAGCGAGCTTTATGGTGCAAACACCCCTGAAGATCAAAGCAATCAGTTCAATCTTTGGCAGGCACTACAGTCACTGCCGGTTGAGCAACTTCGAGAGCAAGCCGAAACAGCGTCGAATCAAGAAGCGAAAGGCTGGTATGAGATTGCAGCCATCAGCAAGTCCAACCTCATGGACATCGAACAGCAACACAGGGCCGTTGAAGCCTGGCAAACCCAAAACCCCGAGCATCCGGCTGCAGTCAACCTACCAACCGACCTGCAAATGCTCTCGCAGATTATCGCAGACAAGCCCCGCCAGGTAGCGGTATTACTGCCACAGTCAGGCTCATTGCAGAAAGCTGGAAACGCGGTACGCGATGGCATTCTCGCAGCACACTATAGCGCCCACAGCCAAGACACCACCACCATGCCTGCGCTGAGGTTTTACGATACCAACAACGCTAACATTCACGATCTGGTATTAGAGGCGCTCGAGGACGGCGCCGAAGCCATCATCGGCCCTCTTGAAAAAAGCCAAGTGGTGGCGCTCAGCCAGGAACCACAGCTGCCTGTTACCGTACTCGCCGTCAACTATCTTGACGCCCCCAACGACCAAAACGCCACAGATCAAGATGAAGAACCGCAAACAACTCCCGCCAATTTTTACCAGTTTGGCCTTTCTTCCGTAGACGAAGCTCGCCAAACTGCACAGCGCGCGTGGGTTGAAGGCCATCGCTATGCAATGATACTGACAGCAAACAGTAACTGGGCGGAACGCAGCGCAGATAACTTTCAAACAGCCTGGGAAGATCTCGGCGGAACCGTCGCCGATGCCGCTCGCTTTCCCGACTCAGGCAGCTACTCAGAAACAATCAGTCACGCCTTACTCATTGACGAAAGCGAACACCGGCACCAAAAACTGCAGCAGGTATTGGGTGAAAATCTTCACTTTGAAGCCCGCCGTCGCCAAGATGTTGATTTGATCTACTTGGTATCCCGCCCAGCAGAAGCC
Source organism: Pseudomaricurvus sp. ABR4_320 (assembly GCF_056159445.1). Taxonomy (NCBI): domain Bacteria; kingdom Pseudomonadati; phylum Pseudomonadota; class Gammaproteobacteria; order Cellvibrionales; family Cellvibrionaceae; genus Pseudomaricurvus; species Pseudomaricurvus sp. ABR4_320. The sequence continues at coordinate 79,890 of NZ_JBSWVF010000008.1, read as the reverse complement.
CGCCAAATTAAACCTACGTTGGCGTTTTACTACGCTGCAGACTTACCCGTGTACGCCTCCAGCCATATTTACGATGGGCGACTGGATCCGCGTAACGACCGCGACCTGAGCGGCATACGCTTTTCAACACTCCCCTGGTATTTTGATCATGAGGGCGGCCTAAAACAGCTCATCGAAACTACCGCAGCCCCGCCTGCCGCCTATCAGAGCCTCTATGCCTTGGGGGTTGATAGCTATCGTCTCTACCCTCGCCTTCGACAGTTGCAGGGGTCTCCCGCAATGCGTCTCCCCGGAGAAACAGGAAATCTTGGACTTACCTCTGAGCGTCAAATATATAGAGAGCAAATATGGGCGCAGATGCGCAATGGCAAAGCCATCCTGCTGCCGAACCGACTCGAGCAGGAGCCCTGACCATTACTGCTTCTGCGCAATTTCGACTACCTGACCAGTATTTCCTTCATGACATTTAAAAAGATCATGGAAACCACACTGCAAAAAGGGCAGCGAAAAGAATTGCTGGCAGAATACTGGCTAAAAGAAAAAGGCTTAACCTTGGTGAGTAGAAACTATCGCTCCAAGCACGGAGAGATAGACCTCATCATGCAGCATGGTAATATCTGCGTCTTCGTCGAAGTGCGGTATCGGAAAAGTCGAGCGTATGGCACCCCCTCAGAAACCGTTGACCATCGCAAACAGCAAAAACTAATCCGAACCGCACACTACTTCTTATTACAGGAACCTAAGCTAGCTAACGCCCCCTGCCGCTTCGATGTCGTCGCTATCACCGGCGCAGAAGTTGAATGGATTACCAATGCGTTTGGCGAAGCTTGATTGACAACAAACCTCATGGAACAGCACGTAATAAACCTCTTTCACGAGAGCATTGAAGCCAAAATGCAAGCTGGGGAGCAGATCGCCCCACTCTTGTGCGAAGCCAGCGAAATTATGGTTCACTGCTTAATCAATGGGGGGAAAATACTGGTGGCGGGTAATGGTGCATCTGCGGCCAAAGGTCACATCCTCAGCAGCTGCCTTGGCAATCGCTTCGAGCGCGAAAGGCCCAGCCTTCCCTCGTTTGCTCTAGGTACCGATGTGACAGCTTTGACAGCGATCACCAACGACTATAGCTTCAGTGAAATCTTTTCAAAGCAAATTCGAGCTCTGGGGCAACCAGGGGATTGCCTTTTTCTCATTAGTGCCAGCGGTAAACCCAACAATTTAATACAGGCGGTAGCGGCGGCGCACGAAAGAGACATGAATGTGATCGCCCTACTGGGGAATCGAGGCGGGCACCTGTCGGCTGTACTTGAATCCAATGACCTAGAAATATGCGTACCGGTAGAGTCCGTTATTCGCATCCACGAAATTCACCTGCTGAGCATATTCTGCATCTGCGACCTTATAGACCAACAATTATTCGGAATAGAAGAATGACTAAAAAACATACCCTGTTGTTTTTTATATTTGGCTGGCTAATACTGATGTCAGGCTGCGCCTCAGTGATTGACGCCACAACCGAAGAGCCCCTCCAGTTTGAAAAGGGCAAAAGAACCTTCGGCGCCATGATCGAGGACCAGCAAATTGAAACTGTCGCCACTGTGAATATCAATAAGGCTCATCCAGATTTGCGCAAGGCCAACATTTCAGTGGTATCCTACAATGGTATCATTTTGCTTACCGGCCAAGTTCCCAGCAATGAGCTGAGACTGCTCGCCGGAGATACCGCCAAGAAAATAAACAAAGTTCGACAAGTATTTAATGAGATCCAGATTCAAGGCAAGACATCCATCTTGTCTCGTATGAATGACTCCTGGCTTTCAACCAAAGTAAAAACCCGTCTAATCGCCTATGACGATATCGACAGCAGTCGAGTCAAAATAGTGACTGAGAACGGCACTGTTTATCTCCTTGGCCTATTAACCCGCCAGGAAGCAGAGAAAACGGCACAAGCCGTCAGCACAATTGGCGGCGTGCAAAAAGTGGTGAAAGCCATAGAATATATTGACTGACCGGCAGGCGTCCCCGTCTAAGCCTGCCAGCCAACCAACCGCAACGAGGAATCCAGGTTGTTATGAAAGCATCAGATTTAATGGTCAAATGTCTTGAAGAAGAAGGCATTGAATATATTTTTGGCGTTCCAGGGGAAGAGAATGCCGACTTTATGATGTCCCTGGAAAAATCGGAATCCATCAAGTTCATTCTGACTCGCCACGAGCAGGGTGCAGCCTTCATGGCCGAGATATACGGTCGCTTAACCGGAAATCCAGCCGGCTGCCTGGGGACTCTTGGTCCAGGCTCAACCAACCTGATTACAGGTGTTGCCGACTCCAACATGGACCGCGCACCAATGTTGGTTCTGACAGGTCAAGGTGCGTCCACCCGCCTCCACAAAGAATCTCACCAGATCATGGATGTGGTCGACATGTTCGACCCTGTGACCAAATGGGCAACCACCATATGGCACCCAGAAAATATTCCTGAAATTGTTCGTAAGGCCGTGCGTTTGGCGAGAACTGAAAAGCCCGGCGCCGTGCATATAGAGCTGCCAGAGGATATTGCCAAACTCGATTGCGGAAAGTCGCCACTGCCAGTTCGCAAGTTCCGTCGTCCCGTGCCTGCAGACAAAATCATGGATATGGCTTTCGAACGACTGAAGCAAGCCAAATCCCCAATCATTATTGCTGGTAATGGATGCATTCGTAGGCGTGCCAGCAAACAGCTGCGGCAGTTCTGCGAGAAAACCGGTATCGGCGTTATTAGCACATTCATGGCAAAAGGTTGTGTCGATATGGACGCCCCATACTGCCTGTACACTATAGGCCTTGGCGCCAAAGATATCCCTGCTTGCGCTCTGGATGCCGCTGATTTGATCATCACCCTTGGGTATGACATGGTTGAGTACCACCCTCGTCAATGGAACGAAGGCAATAAAAAAGAAGTCATGCATATTGACTTCCTGCCTGCTGAGATCGACGAAAACTACCACCCTCGCACAGAGGTTGTCGGCGACCTCGCCCATGCACTTTGGATGCTCAACGAACGCATTGACGCTGCTGGCGAACTGACCTTTGATTTACGCCAACAGGCTGCAGTTCGCCGCGACATGACGGCAGAACTTAATCACTATGCGAACGATGACACCAAGGGAATCATCAAACCTCAAAAGGTTCTCGCTGACTGTCGCGAGGTTTTAAACCCAGAAGACGTTCTGCTATCAGACGTTGGCGCCCATAAAATGTGGATTGCCCGCCACTTCCAATGCCACGAACCTAACACCTGCTTAATCCCCAACGGCTTCTGCTCCATGGGATTCGCTCTGCCCGGCGCCATCGCAGCTAACATCGTCCACCCGGACCGCAATATTCTGGCAATCTGCGGCGACGGTGGATTCTTAATGAATGTTCAGGAGATGGAAACCGCCAGAAGGTTAAACAGTAAAATCACGGTTATGGTCTGGGAAGATGGCGGCTACGGCCTCATCGGCTGGAAACAAACCAATGAATTCGGCCGCCACACAGATCTTGGATTTGGCAATCCAGACTGGGTTCTTCTGGCCGAATCTTTTGGCTGGCATGGTCACAGGGTCAATGACTCAAAAGACCTTAAAAGCGTACTTCAATCGGCATTAGCGGAAGACGGACCAAGCCTTGTGGTTCTGCCCATCGATTACAACGAAAACATCGAACTCACCAAAAGGCTTGGAGAGATGACCTGCCCGGTTTGATCGACAGCTAGCTAGCCCATCCAAACTAAAAAACCACGCAAATGCGTGGTTTTTTAGTTAAGACAACGATTTTCCAGCGGACATAAAAAAGCCCCGCATTCGCGGGGCCTTTCACAATATTGACACATCACTGAATATCAGTAGCCCTGCCGATTTTCCGTCGGAGGAAGAAGAGAGACGTTATAAACATTTGCCTCTCTTGCCGCATCAGCAATGGCCACAAACATGGCCGCATGAGCTTTAGGGTCAGCCTTAACGACGACGGGCGCCTTAGGACGCTCTGCGTGAATGCGCTCGATATTAGCACGAACCGCGCGCGCATCAACACGACGCTGATCCATCCAAATTTCATTATTCGCGGTGACATTCACCACAATTGCAGCATTGTCTTCATCGGGTGGTGGCGGAGGACTCTCCTGATCTTCCGGCATATTGATATCGATGGTCGACTCTTTAATGAACGACGCCGTCACGATGAAAAAGATCAACATGATAAAAACGACGTCCAACATTGGCGTCAGGTCGATTTCGCTGCTATCGCCCTCTTCACCACGATTTTTTTTTCTTCTCACGCGTTAACCTCTATGTGTACTTCCCCTGTCGAACGAGGTCGACCAGGCTTAATGGTTTGTTCTTCCTGCCGTCAGCGCTCATTTAAAAACTGGCCCTGTACGACATCCCCCCAATGAACGATAGTAACAGCAATGAATCGGGAACACACTACCTATACGCCGCTAATTTTCACGCCAGCCAGGCACCCGCTATTTAGGCCCAACACCGCGGCGTCCGTGGGCTCCCAGGGAATCTGGGACTCTCCCAATCAACAAAAGTTTCAGGAAATCACGAAACCACACTTTAGTGCGACCCCCTCTCGGCGCCCGACCAATCCTCAGCTTCACAGCTAACCTTTTTAGCCCGGACGACTTTATCGACCAATAATCGACCAACCTGCTTGACTACAGATCTCAACACGGCATAATACCGCGTCCAATTTTCCGGGTTAAACAAGCACCCGGAGGCGATAAAAAAGGCCGAGTGTAGTGGAAATTAGTTGCACCGCCTTTAAGCTGATTATTTTGCAACGTATACAGGAGCAACCCGGTGGCCAACTCACCTCAAGCCAAAAAGCGTGCTCGCCAAAATGAAACTGCACGCAAGCACAACGCAAGCCTGCGCTCTATGGCCCGCACTTATATCAAGAAAGTTAATGCAGCTATCGCTTCAGGCGATGCGGAAACTGCTCAAAAAGCTTACGCAGCAGCAGTACCTGTTATCGACCGCATTGCTGACAAGGGTATTATTCACAAGAATAAGGCCTCTCGGCACAAGAGCCGCTTAAACGCTCAAGTCAAAGCATTAACTGCCTGATAGCCAGGCAGTTAATTTCGTCGCACGGCTGATCAACAGCGGCATTATTTATCCAGCGCCGCCCCCAACACCTGAATCAGTCGCTGCGTCTGCTCTAGGGTTCCCAACGTCACCCTCAACCCCAAACGACCTAAAGCGTCCTGCTTGGGCCGAACGAGAATACCCGCCTGCTGCAAACATTGATTGAGCGACTCAGGCTCTTCGGGAAACATCCAGATAAAATTCGCTGAACTAGGCCAGTAAGCCACCTGCCTACGATCAAGAAACCCCTCCAGCAAAGGCTTTGACTCCCGCATCACTTCATTGACGTAGGCCAAAGTGACTTCCGGGCGCTCAAGCGCAGCATTGACTGCCGCGACCGCAAACTGATTCACATCATAGGGCCCCCGAACATTGAGCAATGCATTTATATTCTCCGCACAACTCAGCACATAACCGAAACGAACCGAGGGCAACCCCCACGTCTTCGAAAATGTTCGAGTAACCACTACATTCGGGCATTCATCCAAACAACTCGCAACTGTTTCACCACAGTACTCGAAATAGCATTCATCAACGAGAATCACTGCGTGAGGCGCATGACGAGCAATTTCCAACACCCGCGCCTTAGACAACAAGGTGCCGCTGGGGTTGTTAGGGTTGCTTACCACAATTATTCGCGTAGCCGGCGAGATCGCAGACATTACCGCCTGCAGAGGAAAACCTTCTTCGAGCGAGTACTCTGGCTCATGCACAACAAGCCCTTCCACTTTTGCACACTGGGTATACATGGCAAAAGAGGGACCAGGGATAATGGCTTCATCGCCCGCACGGCACGCAGCACGAAAGACCAAATCAATGCCCTGGTCAGAACCGTTGGTGATCATCACCTGGGATGAAGATAGACCGCAGTAGGCCGCAATCTTATCGGTGATATCCGCATAGGAGGGATACATCTGCAAGCGGCCACTATCGATAAATTCATGCAAGGCTACGCGCACATACTCGGGGACATCAATCGTTCGCTCGTTAAAATCAAGCAAGGTATAGCGCTTGTTGTCACGCCCTTCCAACGGGGGTTTATACGCCGACATGGCATCAATATTCGACTTGAAAATACTCACGATTACCGCCTACAAAACAACCATATTGTCCCGATGAATTAACTCAAATTCATCAACATATCCCAGAAGCGCCTCAATTCTCTCACTGGGACTCCCCATTATTCGCCGACATTCAGAGTGCCCGTAATTGACGAGGCCCCGAGCCACTTCCACGCCCGACTGATTCCGACAGGAAACCATATCCCCACGCCGAAATTCACCATTCACCTCTCGCACACCAACAGGCAATAAACTTCGCCCCTTATCAACCAAGGCTCTCTCAGCACCATCATCCAACACGAGAACCCCCTTGATGCGCAATTGACCAGCCAACCAACGTTTGCGGGCCGCCTGGGGCGGGCGCTCCGCCGTCAGCAAGGTTCCCAACTCCTCACCGCTCGCCAAACGCTCAAGGATCCTTTCAATCTTACCGCCAGCAATCAAAGTATGGGCACCTGAGCGTGCAGCCAATCTCGCAGCACGGACCTTGGTAATCATTCCACCACGCCCTAATCGACCGCCCCCGCCAGCTCGCGCATCCAATGTAGGATCACCCGCCTCTGCATGCCCAATCAGACTGGCATCAGGATTTGAACGTGGGTCAGCGGTATAAAGCCCATCTTGATCTGTAAGAATAACCAACATGTCAGCATCGATCAGATTAGCAACCAGAGCAGCCAAGCTATCGTTATCACCAAAGCGGATCTCATCGGTAACGACCGTATCGTTCTCATTGATAATTGGAACGACATCCAGATCCAGCAATGTCTTTATGGTGGAGCGTGCATTGAGATAACGCTCCCTGTTGGAAAGATCATCGTGATCCAACAACACCTGAGCCGTATGACGATCAAACGCCTGAAACTCGTCCTCATACGCCCGCACCAAGAGGGTTTGGCCAACAGCTGCCGCTGCCTGCAACTGATGAATATTGTCAGGGCGCCGATCCCACCCCAACCGAGACATACCTGCAGCCACCGCACCGGATGACACCAACACGATATCTACACCTGCGCGCTGCAGGGCCGCGAGCTGAGAAACCCAATCAGCAATGGCCACGCGATCCAGCTGCTTACCATTGTCCGTGAGAAGAGCGCTACCGATTTTGACAACCCAAGTACGAGTGCCGCTTATCTCACACCGAGTCATTGACCACCCACCAACGCACTAGTGGGCATAAGTGACTTCAACATCGCCATCGTCGCCGTCATCATCATCGTCATCACTCCCAGCACCACGCTGACGCTCTCGCAACGCATCGATCTTTTCTCGGGCTTCAGCCTGCATCGCCAACTGCAAGCGCAACTCCTCTTGTGCGACGTCTGGATCTTCACGCTCAGACTCCCAAACTCCCTCAAGGTGCGCCATAAGATCCATACACAGAGAATCTATCCCGTCACTGCCGATTGCAGACACCACGTAGGCTGGCTGCCCGGGCTTCGCCAACCGCGCTTTAACCTCCTCCGCTTCAGATTCCATCAAGGTATCAGCCTTATTGAGCACCAGCCACCGTTCACGACCAACCAATGTCGGAGAAAAATCCGCCAACTCAGATTCGATAGCAGCGATATGCTCAGCGGGATCCACGCCATCCAAGGGAGCGATATCAACAACATGCAAAAGAATTCGACAACGGGTTAAGTGCTTTAGAAAGCGAATCCCCAAACCTGCTCCGTCAGCGGCACCAGCAATAAGCCCGGGAATATCCGCAACAACAAAACTGCGATGCTGGCCAACGGTGACCACACCAAGAGACGGCACCAACGTTGTGAATGGGTAGTCTGCAATCTTCGGCCGGGCCGACGAAACCGCCTGCATAAAACTGCTTTTACCGGCATTTGGCATACCCAACAAGCCGATGTCTGCCAGCAACTTCAACTCAAGCTTAATGTTACGCTCTTCACCAGGCTGTCCTGGCTTGGTCTGGCGCGGCGCACGATTGACACTACTCTTAAAGCGAGTGTTGCCTATGCCGTGGAACCCACCCTGAGCAACCAACAGCTGCTCACCATCAAAGGTGAGATCGCCTAGCCGCTCCTCCGTGTCCGCATCCAACACAGTCGTTCCAACCGGAACCTTCAACACCAAATCCTTACCTTTAGCACCCGTACAGTTGCTGCTACCACCAGAGGAGCCGTTTTCCGCTCTAAATTTGCGCTTGTAGCGGTAGTCAATCAACGTGTTTAAATCACTGTCAGCCTCTAGATAGACACTGCCTCCATCGCCCCCGTCACCGCCATCCGGCCCACCTTTAGCGATAAACTTCTCGCGACGAAAACTCATACAACCATTGCCACCATCGCCAGCAGCCACGAAAATAGGTGCCTCATCAACGAATTTCATACTATTCACCCTGTCCGCACCTCCGCAAAAGTGCGGAGCCATACCCTCAGTGTCACACACCAAGCTCTATACGGAAACCAATCTCAATATTGCTATCACCACAAACGCAAAAGCCCCATCCAAGGACGGGGCTTCGCTGGACTTGCCAAAGCAAGTGACAAAGATTTGAAAGAGGCCTTCGCCTCAACTCAATCAGGCAGTCACAATACTGACAAACTTCCGATTTTTTGCGCCTTTAACCTGGAACTGAACCAAGCCATCTGCTTTCGCATACAGGGTGTGGTCCTTACCGATACCAACATTATCACCTGCATGGAATCTAGTGCCACGCTGACGGACGATAATGCTACCCGCGCTAACCGTTTCTCCACCGAAGCGCTTTACACCAAGGCGTTTACTTTCCGAATCGCGGCCGTTTCTGGTACTACCGCCTGCTTTTTTGTGAGCCATGCTGCTAACCTCCTACCGCGTTTTACGCTGAAATTCCAGTAATTTTGATCGCCGTGTACCACTGACGGTGGCCCTGACGCTTCATAGAATGCTTACGGCGACGGAATTTGATGATTTTTACTTTCTCACCACGACCGTGCTCGACAACCTCTGCGGTCACCTTAGCTCCATCAACCAATGGCGCGCCGATCTTTACCTCTTCACCGTTGACAACCATCAGAACATCGGTAATTTCGATGGACTCGCCAGTTGCCACTTCAATTTTTTCCAAACGAAGAATCTCACCTTCTTCGACGCGATGCTGTTTGCCACCGCTCTTAATCACTGCATACATTGTGCAAGGCTCCAATTGCAATAAATCGGACGATCAAGCAGCTCACGTAATAAGAGCATTTCTCTGGGCGTGTCAATGTATCGCGCCGGGCTTGGATCGTATGTAATAGATGTCAGTTCAAGGGGCTATATTGTACAGCTCACCATGACCATGGCATTCACGACGCACAAATCATGTGACATCGATAAAAATTTCGCTCAATTCGAGCGAACGCCATGACCTAAAACTGAAGGGACGCGGATTCTAATCCAAACAACCTGAGATAGCAATACACGTCAGAAATCCCGTACTGCCTAGGGCGAAGCCTTGGGGCGACAAGATTTCAATACCAAGGTCCCGAACTCGCCCTATTGAAGGCATTCCATTCATTTTCGAAAAGCCTCACCAGCTTGACAGCGGCCAGACGCAGAAATAGCATAATTTTTCCAGGAAGGCGCTGATCAATATCCGTATAATACCGGACCCCTTGCCTTTTCATACAACTCAGGGATAAACCAGCCCCTCCCATGCCACTTTTTCAAGACGCCGTCGCTCAGGACTTTGCCGACCTCAACGATCTCATTGTTCGCCAACTCTACTCAGACGTAGATTTGGTCGAAAACATTGGTCATTATCTGGTCAATGCCGGAGGCAAACGCCTTCGCCCCTTACTTGTATTACTCTGCAGTAATGCCTTTAATGTCGACAAGAGCGAAGAACATCACCTGCTTTTGGCCACCATTATTGAATTTATCCACACCGCCACACTGCTGCATGATGACGTTGTCGACTTATCAACCATGAGGCGTGGACGCCCAACGGCCAACGCCAAGTGGGGAAATGCTCCGAGCGTTTTGGTGGGAGATTTTTTGTATTCCCGAGCCTTCCAGTTGATGGTTGCAATGAATGATATGACCATCATGCGCATTCTTGCAGACACCACAAACACCATCTCCGAAGGCGAAGTCCAGCAACTGGTCAATGCACGCAATCCTGAAGTCAGCGAAGCTAATTACTTTTCGGTCATTTACAAGAAAACCGCAGCACTTTTTGAGGCCGCCTGCGAAACAGCAGCGGTGTTGTGCAACGCGACAGAAGAGCAACGCAAAGCGGCAAAGCTCTATGGTAAAAATCTGGGAATCGCTTACCAACTTGTTGATGACCTGCTCGATTACGAAGGCGATGCCGATGTTTTAGGTAAGAATGTCGGTGACGACCTAGCAGAGGGAAAGCCAACCTTGCCGCTCATTCTTTCTATTCATTCAGCCAGCCAAGCCGACTCGACCCTAATCAAGGATAGTATTCGCGATGGCGGCCTCGAAAATCTCGATGCAGTCATCCAAATTGTACGTTCCACGGGCGCCCTGGAGACCACCCGTCTACGCGCTCAAGAAGCAATTGCAGAAGCCAAGCAACAACTGACTCTTTTCCCTGTCAATCAATATCGTGATGCCATGGAGGAGCTGGCTGATTTTGCGCTCGCACGCACAAATTGAGCTATTCTCACCCCGTTAGCGACATCCATGAGTATTTACAGAAATACTGACAATGGCGACCACGAGTTGCCCCTTTCACCCATTGATGCAGAAATGGAACTTTTATGGATCAGGAACTAAAGACAGCCACTCTTTCAGACCATCTTGCAAGCTGGACCAAGCTTTCTCAACACAAAGATCAGTGGCAGGCCTCACTCACCGAGTTATTTCAGGAAGATTCTGAGCGAGCATCCAAGTTCTCACTGACGGCAGGCCCACTACATCTCGACTATTCAAAATCTCACCTAACGGCAGAGACTTTGGAGTTACTGCAATCGCTTTGCGAAGATGCCGGACTGTCAACGGCAATTCAACAGCTACTGTCAGGTGCTGAACTCAATAATACTGAGAAGCGCCCCGCCTGGCACACGGCACTGCGGGCCAAAAGTACCAGCGGCATCACCCCACCGACAGAAGTCGCCGAAGCCCGCAAGCAAATGCAGGCTTTTGTCGCAACCCTGTCTGACGGAAAATGGCTGGGCCACACGGGCAAGCCCATTACTGATGTTGTAAACATTGGCATTGGCGGCAGCGACCTGGGACCGAGAATGGTCTGTAAAGCGCTTTGCGACTACCACCGACCCGCGTTAAACGTGCACTTCGTTGCCAATATTGATGGTGCAGAAATTCATCACACGCTTAAGAACCTGGATGCCGAGACGACTCTTTTTATTGTCGCCTCCAAATCATTCACCACTCTTGAAACCCTCGAAAATGCCAAATCTGCCAGAGAATGGGCGCTGACGGCTGGCTGCCCAACTGAAGCCCTGGGTAAGCACTTTGTCGCCATCAGCACCAACTCAGCCAAAGCCACTGAATTTGGCATTGACGCGGCCAATATTTTTCCCATGTGGGATTGGGTGGGCGGCCGCTATTCCCTCTGGTCAGCCATAGGCTTACCAATTGCCCTGGCCGTTGGCTGGGAAAATTTTGAAGCCTTACTCAACGGCGCGGCTGACATGGATGAACACTTCCGGCAGGCGCCAGCCTTAGAAAACATGCCCGTCATCCTCGCCCTCATCACCTTCTGGTATGCGCAGGCCTGGGGCGCTCAAAGCCAGGCTGTACTGCCTTATTGCCATCAATTGCAACGCTTTCCCGATTTTCTTCAACAGCTTGATATGGAAAGCTTAGGCAAAGGGGTTAATCGCGACGGCCAACCGGTCGACTACACGACCGGAATCGCCATCTGGGGTACTGAAGAAAGTAACGGTCAACACTCGTTCCACCAACTGTTCCACCAAGGGAAGCTACTGATACCGGTTGACTTTATTGCAACACTGGAACCGAACCACGCGCTCCGCCAACAGCACCTGCAGCTACTGGCATGCTGCTTAAGCCAGAGCCAGGCTTTACTGGAAGGAAAATCCATTAGCCAAGTTCAAGATGAGCTGAAAACGGCCGGGCTCTCTGCCGATGCCATTAGTGAGCTGGATTCTCATAAAGTCATTCCAGGTAACCGCCCTAGCAACACGTTACTGCTCAATAAGCTGACACCAGAATCACTGGGCGCCCTGATTGCACTCTACGAACACAAAGTGTTTACGTTAAGCGTATTGCTGAACATCAATGCGTTCGACCAATGGGGCGTAGAGCTGGGGAAACAATTGGGAACACGCATCGCAGCGGCACTCCAGTCAGGAGACCTGCCTGCAGATTGGGATTCCTCTACGCGCGCCCTGGCCGAAAAAATCGGCACCATCGACCTGGGCTAACGATAAACGCGGCTGTACTATGGTTTCTGAGACATTACGAACATCCATCCAACAGGCCTACAGCCGCTTTTTAAACCATAAAAACCTCAAGGCCCGCTACGGCCAAAAACTGATGATTGCGGCGATCGCTCGCCAACTCGGCAACATCACTCTGGACGACAAAGGCCGCCGAGACTCTGCCTCTGCGGTCGCCGTCGTCGAAGCGGGCACTGGAACTGGCAAAACCGTTGCGTATTTGATGGCAGCCCTGCCGATTGCCCATTCCCTACAGAAAAAGTTGGTCGTATCTACCGCGACCGTTGCCCTGCAGGAACAAATTCTTATTAAAGACCTACCTGACCTGGTAGCTCATTCAGGACTGCAGTTCACGACCTCCCTGGCGAAGGGACGGGGACGTTACCTGTGCCTGTCCAAACTGGATCGAATTCTTGTCGCCAATAGCGAAGATACGATCATGCCCGGCTTCGACTTTGGCGAACCGGCCGGCGTCTCTGGCGCCAATGTACAGCTCTATGAAAAAATGGTGGAAGCACTCGCCGCTAACCAATGGAATGGTGAGCGAGACACTTGGCCTGAAGACCTGGAGGATGACCAGTGGGGACGAGTCACCACGGACCACTTTCAATGCACAGGCCGCAACTGCGAGAACGTCAATAGCTGCAGCTTTTTCAAAGCGAGGGAAGGCCTCGCCAGCAGCGATTGCATTATTACCAATCACGATCTCGTGCTCGCCGATCTCGCGCTGGGAGGCGGCGCCATCCTTCCCCCACCCGAGGAATGCATTTACGTTTTTGACGAAGGGCATCACTTGGCGGATAAGGCCATTGACCACTTCGCTCATCACAGCCGCCTGATTGCTACGCGAAAATGGTTGGAACAATTCGCAAAATCACGCGACCAAATGGCCGAGGAAATCGGTGACTTGTCCCTCGCTACGGAGCGTATCGAAGAAATCGGTGGTCATATGGACGCTTGCCGAGAAGCGCTACTGGTCGCAACCCCTCTTTTTGCAGAGCTGGCCGATACCGCCAGCGCCAACGAACAGACTCGACGTCACCGCTTTCCGAGCGGCGAGTTACCAGACGACATTATTGATTGCAGCAAAGTCCTGGCCGATACCTTTGAGGATCTGGCTGAAAGCCTGGAAAACTTCGCCGAGTTTTTGGCTGAATGCCTGGAAGAACGACATCTGCCTGTCGCCCGCGTGGATGCAGAGGCCAATCTTTCTTTGGTTTCCGGCTGGCTTGCCAGGGCACAGGGAAACCGTGACCTTTGGAAAGCCTACGCGCGGCCCCAGAAAAAAGATGCCCCCCCAGATGCCCGCTGGATCACAACAATCGATGGTGTAGACTTTCTCGACTTCGAAGTGTGTACCAGCCCGATTCTCGCAGCAGAGGCGCTTCGCAATGCTCTTTGGAAACGGTGCTGCGGCGCGGTCGTAACCTCCGCGACCCTATCCTCCCTTGGCCGCTTTGACCGACTGCTGATGCGCCTCGGGCTGCCGAAGAACACCACCTGCGACACCCTGCCGAGCCCATTCGACTTCGCCAATGCAGGTACCATCGCCATTCCTGCAGCGGCTGTAGATGCCGGCAAAGCCTCAGAGCACACCGAAAGCGTTATCGGCCTGCTACCGTCTCTCCTAAAACCTTTCCAGGGGAACTTGGTCTTGTTTGCTTCCCGACGCCAGATGCTCGAGGTCTTTGAGGGTTTGGCAGAAGCTCTTCAAGAACAGATATTAATGCAAGGGCAATCGTCGAAGCAGCTTCTCCTCGACCAACACCGGGAAAAAATTGATCGCGGCGAGCAAAGTATATTATTTGGCCTCGCCAGTTTCGCCGAGGGCGTCGATTTACCCGGGCATTACTGCAATCACGTTATCATCGCCAAAATTCCCTTCTCGGTCCCCGACGACCCCGTCGACGCAACTCTGGCTGAATGGATCGAAGAACGAGGCGGCAATGCCTTTATGGAAATCTCTGTACCAGATGCAGCCTTAAAGCTCGTGCAGGCCTGCGGGCGTCTATTGCGCTCGGAACAAGACCAAGGCCGCATCACCGTTTTAGATAACCGCTTGATTTCACGCCGTTACGGCAAGCTCATTCTGGATTCACTGCCACCATTTCGCCGTGAAATAAATCGCTAAATGGGTTTAAACTACAAACGTACAGACGTTCCCAGGAGCTCTAATAGACCAGCTAAAGGCAGAGGAAATCCAAACAGATTACCTTGATAGCCGCCGCACCCCATGCGTGTCAAAGCGGCCAACTCCCTCTCGGTCTCAACCCCTTCCACCACGACGTTCAAATTAAGACTGTGGCTGAGCGCGACTATCGCTTCAACAATTTTTCGATTCGCCCGATTTTCATCAATACCTTTAATAAAAGACTGATCCACCTTCAGAGTTTTTATCGGGAATTGACTCAGATAAGCAAGGGATGAATAGCCGGTGCCGAAATCATCAATGGAAACATGAACGCCAGCATCGACTAAGGTACGAATCTTCACGCGACTCTGGTCCACACTGTCAACCAGAACACTCTCCGTTAACTCAACCCCCAACATCCGACTCGCCAGGCATTCACCGCCAACCGTTTCTAAAAATTCCTGCGAAAATGTTTCTCGGTTAAACTGAACCGCACTCACATTTACCGCTACTTTGCGAAAACTCTCAGGCAATACTGCGCGCTGCAACTCCTGCAAGTCAGAACAAACCTGCCTCAACACCCAACGGCCAATTTCCAGAATTAAACCCGTTTCTTCAGCTATGGGAATAAAATATTGAGGAGAGACAATCCCTCGCCCAGGAAGACTCCAACGCAACAAGGCTTCAGCGCCGATGCACCGGTGGCGAACGTCGAACTGCGGCTGGTAAACCAAACTGAACTGATCGAGACGCTCCACCGCTTCGTAAAGCAATTTTTCGAGGCTAAGACGGTGCTCCAACTGCTCGGTCATGGCTCGTTGGTACATCGCATACCCCGCTGATCGCTGGGATTTGGCTTGGTACATCGCCAAATCTGCTGAGTGAACCAGATCCTCCGCGCAGGAATTAGCCGCATCAGGAAAAACAATGACGCCGATGCTTACCGTCGTGTAAATGGAATGCTCCCCGGCACGAACAGGTGTCGCAAAGGCCGAATGGATCTTACGCACCACCGTGTTGACGATGGATGTCACCTTTTCACACTGCTGATGTATGTTGGTGATCATAACCACAAATTCATCCGCACTCAGTCTCGCAACCGTATCTTCAGCACGGATAACAGAGCGCAAAACGCCCGCGACAGCCTTCAGCAAACTGTCGCCAACATTGTGGCCAAACAGGTCGTTAACCTTTTTAAAGTGATTCAAATCGAGGTAGAGAACTGCGCCATGCACGCCCTTATGGCGGCACTCTGCAACTTCGTCTGTCAGCAACTCAACAAAGCGCCGCCAATTCGGCAATTGAGTCAACTCATCCCAATACAGCTTACTGAGCAAAGCCTCTTCCGCTCTTTTGCGAGCGGCGATTTCCATCTGTACCTGTCGATGCCCAATTGCAGCCCGGCAACTGAGTGCGACACGACCGGCAATAGTCACTAGCATCGCCAGAATAGGCTCATCAAATGCAATATTACGGCGCCGAATAACCATGCAGCCTAAGTCTTCAAGCTCTAGACCATACAGATACTCATTGCTGTTAACAGCTTTATAAACCCCCGTGTCATCACATTCGGTATCTTTAAATACCCTCGCAAAATCAGCTCCAGCGGTTGCCTCGCTGTTTAGCGGCACACCTCGGTAATATCGCATTGATGCCGGATGCCCTGCATCCGGCAAAATGACTTCACCTTCAAATTGTTTAAAGTAGAAGCTCACCCCACTGATTCCCAAGCGAGACATGCAGGCATCACTCACTTTGGCGAGCAGTGTGTCCAAGTCGAGCTCAGGCCCAGCAGCCATACCCAGTTCGTGCTCGATAGCGATCAGCTGTAAAGCGTACTTCGTCACTGCCTCACCCCACCGTGATTGCCATGGATTTGGTATGGAATTCAATTCCGCCCGTTTCCGCCGTGGCAACCTCACCATTGGTTAGCGCACCGAAAACTTGACTGGATCCGGCCGCCACCTGTAATGCCTGCTGAGCATAGGTCTGCCCCTGGCTGAGAAAATCTCTGCGCCGAAAACACTCCAAGGTCATAATTTGTGGCGAGGATCTAGCAGCCAGATCCCTTAGAGCGATGGATCGGCATCGATGTAGCACATCCACCGATGCTTGTATTAGCGATTCTTCTGAGCTATTCAGAAGGTATACTAAAGAATTCGCGGGAACATCTCCGATGCAGCAAAGAGCATTCCCCACCGTGGCAACAGGATCCCGCACGACCAATCCACTATCGACGCGCGCAAACCCCAATGGAAAATCAAAATTGACTGACGCCTCTTGCTCTGACAGTCCGCCATCATGGAATTGCTGTACTTTCTGGCGATAGAAAGTGGCAGCAGGCTTATGATTAATGGATAAAATGCGATCCCCCTCAGAGCGCGTCACAAGGAAGGGGCCATCGACAATATTCCAACCACTAGCAACCTGTGTACATCCCTCGCCACGGTAGGTTAAAACACATGCCGCATTTTCCAACAAGCCCAGTGGTGTAATAACACTAACCCGAGGCATTTTCGTTTGGTCGCCGGTGCCGCCGCCCACCCAGTGCACTCCGGCACCAGCATAATTAAACAGTTCACTCAATAGCGGAAGTTGCTGACGCGTTTTCCCATCAAAAAAGATCAGACCACGGTTTTCATCTGGGCTCAATTCAGCAAGACTCTTTAACTGAACCGACATAGCCGTTCGACCTGCGCTGAGATTTCGTACCACATGGCAGTTTACAGGCCTCGGCACCTCTGCAGTAATAATGGCGTCGGTTCGAATCTGCCCTTCATAGACAACGGCAGGAAATATACCGCCGCACACCGCAACCGGTGCCATGCGCAACAAGTCATTCCAGTCATTGCGTGACAATCCCGTATTTCCAGCGGCCAAAATCAACAGTGCATTCCCACGCTCCGCCGCCTCACCCAGGGCCTGCTGTAGCTGATAACGCAGTGAGCGGGCTTGCAGAGGCTGGCTTTCCAGAGACCGCCCATCCAGGGGCTGGCAATGCATTTGAATCTGGAAAAACACGCTGAACTCTCTTTGATGATTGGGCTTAAGTTGTCAGGCTTGGGCCCGACAATCGGCAACAGGAGCGAATGTTGATGAGCAGACTTCCGTTATGACCGCACTTAGCCGCTCATGATCATTTTGATATGCTCATACTATTGCAGCTTGCACACTAGCGCAAAGGGCCTTCTTCTGCGTAGGAGATCCTGACGAGTTTAAGAACTCGTCATTACACCTACTACATCTTGGCCGACCGAGTATACTAGCCAGTTCGGTCGCTTTATCGGGAATCGCAGTGGACACCATATCTGTTCGAGGGGCTCGCACCCACAATCTCAAGAACATCAATATAGATCTTCCCCGTGACAAATTGATTGTCATAACTGGTTTATCCGGTTCCGGGAAATCTTCGCTCGCCTTCGACACCCTCTACGCCGAGGGGCAGCGGCGCTATGTCGAGTCTCTCTCGACCTATGCACGACAGTTTTTGTCGATGATGGAAAAGCCCGACGTGGATCACGTGGAAGGTCTGAGCCCGGCCATCTCCATCGAGCAAAAATCAACATCCCACAACCCTCGCTCCACTGTTGGCACCATCACCGAAATTTACGACTATCTGCGACTACTATTCGCTCGAATTGGAGAGCCTCGCTGCCCAATTCACGGGGAGCCATTGGCGGCTCAGACCGTCAGTGAAATGGTCGACCAAGTACTTGAATTACCCGAGGGCACCAAAATCATGCTGCTTGCCCCGGTGGTGCGGGAACGCAAAGGTGAACACCTGCACATTTTAGAAAATCTGCGGCGAGACGGTTTCATACGCGCCAGAATCGACGGCACGGTTGTAGATCTGGACGACACTCCCAAGCTCGATAAAAAACGCAAGCACACCATTGAAGTGGTTATCGACCGGTTCAAAGTTCGGGATGACCTGCAAATTCGCGTTGCAGAATCTTTTGAAACCGCCCTGCAATTAGCCGAAGGGCTCGCCATTGCCAGCTTTATGGATGGCGAACAGGATGACCAATCGTTTTCGGCAAAGCACGCCTGTCCGGTCTGTGATTATTCCCTGGCTGAACTGGAACCACGACTGTTCTCTTTCAATAATCCTGCTGGCGCCTGCCCTAGCTGTGACGGACTTGGCGTGAGCCAGTTCTTTGATCTGAACAAAGTTGTGCAGTTTCCCGACTCATCTTTGGCGGAAGGCGCTATACGAGGATGGGACAGGCGAAACCTTTATTACTTTCACTTGCTCAATTCGCTTGCTGAACACTACGGATTTTCTATTGACACGCCCTGGCGCAAACTTAAGAAAGCCCAGCAAAAAGTCATCCTATACGGCTCGGGCACGGAAGAAGTCGATTTCTCCTACACCAACGACAATGGAGATCTCTACCAGCGACGCCATACCTTCGAAGGAATCATCAATAACATGTCGCGGCGCTATAAAGAGACAGATTCTCAAAGCGTTCGGGATGAACTGTCGAAATATGTCTCCAGCCAACCCTGCCCCGAATGTGAAGGCACCAGGTTAAGACGCGACGCACGGCATGTGTTTATCGATGAAAAAACGTTGCCGGAAATCACCTCCCTTCCAGTGGGCGATGCGTTCGATTACTTTACAGCCCTGAAATTTCAGGGCGCCCGTGGCGAAATCGCCGAGAAAATTCTGAAGGAAATCCGCGACCGATTCCGTTTTCTGGTCGACGTTGGGCTCAACTACCTGTCTCTCAACCGCAGCGCGGAAACATTGTCAGGCGGTGAAGCTCAACGAATACGCCTCGCCAGTCAAATCGGCGCCGGCCTGGTCGGCGTCATGTACATCTTGGACGAACCGTCGATCGGTCTACACCAAAGAGATAACGATCGGTTACTTCGAACTCTGGAGCACCTTCGCAACCTTGGCAACACGGTTATCATCGTCGAACACGATGAGGACGCCATTCGCCAAGCCGATCACGTGGTTGATATTGGCCCTGGTGCAGGTGTTCATGGCGGAGAGGTCATCGCCCAAGGTACTGTTAATCAGATTATGAAAAGCCGAAAGTCACTGACCGGCAAGTATTTATCTGGCGAATTAGAAATTGCTGTGCCACCACAAAGGCGCCCCTTTCCCAAAGAAGTCTTGCGTCTTGAAGGTGCCGCCGGCAACAACTTAAAAGACGTTACTCTGGAAATTCCAACAGGATTGATGACTTGCGTCACAGGAGTCTCAGGATCGGGAAAATCAACGCTGATTAATGCAACCCTCTATCCTTTGGCAGCTACCGCCCTGAACAATGCCACAACACTGTCAGCTGCGCCATACAGCGACATTAAAGGCATGGAACACTTTGATAAATGTGTCGATATCGATCAAAGTCCGATCGGCCGCACGCCAAGATCTAACCCGGCCACTTACACCGGGATCTTCACACCTATTCGCGAACTCTTCGCGGGCACTCAAGAAGCCCGATCACGGGGCTACAAGCCGGGCCGCTTCAGTTTTAACGTCAAGGGTGGCCGCTGCGAAGCCTGCCAGGGCGATGGCGTCGTCAAAGTCGAGATGCATTTTTTGCCCGACATTTTCGTCCCCTGCGACGTTTGCAAAGGTAAGCGTTACAACCGCGAAACCCTGGAGATCAAATACAAAGGCAAAAATATCCATGAAGCCTTAGAGCTTACCGTTGAGGAAGGCCGGGAGTTTTTCGATGCGATTCCAGCGATCGCAAAGCGTTTGCAGACTCTGATTGACGTTGGGCTGTCTTATATTCGACTTGGGCAAGCAGCGACCACCCTCTCCGGCGGAGAAGCTCAGCGAGTCAAACTGTCCCGTGAACTCTCCAAACGGGATACCGGTAAAACCTTGTATATTCTTGACGAACCCACCACTGGCTTACACTTTCACGATATTCAACAATTACTGCAGGTCTTGCATCGCCTCCGAGATCACGGCAACACCGTTGTTGTGATTGAACATAATCTCGATGTCATTAAAACTGCAGATTGGATCGTAGACTTAGGACCAGAAGGCGGCAGTGGGGGCGGAGAAATCATCGCCACCGGCACCCCTGAGGACGTTGCGACAATCAAAACGTCGCATACCGGTCGTTTTTTGGCGCCACTGTTAAAGAAAAAGCCTGTCACACCGAAAAGAAAACGAACCGCCAAAGCGACGACCTAATCTTCGATAGCAACCATGAATGCGCCACGCCCTCAACTGAAGCTCGACATTGGTCACGCCACAGATAAGGGGCGAAAATCGGTTAACCAAGATTATTTCGGCAGCCATATTCCACGTGGCAGGCTGCTGACAGAAAAAGGTGCGGCCGTGGCGGTTGCGGATGGTATCAGCTCGAGCGGCGTCAGTCAGATCGCAAGCGAATCGGCCGTTAACGGTTTTCTTACGGACTATTTCAGCACTTCTGATGCCTGGTCCGTAAAGACTTCAGGGAAAAAGGTGCTGGAAGCCAATAACTCCTGGCTGCACGCACAAACCCTTCAGAGCCCGTATCGACTGGACATGAATCGAGGTTATGTCTGCACCTTTAGCGCACTTGTCTTCAAGTCTCACACCGTTCATGTGTTCCATGTCGGGGACACTCGCGTCTACCAAGTTCACGATCAGGCATTAGAGCAGCTGACGGAAGACCATAGGATTTGGCTTTCTGAAGGCAAAAGCTACTTAAGCCAAGCACTAGGCATAAAGCCCTATCTCGATTTTGATTATCGTCCCCTCACCATCCACCGGCATGATTTGTTTATGCTTGCAACGGACGGCATCTACGAATTTGTTCGGTCAGAACAGATAATAGAGGCGATCAAGCATACGGAAAACCTGACACAAGCTTCCGAACGCATATTGAAAACGGCACTCGACGCAGGCAGTGACGACAACGTAACTGTTTTGCTGGTTCGAGTCGATGAGCTTGCAGAACAAACGGCCAGTGAAAGTATCCGCGAATTGAATGAACTGCCCTTTCCGCCAGAATTACAACCCGGCAGTCAACTTGACGGCTATCGAATTATCCGAAAAATTCATTTTAGCGCCCGCAGCCACGTTTTTCTGGCCGAAGATTTGGAATCCCAAACTCAAGTCGTCTTAAAAACACCTTCTGTTGATTTACGCAGTGATCCCACCCATCTTGAAGGCTTCTTTATGGAAGAGTGGATTGCACGACGCATCAATCACATCAACGTCCTAGGCGCCTTCAGCAACCGTCACCCGCGCTCCTGCCTTTATACCGCGATGGAATTCATCGAAGGGCAAACATTGGAACAGTGGATGCGAGATCACCCACATCCGGATCTGGAGCAGGTACGCGATATCATCACGCAAATTGCTCGAGGCCTAAGAGCCCTGCATCGGCTCGAAATGCTGCATCAGGATTTACGACCTGCAAACGTAATGATTGATCGACAGGGCACAGTCAAACTGATCGATTTCGGGGCTGTTCGGATCGCTGGTCTTGCGGATGTAGGCACGAACGCACACCAAGATCATCGCATGGGAACCGCGCAGTATTCCGCCCCAGAGTATTTTTTGGGAGAAACACCAGATACGCGCGCCGATCAGTATTCCCTGGGGGTAATTGCGTATCAACTCTTATCGGGTGGAAAGCTTCCCTACGGCGCAGACGCCGCCAGAGCTCGCACTCGCAACGCGCAACTGCGACTAAACTACCGAACGGTACTCCATGACGAACGGGATATTCCCGTTTGGATCGATAGCGCACTGCGCAAGGCGGTGCATCCCGAGCCGCGCAAACGCTATGAAGAAATTACTGAGTTTTTATACGACCTGCGACACCCGAACCAATCATTCACAAGCCAACAGCAGACCCCGCTTATCGCTCGAAACCCCCTGCGCTTTTGGAAAAGTGTCGCACTGGGCTTTCTTATTGTGACGCTGGCCCTACTCGTCGATAAATTTTACTGACGAGCACACAATTACAAAGACAGCTTTTTGAAAATCGCCTCTGGTACAGACTTGATGATCGTCATGATGCCGAGCCAAAATATCGGTGTGTACACTGTATTGCGTTTTTTCGTAATCCCTTTAACGATATCGCTGGCGACTTTTTCAGGCGTAGCCCACAGAGGACCACCTTTGTCGAATTCCGCCGTCATGGGCGTATCGACAAATCCAGGTTTTATCGTTAATACATGCACATTGGCTTTGACCAGGCGATTTCTCAACCCCTGAGCATAGGTGGCAACCGCGCCTTTAGCACATCCATAAACGTAGTTGCTCTGGCGGCCGCGGTCACCCGCAACCGAACCAATGGCAGCAATAGTTCCCGCTCGACGCTCCTCCATCCGCGTTGCGAGAGCCGTCATTTGAGCGATAACTGCAAGCCCATTAAGATTCATCGCGGCCGCGATGCCCTGCCAGCTATTCTCAATGGCTTTCTGATCAGGTAAATCTCCCTGGGCTAATAAAGCGACGTCCACCGCCCCGAAATCCTGCCAAAGTGTTTCCGTAACAGTTTCCATCGTCGCCGGATCCGATAAATCCGCCACCAAGGTATTTACCTGGCTGGCTCCGCGGACCTTTAAATCATCCGCTAACAGCGACAGTTTTTCCGCATTGCGCCCAAGCAAGACAAACTCGACCGCTTGAGACTCTTTGACCATTTCCCGTGCGGTGGCCTGAGCGATTGCCGAGGTAGCACCGGAAATTAAAATTCTCTTCACAAAATACTCCTGCTATGAATTCGCCGTTACTCGACGCCAGAAACTCGACTGGCATTGAGGGTCCATGTAGTCAGCGAAGGCTTCCCAATTAGGGAAATACGTTTTAAATGCTTTGGGAGACATTCTGGCATCCTTTGCCGGATATACACAGCCATGACTTGCCATCACAATATCATCCAAACTATCCAGGAAGCGGAGAGTTTCTAGACCTTTATTAGGAAAATCTAATGCCAGTGTCACCCCAGGCCTTGGAAACGACAGCATTCCCAAAGAAGGGATATCCCCAAAGTTCTTCAGGACAGCGAGAAACGACGCACTGCCAGATTTAGCGATACGTTTGAGAATCTCGGCTAAGACGGCTTTTTCTTGGCCATTGTCTTTAGGAATGACGCATTGATATTGAAAAAACCCCTCTTTTCCATATATCCGATTCCAGCGTAAAACGCCGTCAAGAGGGTAAAAGAAAGGCACATAATCTGAGCTTTCCAGCGCGGGCTTCAAGCGCCCCTTTTGATAATACAATTCGTTAAACGCACGAACCGACATTCCATTCAAGGCGAAACCTGGAAAGTTAAAAGGCACAGAGAGACTGTTTTTTGATTCATGGGCATAGCCAGGCTCTGCACTGTGCTCACCCGCCGAAAATAGCCCTCGTCCCATATTCTTACCGGTTGCCAAACAATCCAACCAGGTTACCGTATAGGTCGCCTTCTGATCGTATTCGTCCAGCAACTCTAAGCCAGCATCCAGATTTGGGAAAGGCCGGTTTTCAACCAGCATTCTTGAGCCAGGAACCGCCATCAGCCGTAATGTCACCCGACCGATAAAGCCAGTCAGCCCCAACCCACCAATTGTCGCTGCAAATAACTCTTTATTTTCGCTTGGGGAGCAAGTGATCCAGCCTTGCTCAGATCGGAACAATTCCAGCGACAAAACATGGTTGCCAAAACTGCCGGCAGAATGGTGGTTTTTGCCATGAACATCGTTAGCAACAGCCCCCCCAATACTGACAAACTGGGTTCCCGGAGTCACCGGTAAAAACCATCCGCGGGGAAGAAATTCTTGAAGAATTTGCGCCAGAGTAACTCCGGATTCGCATTCCAGAAGGCCACTGGCAGGGTCAAAACGAATAAATCGATTTAACGAGGCGTTAACAAGCTGTAATCCAGCTTCGTTTAATGCCACATCGCCGTAACTGCGTCCCTGTCCGTAAGCCAACCAACCGTGTTGATTTGCCGCACTCGCTGCGGCTTTGACTTGATCTGTCCAGGCGGGATAGTTGACCTGCTGGTTTACTTGGGGATAGTTTCCCCAGGATGAAAGTGATTTTGCCATGACATCAGACGTAGGTTGCCGCCCCCAAAATCAGCCCCATGACAATAACAGCAAACCAACTGTTTTTATCGGTAATCGCAAAGCTAATGGGGTCTTCATTCATCTGACCGCGAGCAGCCAGCATCCACATCCGCATAATCCAGTACCCTAATACCGGACACATCAGCCAAAGAATTTCTGGGTGTGAATACAACTGTATAACTTCGTCACTGTTGATATAGAGCGCAAATACCAACACCGACATAAATCCGGCCGTACCACCCAATGACTGTAAAATGGTGACATCAGAAGTGTAATAACCGCGGCCAGAAATTTTGCTTCCTTCGCCATCCGACTCACTCAACACCCGCACCAACTCACTCACGCGCTTAACAATGGCGAGCGAGAGGAAGATAAACATTGAGAAGCTGAGCAACCAAAAGGACAAGGTAACACTAATGGCCGCCGCACCCGCAATAACCCGCAAAGTAAACAAACTGGCGAGCACAATAACATCGACAGTCTGCAGCCGCTTTAACTTGAAACTGTAGAATACTGTCAAAAACAGATACGCCAGTAACGCCACCACAAAATAACCGGTGAGACAGGCGCCGATAACAATACCTGCCAGCAACAGCAAACTGCCCAACGCCACACCACTGGTGATTGACATCACTCCCGCGGCAAAGGGGCGACGGGACTTGATTGGATGCTTACGATCAGCTTCCAGATCGAATAAATCATTGAGAATATAAGTTGCCGATGCCACCAAGCCAAAACTGATAAATCCAAACAGGGCACTCATGACGGAGGTCATATCGCCAAAAGCGTGCGCCGTCAGTAAGGGTACAAATATCAGAGCATTCTTAGCCCACTGATGAACCCTTACCGCTTTCGCTATTTGACGAATTCGAACACGAGGTACTGGAAACTGATGTTCAACCTCAGCAACCTTACCCGCTTGCGAGGCCAAAGGATCATTGCCAACAACAATCGCGCGCCGCGCACGCTTCCACACAGCAAGATCGACTTCATGATTTCCAAGGTAATCGAAGCCTTTCTCACCGTAGGTATCGACGGCCCAGGCAGCCTTGCGATCCCCTCCAAGATTGACGTGATCATCCGTGGCACGACAACTGGAAAAGAAATCAAAGCGAGCGCGAATACGCTCTGCAATTTCATGCCAGCTCGCGGTACATAGAACGATCTGACGACCTTTCTGATACTCTCGCTCAAGGTACTCGACGACCTCTGTGCGGTACGGCAAAACATCTACATTGAGTTTTGTGCGACGAGCGCATTCCCGCTTCAGTACGTGTTTGCCCTGCCACAGCCAGAATGGCAGCATGACAATCAGCCATGGCTGCCGCTTGATGAGTAAAATAACCGTTTCGTAAAGAATGTCCGTGCGAATCAGGGAACCATCCAGGTCCACCAGTAGAGGAATCTCTTCCTGTCCTGCCGCTTGCTCCTTGTCGATCATAAGTCTCTGCTTATCTCCAGATTTCGATTACCCATGACTTGGAAACGTCCAAGCACTGCCAGTCCAAGCAACACAGCGAACCAAAGGGTTACAGCACGACAAATGATGGTAGCGGTGGTTGCATCCGCAAGACTCACCCCTGTCGCCATCAACATACCAGCCATGGCAACTTCGGCTCCGCCAATACCACCTGGCAGAAATGAAATTGCGCCAGCCACCATTCCCAATGCATAAATACCCGCAGCCATGGCCACTGAACGCTCACCCGTCAACCATTCCAGTAAAAGGACAAACCCCCAGGCTTCCGCCCCCCATGCAACAACACCTAACACGATACCTGGAATCCAAATACTCCAGCGCATAAACAGCGACGCTGCATGCAAGGTAACAAAGAGATTTCTAACCAGTTTCGCCAGCTTAGATGAGGAATTTTCCTTAAACGTAAAATGGCCTTCAAACCACAACAGCAAGCGGCGGCTACGGATACAAGCCGCCACGATCAGCACAGCAACCAATAAGCCTAGGCCAACCATTCGATACTCGGGAAAGCGAACCAATGCCAAGGCCGCGATAATTAATACTGAGATCAAATCGATCAGCCGCTCGGCAAACAGCGCAGCCACACTTTCAGACATACGCACGCCATGAGGCTTCAGGTAGATCGAGCGCACAGCCTCGCCGAGCTTGCCAGGCGTTGCCGTTAACGCAAACCCAGAGAGATAACACAGAAGATGTTTGCGCATGGGAATCGCTTTACCCGTAACCCGAAATAACATCCAGTGCCAGCGCAAAAATCGTAGAAAGTAGTTGGCCAGAGACAGCAATAGCAAAATCATCATGCCGCCGAAGCCAATCTTCGCCACACCGGACATCACCTCGTCAAACCCTGAAGCGAAAATCCAGACGGCATAGCCCCCCGCTGAGAGGAGCATAACCAATGTAAGGGTTCTAAGATGCGTCATTAGGGCCGCTATCCGCCTATTTTTCCGGTGCGCCGTGGCGCTTCAAAATACCGAGATTACGCTTCGGATCCTTTACCACGACATCAAAATATCGATCGATTGGATCCAGCGGTGCCCAGGTGGTAATGCCTTCCCAATCTGCGAGATACCAAAGCTGCTTATCTACGATGTAGTACATCAAGCAATCAGGCGGGGAATTCGGTTTCGTACCAAAGTCCGGAGGGCAATATTTCTTACGTTGGCGCGCCAGCAATGCTTCAGGATTGACTTTGCCGTCAAGATTGACTGTGCGATCATGGAAATACCCCAATGTCCCAGTCTGTGTAGCGCCAATCCAGGTTTCATCGGGAACATGGGCCTGCACCCACTCAATAACCTGTGAGTGTTGATGAGGCGTCCCATTCGCGTAAATACGAACATTCAATGCCAACACGAGCGCTATGACTAAAACTGCAGCCGGCATCAAGAAGCTGGTCTGCCAAGACCCTGGCCGATTGAACAGGTGCAACAGACAGCCTGCCGTAAACAATGCCAAGTAAGGTGCAGTTGCGGATAAATACCGCGCCATAAAATGAAATGCACCGAAAAATAAGCCGTAATAAAGGGTATAGCACAAGACTGATATTCCCCCCATTACCATCAAACTACGGATCGCATGGGAGCTGTTGCGCCACATCACGACAAAAGCGCCCAATACCGCGAGCAACAGCAGGCTACAAACGATAACGAAGGGTGGGCTCCACTGAATATCACTGGGAATTGGCAGAATTACCGACAGATACTCAACCAGGATGGACGGCACCAATGCCGCATTCTCTCCAAATTGACTCCCTGCCTGAGCCTGTCCGCTGATGGGTGTCAAAGAGCCAAAGTTGATGTAGTTATTGATCAACCAGGGCGAGGCGACCACAACTGAGGTTGCCCCGAACACCAATGTCCTAAAAAACCGTTGACGTAAATGTTCTGCACCAAATGGAATACCCCGAAACAGATACGTCAAACACGCGGCAAAAATTGCAAAAACCGAATCGATGCGCGTCCAAAACAGTAGGCCCAGCAATACGCCAACAGCTACGGTTCGAGGCCAGCTCCAAAGCTGTTCAGCGTCTTCGTCACTCTGAAAAAAGACACTGACGACAACGGCAACCAGAGTGATATAAACACCGGTTTCCAAAAAATTCATCATGTGAGGAATTAGCTGCGGGCTAGCAAAAAATACTGCTGACAAAATCAAGGCGGCCTCGCGACTATAGCGCTGCCCAGCCAGTACTTTCGCCG
This sequence comes from Pseudomaricurvus sp. ABR4_320, assembly GCF_056159445.1. Classification (NCBI taxonomy): domain Bacteria; kingdom Pseudomonadati; phylum Pseudomonadota; class Gammaproteobacteria; order Cellvibrionales; family Cellvibrionaceae; genus Pseudomaricurvus; species Pseudomaricurvus sp. ABR4_320. Next base: position 51,501 of record NZ_JBSWVF010000008.1, on the reverse strand, counting down.
CCAAACGATAGACCACATAGGCACATATCATCGACGTCGCTAACAACACAAGGTGGGCAAAAACCACACCGCCAACTTTATCCGCTCCGGTTAAACGATACCCAAGCGAAAAAATAAACGTCACCAGAGGTTGTGTCCCGTTGGTCGCAATGGTTCCGTCAGATACACTCATACCCAATCCCATCGCAATATTTCTGGCGATGGTCAGCATCAAATACCCATCTTCTGTGGGAAACTGCTGCAACAGCCTGCCGCCTTGATCCAATAAAGGCAGCACCCTTGCCAAAAGACCAATCACGAATAGCGCCACCACCCAAATCAGGCCCCAGCGCGGAATTTGAAACGATTTCAGCATGTCTTCATCCATGTAAGTCGAGGGCGGCGGCCATTGTATAGAAAAAACAATGAGATAACGCCTGCCAGAGTTTAATTCTGACGATTTCGACCAGTAATTTTCTGCACCACGCCTATATTGTGGAAAAATCCACAACTCTCTCGAGTGTGGCGAGGCATCAATAAGTCAATAATAGCTTCTGTAGGGAAAGTTTCCGGCTAACGCCAACGAAGGCGCCAGCGGAATAAATTTTCTGACCGGACTATTCGACGGACCAAAAGTCTGGCTTGGTCCGCTGCCCTAGCGCCCACCGATATACCTCGATGGTCTTCGTCGCTTTTGAAGACCAGGAGAATAGTTGAGTTGCCCGTTCAAAAGCTGCCTTGCGCATCACATCTAGCTCATCCCGCTCGACTAAATCCTCCAAAGCCTGCGTGAACGCGGTCACATTCTGACTCCGGCTGAGCAGCGGAACTCGGACTCCAGATTGATCATCCACCAAGACACCTGGAGCCCCATAATCGAAAACGGCACAAACCAAACCGCATGCCATGGCTTCGACCACAACACCGGCTCCAAGCTCCCGAACGGATGGGAACGCAAAAATATCGCAATCGGCCATGATATCGCCAACTTCCGCCTGGGTTTTCCAACCGAGAAAGCGCACCTGCTCTTCCAATCCAGCCTGCTTCACCTTGGCTTCCATGGACGCTCTTAATGGCCCATCCCCAACGATCCATAACTCGTGCTGTTGAAGCGCCTTACTGGCGACAAAGGCATCAACCACCAACTCTGGCTGTTTATAAGGCACCAAACGTCCCGCAAAAAGAATCCGGCGGCGAGCCACGGCTTCCGCACGAGGCGTAAACTCAAAGAGCTCGGGATCGATACCAACCTCGGGAAAATCAATGGTCTTATGACGGAGATTCTCAGGGATCTGCTGTAGCGTGTGCTCAAAAGACGTAAGAATAGCGCTGGACTCACGATAGGTTGAGCGGCTGTAGGGCAGAATTTTATAGGCATTTCGAACCGCAGCAAGCCACTCTTTTTCGTTTCGCAATTCCTCACGATATGCCTTGGGCCAGGGCAATCCGCCATTGAGCGGGCCAAGGATAAAGGGCACCGGACATTTACCGGCGAGGTAGCTAGGCAATGTGGGCGACATTGGGGTTACTCGATGCACGACATCGAATTCACCGGCTTTAATCGCAGCACCGTACTTTTTCCAAACCTCGTACTCGAAGGCCAGATAATTCGGATAATTGAACGCCATCACTGTCGTCCAGCTTCCCTCCTTGCCTCGCAGCCATTTTAGGAAACGATAGATCGGAGCAGCGATGTATTCCGTGTCTACATAGTCAACTTTGGCAGCACCGAAGCCATGCTTGTCGATGTTTTCCTTGTTGCGTATCTGCGTGACAACAGTCACCTCAGCCACATCAGCGATTGCCTTAGCGGCCTTGTAACCAACCACCGGCAACGATGGCCATTCCGGATTACATTGATCTGCCAGTAGCAGAACTCTCATAGAAACTCCCTGAGCTTAACCGATCCATATAGAGCATAGAGCTGACTTACCCCCCTCTTCCAGCAGAATATCGAGAAACACATCACATCCCCAACTCTATAAAAGAATTGAGCGACAAAAGCCTGGATAGACGGGTATCAGAAAGGGCGTTTACTTTAAGTAACACCCCCTGTTTTCCGCAAGTCTGGCAAACAACTCTTAGCAAAACACAGACAGCAAGATTTCAAAGAAAGTGCCAGGTTCCCTAGAATTCAGCAAACAAACGTTTTATCTATGCTAATATTTGTAAATATATTTGAAACTTTTACAAAGAGATTAAGTCAAATTGTCGTTAGCAATGCCGTTATGGCGGGAAAGACACCTTCTTCATATTACCTGAGCTTTGCTACAACTTTATTTTTTGTGGAATGAGCCCTTCGGCTCGATTGATTTTTCGTTACATATTTTCTCACCTGTATCGAAATTTAAAATTATTTAATCTAGAAAAAGGTGTTTAACTGATATGCAATCGTGGAAACTTAGAACAAGCCTTATGACGCTTGCGGCCACCCTCTGCGTGACTTTCGCGAGCCTTTCCAATGCCCAGACCACTTGGACCCAGTGCGCAAAAGAAAACAACGACTGCGATTTCCAAGGAACCATGGACGTTCGCTACGGCGCGAACGGGGTTTTTGACTACGGAACCTTTACCGACGGCGTCTGGTGCGGCAACGCCAATTTTGAAGACTTGGTACCTCGGACGACCAAATACTGCTACTACCGGTCCACGTCAACCGTTACAGACTCATCATCGTCTGGCTCTTCTTCAAGCGGATCAAGCGGTAGCGGTTCTGCCGCGGCCTCCAGCGGACAATGGACCTGGTGCGTAAGACAAGGCAACTGGTGCAGCTTTAAAGGACAAACCGTTGAGGTTCGCTACGGCGCCAACGGACAATTCGACTATGCCACCTACACCAACGGAGCCTGGTGTGGCGGCAAATGGTTTGACGACCCCGCCCCCGGCGTAACCAAACATTGCTCATACCGCACAACGACCAGCACGTCAGCGTCCAATAGCGCAGAAAGTAGCGGCCTTGCCGAGCTCAACGTCACCTGGACAGCTCCCACAGAGAGAGAAAACGGCGACTCCTTGTACGCCAGCGAAATCTCCCACTACAAACTGCAATATCGGCCACAAGGCAGTAGCCAGGCTTACACTAGCCTCACCGTCTCCGGGGCTTCCTCCCTTAGCAGCGTACTGCTACTAGAGCCAGGCAACTATCAAGTTCGCATTGCCGTTGTTGATACTTCAGGCCTATCCAGCTCGTATTCCAGCGTCGCTGTATTGAACGCCACCGACGTTGTCGCAGTTCTGAAACAATTAGAAGAACAGATTGCTGTCGATCAAGTCTCTTCCATCGCAGATGGCGCCAGCTGAATTCAAAGCAGACCTTGTAAAGAAGCCGCAGAGGTTATTTGCGGCTTCTTATCACAATTATGGCCGTTTGACACCGGCCTTTTTACTCTCCACTCTTCCCCTCGCCTCTGCTAACCTTAACAGTGATTAGCTGACTTCTTCGCAGCATACGCTGTCCTATTATTCAAACACGTTTTTTGCCCATCTGCGGTTTTACTGATGCAAACACACTCTTACGATCTCATTGTTGTTGGTACCGGCTTCGCGTCCTCGTTCTTTTTACGCAAGTACCTGGAAAAAGCCGGGCCGGACATAAAGGTTCTAGTTCTGGAGAGAGGAAAAGACCACCCCTACAGCTGGAAGATCCAGAATAGAGCCAACACTGATTTCAACTTCAACCAAAGTTACGTCAATCTAACACCGGAAAAACCCTGGATTCAAAATGTGGCATTTGGCGGAGGCAGCTGCTGGACAGGCAACACGCCGCGCCCACACCACAGCGATTTCGAAACCAATAGTCTCTACGGAATTGCCGAAGACTGGCCCATGAGCTACGACGAGCTGGAGCCATTTCTGTTAGAAGCCGAGCAAATTATGGGAATCGCTGGCGCTGAGACACCCTTCTACCGTCGATCAAAGCCCTTTCCGTCTAGCCCCCATAAAATGAATGCATTTGACGAAGCCATCAGCAAAAAATACCCAGGCTTCTACACTCCCATGCCCACCGCTAGAGCCAGCCAGAATACACGCACCCGCCCTAGCTGCTGCGGAAATGGCGAATGCGCAACTTGCCCAATAACCGCTAAGTTTCAAATTGACCTGCACATGCGTGACCTCTACCAGGATCCACGGGTCGAACTGCAGTTGGAATCTAACGTTATTGCACTGGATATCGAAAACCAGATTGTAACTGGCGTCATATATGAACAAGGCTCCGAGCAGAAAGTCGCAAAATGTGATCTGGCCGCAATTGGTGCGCACGCAATTACTACACCATTTATCATGCTGAATTCAGGGCTCGGTGGGCACGCCCTGGGGCGCTACTTAAATGAACAGCTTTCTGTCGCCGTCAAAATCGACCTTGACGGTGTTGATAACTACGGCGGCAGCCAATCGGTAAGCGGCCTGGGCTTAATGTTCTACGATGGCGACTTTCGCCGTGAGCGGCCAGGTTGCCTCATTGAATCCTGGAATATCCCCTGGCTTCGCGCCGAAAAGGGAAAATGGCGACAAAGAGCTTTGATAAAATTTGTCTTTGAAGACAATCCACAATACGAAAACTATGTCACTGTTTCGAAAGATCGCCCAAATACGCCGGAAGTCTTCTACGGCGACCACTCCGACTACATGAAAGCTGGTATCGCATCTGTACCCAAACTGATGGAAGAATTCTCCAATGGGTTGCCCATTGAAAACTATACGATCATTGAAGAAGAAGGGCTTGGTACCGACGCCCATATTCAGGGCACCATCCGAATGGGAAATGACCCAGATAAAAATGTGCTCGATAAACACCTGAAGCATCACGAGGTAAGAAATCTAATTGGTTTGGGTAGCGGCGTATTTCCAAATTGTCCTGCCGCCAACCCTACGTTAATACTATCGGCCCTATCGCTATGGGCAGCAAACCACCTTTAAATACAGGCAGGTCAGAATGAAGCTTTCCCGCAGACAATGGATCGCAGGCTCGATAGCTACGGCCTGCGTCGCCGCAGCAGTTCCCTACGGGTTATGGAAAATCAAGCACGGCAAGGCAAGCGAAATCATCATCGCGATTTTGCAGCGGCGCGTGGGCTACCTGAATGTCGAACCTGAAATTTTTGCGCAATACGCAGATGACTATGTTGAATCCAAAAAAAGTTTCGAAAGCCAGCTCGCCAAGCTTTCGGTGATAGCGACACCACTGCGCTACATTACACCCTACAGCTTTCTGGATATGGAACACCCATTAAGACGACTAGAAGACAATGTTGTCTCAAACTTTCTCTTATCGACAGATTTTTTCCGAAACCAAGCCGACGAGTCACGAAAGTTATCCTACATCGGCCTGTACGACACGATCTCGCATCCGTGCACGAACCCATTTCATAGTTACAGTTAATACAACAATTATTACGATGGATCGAACGTAAAAAACAAAGCTAAAAAATAGAAATCGCTCAATCAAGGAATGTCCTCATGATCAAAAAGATCATTAAAAAAATTGCATTTGATAAAGGGAAACTAAAAGGTCTTTACATTCGCCTATGTAAGCCAAGCGGGCTTGAGTATGCAAACTTTCTAAAAAAGTGGGGAGGTTATTATCAGATAGGCGAAGACTGCTCAATCCCGACTTATGCTCATATTTCAAACCCTTATCTAACTAAAATTGGAAATAATGTTCGCCTAAGCAACTGCACCATACTCGGCCACGATGGTTCTGTTAACATGCTTAACAGAGCTTACAACAAAAAACTAGATAAAGTTGGCCCTGTAGACATTGGGAATAATGTGTTTGTAGGGCACGGAGCAATCATACTTCCAAATACAAAAATTGGAGACAACTGTATTATCGCCGCAGGCGCAGTCGTAAGAGGAGAAATTCCCAATAATAGTGTTGCAGGGGGAGTTCCGGCGAAGGTAATCTGCTCAACAGAGTCTTACCTCCAAAAAACAGAATCGGAATCAAATAATTATCCCTGGATAGATCTTGTCAGAAATAGAAAAGGCGACTACGACCCTACCCTAGAAATCACACTTAAAAAACTTAGATCAAGCTTTTTCTTTCCCGCGAAATAGAAACACTGGTATTTTTTAACCCCAAAAAAAAAGCCTCGAACTTAATCCGGGGCTTTTTCCACAATCTCAGCAACTCAACATACGAGTTGCTTTTTATCTAATCATCAGTTGGAAACTATCTCCGGCGGAACTGGAGGTGAAGATTTAGACTCCCCCTCCTCCGATGAAAAAAGGCCATCCAATGAAGCCCCAACATTTTGAGATGCAATACTGGGAATTCGAATAAAGTCCGATATATCGCTAGGGCGGTTGGAAACTAATGGAGAGGACTCACCTTTTTTACGAATGACATTATTGCTGGACTTCATGTTTCCACTACTAAACTTTGGATTGGAAGCGTTCGGAGCATAAAGAAGATTATTCCGCACCGACAATGCAGACGACCCAACATACGACTCAACACAACCTTTCTTGATGCTCGAATCACTTCCATCCAAGTAGCAGGTATTATTGTAAATATTTAGGTTTTTTGCAGGATATTGAGTACAAAAGCCGCCGTTACACTTTGTCATTTGGTACGACTCAACAGTAAACAAAGGCCCCCCTGACCCGCACCCAACGTTATTCCTCATACTTGCACTTTGCCCAAACACCCTCATGCGGCTACAGTTTGCGAAATAATTTCCTTCGACAATATAATTTCGCAGGATATTATAAAAACTTGTTGAAGGCGGCTTTACCTCACCGGCGGAATTGTGATTTGGATTATACGTATTATAAGAAAATACAAAATGCTCTGTGGGAACATCGGCCCCATCACCTGCTGTACCTCCGGCGGCTTGTAAGCGAATTGCAGTCCTCCACGGCGCCTCTCCATCGAATTTATTAAATGACCATAGGGTCATATTATTACTATAAATTCTGATATTGAAAGAGCATGGCGACTTACCTAGAAGGTTCCCCATAATGAATGATTCGGTATAATCGCCATGGATATTTTTACCACCCTCCCGGCTAGAAGAGCAGCTTGCAACGGTACCTATATCACTGTCAACAATCGACATTTGATTGCGCTTTGAAGGCCCTCCGGGCAATCCCTTCATAGATACACCGTGGGCACCATTTGTTGTTTTAATCCGGAGAAGCAGACCATTTCTTACTACTGCATCCCAATTTCGATCAATTACTGATGCAGACCCCTGGTCAGGATAGCTAGTTATACTGCTGATAAATTCAATATCTTGTGTTCTAGCGCCATTCCCACCAACAAACATTGCTGTTGTATTTCCAGAAACTTTAACTTTGGGCCTACTACTTCCCGAACCATATGCCCCTAGTATCGCAGCTGAGCTTGGGACAAACTCACCACTACCAGAAAATGTTTCACCACGCCTTAACAAGACTCGTTTATTTTTACTCGCTTCACTCGCAGCAGAACTAAAGCTACTAGATTTAACGGTTTTCGCTCCAGATGGACAACCTGAAAAGTTTCCACTGGTTGAGTAACAAATTGTATTAGAGCCCGAGAAAACAGAGTTTGGGTCTTTTACCGTAATGGTTAAATTCGCAGTCGAGGTATTGCCATTGGGGTCCGTCGTAGTTACTCGAGCTGTGTAAGTTCCAGGGGTTTCATAAACGTGGCCTGCTAGAGGAGCACCAACGTATTGATCTTTTGATAGGCGCTTTAGAAATGAGTCGCCATCCAAACCCCAGGTTTCGCTGTAGGAAGAATTTGCGCGTTTTTCTCCAAAATCAAAGGTGTACACAAGATCATGAAATGGATCGGAAACGTTTGAACTGGTTGATGCGCGCGCATCAAATAGAACTGGCAATGGTGCAACACCAGATACTACTTTAGCGGTTAATTTAGCTGCAGCTTGAGTTTCTGCTCCTGCAGCCAACATAAAAGGAAGTGTAAATAAGCCTAACTGCTTCAGCTTTCGAGCTGAGCCATTTATAAAAGACGTCATGAAAGTTCGCCCCACGAAATAGTAATCGGAATAATATTGTCAACGCCTGAAAAGACTGTAGTTGCACCATTTGGAGTTTTCCATGAGCCCTACCCAATAACTCGGAAACGGGTCACAAAAATTCTGACACGGCTCTAGGGAAATAACGGAATAGACTAACCAAGTGATTTTGCACGACTCTGGCTTACCTCTGCGCAATTCCTTTTCGATTTGAAGACTGCCCTACCACTAAACTTCTCCGAGCTGGATCAACAAATATCAACTACAGCTATCATGCAATGACGATATTGAGTTGTGACTTTTGCCACTTTTAATAACTTCACTTAATAAAAATACAGGCAAGCAAAGGCCGAACCATCGCCCACGATAGCTAAGACTCACAAATGTTAAAACAGTTCCCATTTTTGCAAAGGGATGTAAACATGATTGCTTAACAAATAATATTATGCATTAAACGAGCGGTTCGCAAGAAATGCCATCGCAAAGAAAGGAGGTTTTTAGGTGAGATTAACGGGAGGATACGTGAAAACGTTAGAAGCCTGTCTCACGTCAACTACGGGCATGGACTCAGAGCAGGGATTCCTCCCCGCCCTTGTTACACGATTACGCGTAATGTGCGACTCTCATTTCATAAATCGCATCAAAAAATGCTTGTCGCCGAGCACGCATTGCACGCCTAGCAAGTTCAATCTCCGCTTTTAGCGCATCAAGCCGTTTTTGCAACTCTAGCTTAGGCAAAGACTGGGACAGCAACTGTACACGCTTTTGCTTAAAAGCTTCCCATTGACGAGTTGACTCGACCCAATCGGCCTTTAAATGCTCTAAACGAGTCTCCCACGCCTCCCATAGCGAACCGTGGCTTGACGTACGGGCTTCAAGCAGCTTGCGACGAGCAATAATTTCCGCCTCCTGCTTTTTCGTCGCGCGATGCAAACCGCTGACAAGGCCAAGGCTACTCAGCAGCAATATTACGTACCGACTGGGATCCAGCATCCAGCCCGACCAACCAAAACCATTGCGATAATCTCTAGCAAAGTCGTGATGATCGGCATGATGATTCCCTTCTCCGAGAGGCCCAAGCCAAACATAATTATTTTTCGCAGAGCTGAACGCACCCTGAACAAAGCCCCACATGTGAGTCACGCTGTTAACAGTCCAGGTGTTATGTTGCACCAGAACGAAAGAGCAAATCGATGCGATCATCAAACAAACACCGCCCAAGAGAGACCCGCTAAGCACAGCCCCTAAAACCAAAGGCAGGACAAAGTTCATCAAAGTGACTAAAACTCCGTAATGCTTATCCTGCCAATTCAAAAACGGTGAACTCTTCGCATCGTAAGCTCGCTTTTCTTCATCATTCTCTGGATGAAAGAAAAGGTAGGTCAACATGTGAGACCACAAAAAATTACGCCAACCGGAGGTAAACCAGGTCGCACTGTAGGGATCAAGATGGTGCTTACCACTGCGATCTACACCGTGATGCATTACGTGGAGAGCCGCCCAGCGACGAATACTCCCCTGTACAGAAAGCGTCTGCCCGATCAGACCGAAGACTACATGCACCGGCCAACTCACCTTATTGACAGCTCCGTGCGATATCATCCGGTGGGAATACACGGTGATCGCCAAAGATGCGAGAATAAAATGAATCACAGACCAGCCCAGCATGATCTTCCAGAAGCCTTCTGGCGCGTAAAAGTACGCAAAAGGCGTCGCAATCAACGCAACGAGCTGAGTGGTAACAATAAATGCTGTGGTAAACCAGTCAATAGTGAAACCATGATCAAACAAATCGCGGTATCTCTTATAGAGAGGCGCGGGATTCGCGGAATCATTTTTCATTAATTTTATACCTACATTTTAAACTTAATAATCAAATCTGGGGGCAATATACACAGAATTCAATTTCACGTCTTGCCCTTGAAATGGAGATGACGTGACAATGCGCACCATGCCTGAAGCAAATGCCGACACAGTGACGGCGATCAATTTGCGGCAAACTCATACCTTGAACTAAAAAACCATGAATTCAAATTACCTACAACGCTTTGGCGGCATCGCTCGGCTTTACGGCATGCCCGCCCTAGAATCCTTGTACCGTGCCAGTTTTACCATTGTTGGAATTGGTGGCGTCGGTAGCTGGACCGCCGAAGCCCTCGCCAGAAGCGGCGTTGGTCACCTCACTATAGTCGATATGGACGACATTTGTATGACCAACATCAACCGCCAGTTACATGCGCTTTCAAGTCATATCGGCCGCCAGAAAATCGACGTTATGGGCGAGCGTTTGCTGGATATTAATCCCGACTTGCGCCTGACCAAGGTCGATGATTTTCTGGGCCAAGAAAACCTCGAAAGCCTCCTGACGACCGATTCAGACGGCGTGATTGATGCCATCGACAGCGCGAGTATTAAGGCCGCAGCCATCTCACATTGCAAGCGCAATAAAATAAGTCTGATAACCGTTGGGTCTGCTGGGGGAAAACGAGACCCCAGAACAATAACCAGCGGCGACCTAACAAAAACCACTAACGATCCACTGCTTGCAAAAACCCGCCGAATACTCCGGCAACAATACCACTTTTCCCGCAACCCCAGCCGAGTCTTTTCTGTCGAAGCCGTCTACAGCCCAGAACATATGGTGTACCCCACCAGCGGTGGAGACGTCTGCCAAAACAAAAATTCCGGAATCACGGCGATTGGCTGCGATCAGGGATTTGGAGCGGCAACCATGGTCACCGCTACCTTTGGTCATATCGCCGCCGCACGAGCCATTGATCGTTTTCTAAAGCGGAAAAGTCGAAGTCTAGATAAACAAGCTTAATAGAGAGTTAATCTGATTTCAGCTCACAACATTGCCGAGCACGCGCAAAAATGGCCAAAATACCATTACCACGAGAGGGCGTGAGATAGCGCTCCAAGCGCAGATCTTTTAATACTTCGGCAAGATCTACCCCTTTAATGTCCGCTGCGGTGCCTCCATCAATTAGAGACAGTAATACTGCCGACAAACCCGCAATAACACGGGAATCGGTTTCAATAGAAAAACGATGTCGGTCAGCCTGCTGCCAGTGGACCAACCAGACTTCAGATTCGCAACCTGGGACTTGGTTATCTTTCTGACGCAGATGAGGCTTCTTCGAAATAAGCTCACCCCACTGCAGCAGTTGGCGATAGCGTGCCTGCCAAGGTCCAGGCTTACGCAGTTTCGACAGGTCAACGGTATGGACGTCGTCGGCAATATTCTCTTTTGACGCCTGTGGGAGTGAATCCTTCGAAAAACACGGCATTGATTTCTCAGCGCTGGGAAACTCCGTTATGGCCTGCAATAGCCGATCAACATCCTCTCGACTGTTGTAGGCAGCCAGCGATATGCGCAGTAGCATTCCTCGCCCTACAGAATCCACCAGTGGCTGTGCACAATGGTGCCCGACCCTAACAGCGATATCCTGCTCATCAAGCCATTGGGCCAAGTCATATACCGTCCACCCATCATCAACGCAAAGGGCAGCAATGCCAACATTCTGTCGATAATCACTTAACAGAGACAATGGCAACTCCACTGCCAAGCGCTGCAGCCCCTGATGTAAGTATTGGTTCAGATGACTCTCATACGCAGACATTGCGGCGCGGTCCCACTGACCCAAAAATGCCAGGCACGCCCCAAGACCTGCAATGGCAGCCAAAGATGATGTGCCAGCTTCAAACCGGTGTGGTGGCAGCGACCACTGACTCTCGGTCAAGGTCACGTTAGAGATCATTTCCCCCCCACCTTGCCAGGGTGGCATAAGATCCCAACATGACTGCTTCCCATAAACCACCCCAATTCCCGTGGGGCCGTAGAATTTGTGAGCCGAACCGACGAGAAAATCACAATCCAGAGCGGTTACATCGACCACCCGGTGAGCCAAAAGCTGGGAAGCATCAACAATAAAGAGACAGTTGCTCGGAAGGTGAATTCGTACACGAGCCAAATCCATCGAAAATCCCAGCGCATTTGAAGCCCCCGTCAACGCAAAAATCCGGGTTCGCTCGTTAACACAATCAGCAAGCACAGAGAGATCAGGCTTACCCTCTACAGAAGGCAAAAACACCAATCGCAAACCATACTTTTGAGCAGCAAGCTGCCAGCTGACCAGATTTGCATGATGCTCTGCGGCAGACAGCAGAATCTCATCCCCCGGCTGAAGCGGCTGACAGAGCGTCTGTGCTAATAGATTTAGCCCTTCCGTGGCGCCACGGGTAAAGACCACCTCTGATGCCAGTCGGGCGCCCATCCATTGCGCGGCCTGCTCCCGGACATTCTCCACCATTGCCGTCGCCTGTCTTGCTAAGCGATGACTGGATCTGTGAGTATTTGCGTTGTAGCGACTGTAAAAATCAACCATCGCATCGATCACCGCCTGAGGGCGCTGAGTTGTCGCGGCATTATCCAGATACACTAAATTCCGGTTTTCCCTATGGGAAAAGATAGGAAACTGTCGTTTAAAGTCTGCACTTTTAAAGGCCATGTCAGCAACAAATTAACTAAGAAGAAACAAATCAACGAAAAAGAGGTTCCGTAACGGCGGTAGGCTTAACGCCCCTCGTCTTGATCAGCTAGCCGAAAAAGGCGTCTGACATTTGCAGTTGTCACCGCAGCAAGATGGTCCCGCCCCTGCCCTCTCAAATCAGCGAGAGCCGCAAGTATCCGGGGAAGATAAATTGGCGAATTCTGTTTTGGTGCCACGCCTTTTGGCGCCATATCCGGAGCATCCGTCTCCAGTATAAGGCTGTCGTCCGGCATTCGTGCAAACGCGTCAAGTGACTTTCTCGCTGCAGACTGGGTGACCAAGCCGCCGATCCCCACCCTAAATCCGAGACGCCAATACTGCATCGCGAGCTCAAAACTGCCTGAAAAGCCGTGAATCACGCCTCCAGCTGGCGGCTTAAATGCAGCCAGACGAGCCAACACAAGGTGATGCGCTTTAACGCCATGTAAAATTAACGGCAAGTTAAGCGCTTCTGCCACCTCCAGATGAAGGTCAAAAAAGGCCAACTGCCGATCTACTGAGATGTCTTTACGCAGGCCATCGAGCCCGCATTCCCCCACCGCAACGACTGGCCCCTTCGTCGCGGCGTCCATCAATAAGGTTTTAAATTGAGAGGGCGTGCAATCGACCTCATCTACCCACCAGGGATGCAACCCTACGGCAAGCCACAAGCTCAATGGCAAAGGCTGCTCCAAAAGTGTCTTTGCGCGACGCCACTGACTTGGGTCGGTCCCGGGAATGATCAGGCCGCGAATGCCATTTTGCTGACATTCGCTAGCGATGCGCTGCCGAGAGAGGTCAAACTCCGGAAAGTCGAAATGACAGTGACTATCAATTAACGTTGCACACTGCCCCATAGATCGTATTCGTCTGAATGGTCGATACGTGCCATGACCTTCTGACCTGGCCGCAGGGAAGTTTCATCATTGAGGTAAACCAGACCGTCGATTTCAGGCGCATCTGCATAACTTCGACCGATGGCGCCCTCGTCGTCAACCTCATCCACCAATACTTCCAGCACCTTACCCACTCGCGACCTCAACCGGGATTCACTGATTTTTTGCTGGCAAGCCATAAATCGCTCCCAGCGATCTTGTTTGACCTCGTCCGCTACCGCGCCTGGCAGATCATTCGCCGTTGCTCCCGCCACAGGCGAATACTGGAAACAGCCGACACGATCAAGTTGAGCCTCTCCAAGAAAATCCAATAGCTGCTGAAAATCTGCTTCCGTTTCTCCAGGGAAGCCGACGATAAAGGTAGAGCGCAACACCAACTCCGGACAATCCGACCGCCATCGCTGGATTCTCTGCAGTACTTTTTCGCTATGAGCAGGCCGCTTCATCAGCTTGAGAATATCCGGACTGGCATGCTGAAACGGGATATCCAAATACGGCAGGATTTTCCCCTCCGCCATTCGAGGGATCAGTTTATCCACATGGGGATAGGGATAAACATAATGCAGACGCACCCAGATGCCGAGGCGCGCAAGCGCATCAACCAAACCATCGACCCGCGTTTCATAAGCATCACCAGCGGCAAAGTCCAAACGGTATTTCAGGTCGAGACCATAGGCGCTTGTATCCTGGGAAATCACCAACAGCTCCTGCACGCCATTTTCCGCGAGCCGCTCAGCCTCTGCCACCACATCCTTCAACGGACGGCTGACAAGATCTCCTCTCATGGAAGGGATAATGCAAAAAGTACAGCGATGATTACACCCTTCCGAAATCTTAAGATAAGCATAGTGCTTGGGCGTCAGCTTAACCCCCTGCGGCGGCAGGAGCTGAGTGAATTCTGGCGGCGCCTGGGTAGGGACATATTCCCGCACAGCCCCCAACACACTGTCATAGTCAGCTGGCCCGCTAACGCTAAGCACCCCCGGCAACTGATCCCGGATCAACGCCGCATCTTCACCCTTCCCCATGCAGCCAGTCACTATGACTTTGCCGTTTTCGCGCATGGCCTCACCGATAGCATCTAGAGATTCCTGCTTGGCGCTATCAATAAATCCACAGGTATTGACCACGACGACATCGGCGCCATCATAGGTAGGAGACACGTCGTAACCATCCAGCTTTAGCTGAGTCAATATGCGTTCTGAATCCACCAACGCTTTGGGACAGCCAAGACTGACAAACCCTACGGTTTTGCCGGCATGAGCAACATTGTCTTCAGACATAATAAGTCACCTCAGCGACAAAACAGTAAGTGTAAGCATGCAGATCTAGCGTCATTCGTCGGCTGCATAACCGTTGGGATTATTGGACTGCCAGCGCCAGGTATCAGTCACCATTTCGTTCAACCCAAATTCAGCGCGCCAATCCAGCTCGGTTGCAGCCTTATCGGTTTTCGCGTAGCACTCGGCCACATCCCCTGCACGACGAGGCTGGATTTTATAGGGAATGTCTTTACCAGCGGCCTCAGCGAACGCTTCGACCACTTGCAGTACGGAATACCCCTGTCCGGTGCCCAGATTATGGGTAAAACAGCCGGTCTCACTTTTCAGCAAAAACTCTAGCGCCTTGACATGCCCACGAGCCAAATCCACCACATGGATATAGTCTCGCACACCAGTACCGTCAACGGTTTTGTAGTCATCACCGAAGACATTCAACTGAGGCAATTTGCCAACGGCCACCTGGGCGACAAATGGCAACAGATTGTTGGGAATTCCATTGGGGTCCTCACCAATTTTACCGCTCTCATGAGCGCCAATGGGGTTAAAGTACCTCAGCAGACTGACTCGCCATGGGTTGCCGGGAACCTTGCAGAGATCTCGTAGAATCTCTTCGACCATCAATTTGCTGCGACCGTACGGATTGGTTGCAGAGGTTGGAAATTCCTCATCAATGGGCACACTCGCCGGGTCTCCATAGACCGTCGCTGAGGATGAAAAAATCAAGTTGGTGACACCGTGATCAGCCATTGCTTCACATAGGGTCAAAGTGCCTGCGACATTGTTGTCGAAATAGCGCAGAGGAAGCTGGCAGGACTCACCTACGGCTTTAAGGCCAGCAAAATGCAAAACCGCACCAAATTGGTGCTCAGAAAATAAACGGTCCAGAACGGTGCGATCTTTAATGTCACCCTCAACGAAGGTGAAGTCCCGGCCTGAAATTTCCTTCAGTCGCGTCAAGACTGATTTTTTGCTGTTACACAGATTATCCAGAATAACAGGATCAAAACCGGCGGCTGCCAATTCGACGCAGGCATGACTTCCGATGTATCCGGCGCCTCCCGTCACTAAAACCTTTCTGCTGCTTTCAGCGTCTGCATGCATTGCAATTCTCCCGCGCGCATGGCCAAATGAATCGAAACGCAATTATCACACATGCGACATTTTTCGAGTAGCGGAGCGTCGTGTTTGATTCGAATAGGTTTGGTATTTGAATTGCTTTAACCAGAATCATGTGTCAATTTTCTCTGGCTTAACAAATTTCCAGAGAGCGAAGTTTATTTTTCTACTATGCTCAGTAAAACAACAAATTTTGTTTCTTTTACTGGGCCAGAGAGCAACAGGGTCATTCAGGATACGTAATTAGTCACACGAACATTTCGTCCACATCAGGGTCAAATTCATACAGGAGATGAGCCATGAGTATCTTTAACCACTACCGGGAACGCTACGAAGCCACCCAAGAAGAAGAGCTCAGCATTCAGGAATACCTGGATCTTTGTAAAAAGGACCCAAGCGTATATGCCAGTGCAGCGGAACGTATGTTAATGGCGATTGGCGAGCCGGAAGTTATCGACACGTCGACAGATCCTCGCCTCAGTCGTATCTTTTCCAACAAAATCATCAAGCGCTATAAAGCCTTCCGTGATTTCTATGGTATGGAAGAGTGCATCCAACAGATCGTTTCCTTCTTCAAGCACGCTGCTCAAGGGCTGGAAGAGAAGAAACAGATTCTATATTTGCTTGGCCCGGTCGGCGGCGGCAAGTCTTCTCTGGCTGAAAAGCTCAAAGAGTTGATGGAAAATCAACCTATCTACTGCATTAAAGACTCACCTGTTTTCGAGTCGCCTCTGGCGCTGTTCGATGAGCGCGAAGACGGACAGATTTTGGAAGAGGATTACGGCATTCCGCGGCGCTATATGAAATCCATTATGTCGCCCTGGGCCGTAAAGCGCCTGCATGAGTACAAAGGTGACATCAGCCAGTTCCGTGTCGTTAAAGTCTACCCTTCCCGACTTGATCAAATCGGGATCTCAAAGACAGAACCGGGCGATGAAAACAATCAGGACATCTCGTCACTGGTTGGTAAAGTCGACATTCGTAAACTCGAAGAATTTCCACAAAACGATCCAGATGCCTACAGCTACTCCGGAGGCCTCTGTCGAGCCAACCAGGGCATCATGGAATTTGTGGAGATGTTCAAGGCGCCGATCAAAGTGTTGCACCCACTGCTGACCGCAACTCAGGAAGGCAACTACAACAGCACCGAAGGTCTTGGAGCAATCCCCTTCGAAGGCGTCATACTTGCCCACTCTAACGAATCCGAGTGGCAATCTTTTAGAAACAACAAAAACAATGAAGCCTTTATCGACCGGGTCTACATTGTCAAAGTACCCTACTGCCTGCGGGTATCTGAAGAGATCAAAATTTACGACAAGCTGCTTGAGCACAGCTCTCTAAGCAAGGCGCCTTGCGCGCCAGACACCCTCAAAATGCTGGCTCAGTTTTCCATCCTGTCGCGCATCAAAGAACCGGACAACTCCAACGTCTATTCAAAAATGCGGATTTACGATGGTCAAAACCTCAAAGACACGGACCCGAAAGCCAAATCATTACAGGAGTATCGCGACAGCGCCGGCGTCGACGAGGGCATGAACGGCCTTTCTACCCGGTTCGCGTTCAAAATTCTGTCGAAAGTCTTTAACTTTGACCCTACCGAAATTGCCGCAAATCCGGTCCACCTTCTCTATGTGCTGGAGCAGCAGATCAGTGCGGAGCAATACCCACCGGAAGTGCAAGAGCGCTACCTGGGATTCATCAAAGAGTATCTGGCACCTCGCTACGTCGAGTTTATTGGAAAAGAAATTCAGACGGCGTATCTGGAATCTTACGCGGAATACGGTCAGAACATTTTTGACCGCTACGTCACCTATGCAGACTTCTGGATTCAGGATCAGGAGTTCCGCGACCCTGAAACCGGAGAAATTCTCAATCGCAGCGCATTGAACGAAGAGCTAGAGAAGATCGAGAAGCCCGCAGGCATCAGCAATCCGAAAGACTTCCGTAACGAGATCGTCAATTTCGTACTGCGCGCCCGTGCGAACAACGGCGGACGTAACCCGGTCTGGAACAGCTATGAAAAGCTTCGTACCGTGA
This sequence comes from Pseudomaricurvus sp. ABR4_320, assembly GCF_056159445.1. Lineage (NCBI taxonomy): Bacteria > Pseudomonadati > Pseudomonadota > Gammaproteobacteria > Cellvibrionales > Cellvibrionaceae > Pseudomaricurvus > Pseudomaricurvus sp. ABR4_320. The sequence goes on along the minus strand of NZ_JBSWVF010000008.1, from coordinate 33,691 downwards.
TCGAGAAAAAGATGTTTTCCAACACGGAAGACTTGCTGCCGGTGATATCGTTCAGCGCCAAAGCCTCAGCCGACGACCGCAAAAAACACGAAGATTTTGTTGCCCGTATGGCCGAGCGCGGTTACACCGAAAAGCAAGTTCGACTCTTGTCCGAATGGTACCTGCGGGTTAGAAAATCCCAGTAAGTACCAACCGCAGCTGAAAGCTGGCTGCTGCCAGCTTTCAGTCTGTTAAGGCTATTTTCGGTTGCACGCTAAGCGGGGGCATCATGAGCTATATCATCGACCGGCGTTTAAACAGTAAAAAGAAAAGCACTGTCAATCGGCAGCGATTCTTGCGCCGCTACCGCAAACACATCCAACGAGCCGTTTCCGACGCGGTCTCGCAACGCTCTATTACCGACATGGATAAGGGCGAGCAAATCAGCATTCCAAGTAAAGACATCAACGAACCCGTGTTTCAGCATGGCAAAGGTGGTCTTAATCAGAATGTTTTACCCGGCAACAAAGAGTTTGTCGGCGGCGATCGCATCCCGCGTCCGCAAGGGGGCGAAGGTGGCGGAGGCTCTGGCTCTGGCGCCAGCGATCAAGGTGAAGGCATGGATGAGTTTGTCTTCCAGATCACTCAAGAAGAGTTCCTCGATTTTATGTTTGAGGATCTCGCCCTACCCAACCTCGTCAAACGGCAACTCGCCGGAAACGAAGAGTTTAAAACCCGTCGCGCAGGTATTAGCAATGAAGGCTCACCGGGCCGTTTGAACATTGTTCGATCGCTGCGATCAGCCAACGCACGACGAATTGCGCTGACCGGTGGAAAGCGTCGTAAACTCAATGAGCTAGAGGCAGAGCTCGACAAGCAAGAAAACCTGGACCCTGCCCTGCGGGATCAACGCAAAATTGAAGAATTGGAAGCCGCAATCGCGTCATTGAAAGGTCGTATTCAGCGCGTTCCCTGGCTGGATGATTTCGATCTTAAATACAATCTGCACGTTAAAGATCCGATTCCTAGATCCAAGGCTGTCATGTTTTGCATCATGGATGTTTCCGGCTCTATGAGTCAGGCCACAAAGGATATGGCAAAGCGGTTCTTTATTTTGCTGTATCTCTTTTTGCAGAGGAATTATCAACATACTGAAGTGGTCTTTATTCGCCACCATACCTGTGCAAAAGAGGTGGACGAGCAGGAATTTTTCTATTCCCGGGAGACCGGCGGCACTATCGTCTCCAGCGCGCTGAAATTAATGAAAGAAATATTGGACGAGCGCTATCCGTTATCTGAATGGAATGTCTACGGTGCTCAGGCATCCGATGGTGACAATTGGAACGATGACTCCTCCGTCTGCTCCAAGATACTGATGGAAGATCTGCTTCCCAAGCTTCAGTATTATTCGTATATTGAAATTACACCGCGCGATCACCAAGCGCTTTGGGAAGAATATCAGCAAGTACAAGCCGCATTTGGCGACGTATTCGCAATGCAGCAGATTGTCGATGTAAGCGACATCTACCCTGTGTTTAGACAGTTATTCCAAAAGAAGGTCGCATGAGTAATCTTGAAAGAAATCCAATCTCTGAGACGTCCGAATGGTCGTTTCAGCTGATTGAAGACTACGATCGAGAAATCGCAAAAATTGCGAAAGAGTACAAACTCGACACCTATCCAAACCAAATTGAAGTCATCAGCTCAGAACAAATGATGGATGCTTACGCCTCCGTTGGCATGCCTCTGGGTTACAACCATTGGTCGTACGGCAAACAGTTTCTAAATATTGAGCAATCCTATAACCGCGGGCAAATGGGCCTAGCATATGAGATTGTCATCAATTCTAACCCCTGTATTGCCTATCTAATGGAAGAGAACACGATGACCATGCAGGCGTTGGTTATTGCCCATGCCTGTTATGGGCATAACTCTTTCTTTAAAGGCAATTACCTGTTTCGCACCTGGACAGACGCCTCTTCCATCATTGACTATCTCCTGTTTGCGAAAAACTACATCGCAAAGTGCGAGGCGAGATATGGCATCGACGAAGTTGAGGCAATGCTCGACTCCTGCCATGCCTTAATGAACTACGGCGTGGATCGCTACAAGCGCCCTTACCCGATATCCGCGGATGAAGAGCGTCGGCGTCAGCAGGAGCGTGAAGAGTACCTGCAAAAACAAGTGAACGATTTGTGGCGCACAATTCCCTCCAGCGATGCGGATAAAGCCGACCGAGCGGAATTCCGTTTTCCTGAAGAACCCCAGGAAAACCTCCTCTATTTTATAGAAAAGAACGCGCCTTTATTGGAGCCCTGGCAGCGAGAAATTGTTCGCATCGTACGTAAAGTCGCCCAATACTTTTACCCTCAGCGTCAAACGCAAGTCATGAACGAGGGGTGGGCTACCTTCTGGCACTACACCTTACTGCAAACCATGTATGATCGGGGGCTGGTCACCGAAGGCTTCATCTTCGAGTTTCTGCAGTCACACACGAGCGTGGTCTATCAGCCCTCATACGACAGTCCCTACTACAACGGAATCAATCCTTACGCACTTGGCTTTGCCATGATGACGGACATTCGCCGAATCTGCGAGAATCCAACCGCTGAGGACAGGGAATGGTTTCCCGATATGGCGGGGACGGACTGGCTAGAGACTCTGCACTTTGCCATGCAGAACTTTAAAGATGAGAGCTTCATCCTACAATTTCTGTCTCCGAAGGTTATTCGTGATCTGAAGCTATTTAGCATTCGTGATGACGACAAAGAGAAAGAAATTGAAGTCAGTGCCATTCACGACGATATGGGATATCAAAAAGTCCGTGAAGCCCTGGCTGGGCAATACAATCTGGGTAATCGGGAACCCAATATCCAAGTCTACCGAGTAGATATCCGCGGGGACCGCTCGCTAACGCTGCATCATCAACAGCACAATCGAAAGCCTCTCGGGAAGTCCACCGACGAAGTATTAAAACACTTGCATCGGCTCTGGGGTTTTGATGTTCACCTGCATTCTGTCCAGGATGAAAAAATAACAGCCAGCTACCACTGCCCACCCCGACCGGAAGAACCGGGCCAGAGCCTTCCCACGTTCGACCTTTGAGTATATCTACGAGCAACCCCCACAGCAGAAACTGCCTACCATAAAACTGGATTGGCAGTCTGCTGTTGTGCGTAAGATCTTACTTTAAATGTGATGAGGTTTGGTTTCTGTCACCACTTTGAGCATCTGACGTAAGATGTGGCGGCGTGAAATGACTCCGACGACTTTTTTATTGTCGTCGACGACAGGATAGATTTTTCGTTTGTGTTTTTTCATCTCCTCAGCTAAATCCATCGCGCTTTGGCCTTCATTAACCATATCCACAACAGGATTCATCACGTTAGTGATCTGAGCTACACGCTCATCGTAATAAAGAACCTGGGTAACAACACCGATACAATCCTGCTCTGAAATCCAGCCAAGAAGCTTTCCTTGAGAATCAACAACAGGCCCGCCTAACAATTCGTTTTTAATTAACTCCATGGCAGCTTCTACCACAGGTGTTTCTGGCGAAAACGAAACAAACTGATGACTCATACAATCGGATACCTTGATTGAATCCATAATCCTGGTTACCCCCATCGACGATGTATAGAAAAGATGATCGAATAAATAAACCCTAAATCAGCGTGATTTTTCAAGGAGAAGACATCCCTTGAGACTCATTGCATGTTATAGCGAATGTCGCCAGTATTATGCGAACGCAAGAGTCATTAAAAACCTAAACCTTGCCCCCTACAAGTAAAACCGTGAGATTTGACCATGATTGCATCCCTGGACGAAAAGCACCCCATTCTGGCAGCTGACACCTACATCGCGCCAGGCGCCCATATTATTGGAGAGTGTGAATTGGCTTCAGGCGTCAGTGTATGGTTCAACGCCGTGCTGCGCGGCGACTGCGATAGGATATTTGTGGGTGCAAATAGCAATATTCAGGACGGCTCAGTGCTTCACGCAGACGATGGCGTTCCCCTCACCATCGGTGAAGGAGTCACAGTCGGCCATAAAGTGATGCTCCACGGATGCACCATAGGAGACTACTCTCTCATCGGAATTAACGCGGTGATTCTAAACGGCGCTAAAATTGGCCGCTACTGCCTTGTCGGCAGCAATAGCCTTGTGACTGAAGGCACTGAAATTCCCGATGGCCATTTGGCGATAGGTTCGCCCGCCCGGGTTAAAAGGCCGTTAACGGAAGCAGAAATGGCGAACTTGAAAGTATCAGCGCAACACTATGTAGAGAATGCTCGACGCTTCTCGCGAGGATATGCCCCAGTAAATTAAATTTACTAACAACGAATGCATGGATATTAGCGAGAAAAACGGGACGAGCTATTGCAGCTCGTCCTCAATATCACTGAGCAAATCTAGGGGCTCTATTTCCACCCCCTCCAATTCCGTATTCCAATTGATGCCAACGAGATAAACATCTTCGTGCATGCCCGGCAACCAATTTTCCAGAAACTCATCAAGGGCAACGGGAATGGCTTTGTAAGCGGACCATTCACCATCACATAAGACCTCGGCAAACTCTGGCTGCGACCAGAATGGCATCACTTCGGTTTCCTTGTACTTTTCTGACGGACAGAGCGCCCATCCTTCTGGCCCTTCCAGCCCCCAGACACAACCACTCGCTATCGCCTCGACAATGAATCGATCGAGATTTTCTTCAGGATCTTCGGACAAAGGGTCCATACAAAAGCCTTTCCACAAATTTCCGCAGAGTTTATCTGGAAAGGCTTGCTGCGCCTATCCCTGGCGCAGGCTTTACATCGTCAAAGTGCCTCTCGACCACTCAATGCGATAATTCGTAATCAATTTGGGCATTCAAAGCGTCCTCTTTCGGATAGCTGAATTCCAATTCAACTCGACGGTCACGCGCGTACGAGGAATAGTCGCCCGGCTTAGCCAATGCCTGGCGATTACCGAAGCTATCGCTTGCAACTCGACTCTCATCAATACCTGCAGACAGCAGCGCATCGACAACAGCTTTAGAGCGATGCTCCGCCAAAACATTGTTGTACCCATCCGTTCCACGTAAATCTGCATGGCCAGATACAGAGACTCGGATTGAAGGATAGGTTTTCATAATGGCTGCCAACTTATCCAACCGCTCACGCTGAAAACTGTCTAACTGATCCGAGTTGGATGGGAAAAATAAACGTGTCGTTAAAACATCTAACGCGAGATTCTGTACGGTATCCGATGCAACTTGAGCGTCGGCCAATTCCGTTTGCGTTAATTCCAGTTCAGATCGGGTCTGGGTTAACGCACTTTCAGCCTCATCGAGAGAACCTTCGACTTCAGATAAACGATCCGCTTTCTTGATGGTTTCTCCCACATAGGCACCACTGGCCGCGCCAATGAGCATACCTGCTGGACCAGCCAGAACCACGCCTGCGATTGTCGCTGACGTAAACGCCAAACCACTTTTCCAATTGTCCTTTTCCGTGCCGCCATTATCCAAGGCTCCCGCTGCCACCTCTGCGCTGAACGCAACTGCCGCCAAACTCACAACTACCAAACGATTAAATGTCATTGCCTATTCCTCACGTTGACTAACTCTCAGAGTCAGTAAACCAAAGAAATACGCAGAACCCATGGTCACTCTGTGGCTCTCTCGCGCTCAATCATGACCAAATATGGCAGATACAAAAAAGGCTCCCGAAGGAGCCTTTTAAACATTGAAGCTCGGAGACACTTAGTCTTCCGAAGAACCTTCATTGGCTTCCGCCTCAGCAGGCCCAGACTCTTCAACTTCAGGAGCTTCATCCCGGAGAGCTTCTTTGATAGACAGCTTGATACGGCCGCGCTGATCAACATCCAAGCACTTAACACGAACGTCCTGCCCCTCAGAGAGATAATCCGTGACCTTGTTCACTCGCTCATCTGCAATTTGTGAAATATGGACCAGACCATCCTTTCCAGGCAGGAAGTTTACAAACGCACCAAAATCAACGATACGAACGACTTTACCATCGTAGATTTCGCCAATTTCAGCCTCGGCGGTAATTTCACCGATACGAGTTAATGCAGCTTGCAAAGATTCAGAGCTCTCGCCGTAAACCTTAACGGTACCGTCATCGTCAATATCAACGGAAGCGCCCGTCTCCTCGGTAATGGAGCGAATGGTCGCACCACCTTTACCAATTACATCGCGGATTTTATCCGGATGAATTTTAATCGTTTCAAATTGTGGCGCATTGGAAGAAACATCATCGCGAGATGAAGCGATAATCTTATTCATCTCAGCCAAGATATGGAGGCGAGCCTGAAGCGCTTGCTGCAGAGCAATTTCCATAATCTCTTCGGTGATACCTTCAATCTTGATATCCATCTGTAGCGCAGTGATTCCGTTCGCCGTACCGGCTACTTTGAAATCCATATCGCCAAGATGATCTTCATCACCAAGGATGTCCGTCAGAACGGCAAAACCATTATCTTCTTTGACCAGCCCCATAGCGATACCCGCTACTGGAGCTTTTAGAGGAACACCCGCATCCATAAGTGCTAGCGACGAACCACACACAGAGGCCATCGAGGAAGAACCATTAGACTCCGTGATTTCACTGACAACACGGATAGAGTAAGGAAACGAATCTTCCTTCGGTAAGACCGCAGCGACACCGCGACGAGCCAAACGGCCATGACCAATTTCACGACGGCCAGTGCCACCCATACGGCCCGCTTCACCCACAGAGTATGGAGGAAAATTGTAATGCAGCATGAAAGGATCTTTGCGCTCGCCTTCCAAAGCATCGATCACTTGAGCATCACGAGCAGACCCCAATGTGGCAACAACCAGAGCCTGAGTCTCACCGCGAGTAAACAGCGCAGAACCATGGGCTTTTTTCAAAACACCCACTTCCACCTGGATAGGACGAACGGTGCTGTTATCACGACCGTCAATCCGAGGCTCACCCGCAACAACGCTTTGACGAACCAGCTGCTTTTCTAGCTTACCGAAAATACCTTTTACGTCGTCACTGGTAACAGTTTCTGACGTGAATTGGTCCGCGGCTGCATCACGTAACTCACCTAACCGCTGATAGCGCTCTTGCTTATCGGTAATGCGATAGGCTTCCTTCACCGGAGCTTCGAAAGCACCGACGACACCGGCTTTAAGATCTTCGTTGACGGCAGGAGCTGTCCACTCCCAAGCTGGCTTGCCAGCGTCTTTCGCCAATTCATTGACCGCCTGGATAACCGCCTGCAATTCCTGATGCGCGAACAACACTGCCCCAAGCATGATATCTTCCGGCAGCTCATTTGCTTCAGATTCAACCATCAGCACGGCATCAGTCGTACCGGCAACCACCATGTCCAATTCACTGCCAGCGACCGCACTGTATCCTGGATTCAGGAGATAGCCGGCTTCTTGGGTATAGCCAACGCGAGCGGCACCGATAGGACCGTTAAAGGGAATACCGGAAACCGCCAACGCCGCAGAAGTACCGATCATGGAAGCGATATCAGGATCCATTTCTTTGGTCGCGGAGAGTACGGTACAAACTACCTGAACTTCATTCATGAACCCTTTGGGGAAAAGGGGACGAATTGGACGATCAATTAAGCGAGACGTTAACGTCTCCTTCTCAGAAGGGCGCCCCTCACGCTTAAAAAAGCCACCGGGGATCTTGCCGACGGAGTACTGTTTTTCTTGATAGTGGACAGACAATGGGAAAAAGTCTTGTCCTTCGGAGACACTCTTTGCACCGACGACGGTGCACAACACTTGAGTCTCATCCATGGTTACCAACACAGCACCTGTAGCTTGCCGCGCAACGCGACCGGTTTCTAGGGTGACCGTGCTGTTTCCATACTGAAACGTTTTTAAAACGGGATTCACGATGGTATTCCTTATAATGAACTTGACGGCACCTGCAGAGTCATTCCCTGCCCGCCAAGCGAGTTTGTATTCGAAAATTACTGTATTTGCTAGAGGTCAGGCACACGATGCGGGAAATCCGACTTGCCCGAATGGTAGACCATCCCATAGCGAATGGCTTAGAGAGAACACTTTGATGGAGGCGCCGTGAGAACGGGCCCCCGATGAGCATCGGATTGTCGCAGAGATTAGAAACAATCCGTTTAATCACTTAGCGACGCAGCCCCAATCTCTGGATCAGACTGGCATAACGGTTAAGATCTTTACCTTTCAGGTAATCCAACAATTTACGTCTCTGGTTAACCATGCGGATAAGGCCGCGACGAGAATGGTGATCTTGCTTGTGATCGGCAAAATGCCCCTGCAGCTTGTTGATATTATAGGTCAAAAGAGCGACCTGAACTTCAGGAGAACCGGTGTCGCCATCGGCCAATTGGTAGTCTTTTACGATAGACGCTTTTTCGTTAGCACTCAGTGCCATAATGACATTCCTCAGGAATATGCAAAACATTCAGCCTGTCCGTGCATATTTACAGACAGGCTACCATCAACAGTGAGCGTAAAAGCCCACTTATTCTATTACACCGCCGATTAACGACAGGTAACATTCTATTCACGCGCCCAAGCGACAAATTTAGCTGTAAACAACCAATCGATTCGGCGCGATCCGACCTTCACCGTCAAGACGACCAAGGCCTAAAAATCTTTCATCTGCTGAAAAAACGCGCACAATATCACCTTCCAGCCGGTTTCGGTAGACCTTCAAGTCCATAATCGGGTTACCTTGGGAAAAATAGTAGGTGGAATCATCATCCAAGGCGACGGAAGGCAGGTGCGCCACCGGCGCATCGATCGGTAGAAGCAAAGCGTCTAACGCATCCGCGCCCTCATCAGCAAGAGCCTCAACCCCAGACATATCAATACCTTGCGACTCAGTAAAAGGGCCGGTTTCCGTTCGATGAAGGTCTTTAATTGTACCCCCACAGCCCAACGCACGCCCCAAATCATACGCAAGAGAGCGAATGTAGGTTCCTTTTGAGCAGAGGACATCCAAGGTTAAAACCGGCTTGCGTCCACTCGCAAAGCCCATAATATTACACGCGAAGATGGTTACATCCCGCGCCTTACGCTCCACCTCGACACCTTGCCTCGCCAACTTGTAGAGTGGCTGGCCTCCTTGTTTTAACGCAGAATACATTGGAGGGATCTGCGAGATCGAGCCACGAAAAGGTATCAAAGCGGCTTCAACATCCTCTCGACTCACGTGGCTGGCATCGGATTCAGACATCACTTCACCATCACGATCGTAAGTATCCGTTTCAACACCCAGAACAATCGTTGCCAAGTAGCGCTTATTAGAATCCAGAAGGTACTGAGAGAACTTGGTTGACTCACCGAAACAAATTGGCAATACACCCGTGGCCAGCGGGTCAAGGCTGCCTGTATGACCGGCTTTTGCCGCACCAAACAACCGCTTAACCCGCTGCAAAGCGTGATTTGAACTCATGCCTTCCGGCTTTAGAAAAGTCAGCACGCCACTAACCGGCCTGCCTTTACGTTTCCGCCCCAAAGCTCTCGCCCCGCTTCCAGCCTAGTCGTCAGACTCGGTATGATTGGAGCGGTCTTCTCGAACAGCTTTATCGATCAGTTGCGATAATGCCCGCCCTCGAGAAGACGTCTGATCAAAGAAAAACTCAAGACGTGGGGTTGTGCGTACAGATAACTCACGAGCCAGCTGTGAACGCAGAAAGCCTGCCGCCTTATTCAAAGCCGACACCCCTTCTTCACAGAGATCTACTTCCGTTTTGTCGACGAAGGTTACGTAGATCTTCGCCACAGAAAGGTCTCGCGCAACGGTCACATCATTGATGTTTACCATGCCGATTCGAGGATCCCGAGTTTCGAACTGAATAATGGCCGCCAGATTCCGCTGTATTGCGTCCGCAAGCCGGTCTGTTCGCTTAAATTCACGTGCCACGATGTTTTTTTCCTAGGTTGGCAGGCAGCTTACAGCTCCCTGGCCACCTCTTTCACATCAAAGACTTCGATTTGATCGCCAACCTTGACGTCGTAGTCTTTCACACCGATTCCGCACTCCATGCCGTTACGGACCTCGCCAACGTCGTCTTTGAAACGTCGCAGTGACTCCAGCTCGCCTTCAAAAATCACTACGTTATCGCGGAGAACACGGATTGGCTTATTGCGGAACACGGTCCCCTCAACAACCATACAACCGGCAACCTGGCCGAATTTGGGCGAGCGGAAGACTTCACGAACCTCGGCAATGCCCACGATCTCCTCGACACGCTCAGGATCAAGCATACCAGCAAGCGCGCCTTTAACATCGTCCAACAGCTGATAAATGATACTGTAGTAGCGAATTTCAACGGATTCCGCCTCGGCCAACTTGCGCGCACTACCATCGGCACGTACGTTAAATCCGATAACGACAGCTCCGGAAGTTAATGCCAGATTGACATCATTTTCGGTAATACCACCAACACCGGATACGACAATATTCACCTGAACTTCCGCATTCCCGATATCCATCAGAGCTGCCTGAATGGCTTCCAAGGAACCACGAACGTCGGTCTTTAGAACAACCGGCAGAATCTTGGTCTCATTTTCGCCCATGTTGGCAAACATATTTTCAAGCTTGGCAGCCTGCTGGCGCTGCTGGCGATCCTGGCGCTCTTTTTCAGAGCGATGTTCAGCCACATCACGCGCTTTACGCTCGTTTGGCACAATAACAAATTCATCACCCGCCTCAGGAACCGCATCAAGACCGAGGATTTCTACCGGCGTAGATGGGCCAGCCTCCTTGACCGACTCACCACGCTCGTTCGTCATAGCCTTGATACGGCCATAACTTTGCCCTGCCAGCATGATGTCACCTTGACGCAGCTCTCCAGCTTGAACTAAAACCGTAGCAACAACACCACGACCTTTGTCCATTCGCGACTCAATCACCACCCCGCGAGCGGGAATACCGACAGGAGCATCCAACTCGAGAAGCTCAGCCTGCAGGGAGATGGCTTCCAGCAAATCATCAATGCCTTGGCCGGTATGAGCGGAAACATTGATAAACTGAACGTCCCCCCCCCAATCTTCCGGAATGACATCTTTTGCTGCCAACTCATTGCGAACGCGATCAGGGTCAGCCGCTTCCTTGTCACATTTATTCACTGCGACAACCAGCGGAACGCCTGCGGCACGAGCGTGCTGAATGGCCTCTTCCGTCTGCGGCATGACACCATCGTCAGCTGCAACAACCAGAATTACAACGTCAGTACACTGAGCTCCTCGAGCCCGCATCGAGGTAAACGCTGCGTGTCCTGGTGTATCCAAAAAGGCAATCTCGCCCTTTTCCGTCGGCACTCGATACGCGCCGATATGCTGGGTAATACCACCAGCCTCACCAGATACCACACGGGTATTGCGGATGTAATCGAGCAGAGAAGTTTTACCATGGTCAACATGCCCCATGACAGTAACCACCGGAGCCCGGGGCATTCTCTCACCATCGCTCTCAAGCGATTCTTCAAGCTGCTCTTCGACCTGGTTATCACTTACGGCAACAGGCGTATGACCAAGCTCTTCCACCACGAGTACAGCGGTTTCCTGATCAATCGCCTGATTCATAGTGGCCATGGTGCCCATTTTCATCAGGGTCTTCACCACCTCGCCTGCTTTGACCGACATACGTAGGGCCAAATCTGAGACGACTATGGTTTCAGGAACTTCTACTTCTCGCACAATTTTACTCGTCGGTTTTTTGAATGTATGGCGGTTAGCCAACTTGAGCGACGGACGCGAACTGCGACGCTGGCGAGACGAGGAATTGCTGTCATCCAAGTCTTCATCATCAAGATCGCTAAGTAACGCAGCCTTGTTCGTCTTTTTAGGACCAGACTTCTTAGCCGCTTTAGGCGTCTTCTTGCGTGGGGAGTCCCCGTCATCATCACCGTCGTTTTCGATGACATGGCGCTCTTTCTTCTTGCCGTGGCGTCCCTTCTCTGCGTCGGAAGGAGCAGATTCATCCACACCAGACGCCGGCTTATTGCTGGCGCCGGCCGCACCTGCAGCTTTCTGCTTGGCTTGTTCTGCCTGACGCTCTTTCTCTGCTGCAAGCTTTTGCTGGCGCTCATCTTCCGCTTTACGACGCGCTTCCAATGCCGCAATTCGCCGCGCCTCAGCCGCTTCCAAGATGTCGTCATGTGACATCGGCTCAGGAGCCTTTTCTTCAATAGCCTCAACCACGGGCTCGGGCTCCGGCTCGGGTTCAGGCTCCGGCTCGGGTTCAGGCTCAGGTTCGACGACAGCCGAGACTTCCGGCTCAGGTTCTGGCTCTACGCCTGCCTCAGCGACAGGCAGGGTTACCTCTACCTCTGCCGGCGCCTGCTCTACAGCTGGCTCAGGCGTCGACGTCGCTACTTCTGACTCTGTCGTAACCTCTGGAGCCTCTTCAAGCGCAGAGACGGACTCAGGTTCCGACGCAGCTTCCAGCGACGAAGAGGCAAGCTCTGCATCTCGCTTCACATACGTACGCTTCTTACGCACTTCGACATTGACAGTCTTGCGACCGCTACCACTACCTGTTTTTAGAGTGGTTGTCGTTTTACGCTTTAATGTAATCTTTCTCGGCGTCTCAGTTGATTCACCATGACTGGTTTTCAGAAACGCCAACAACTTTTGCTTTTCGGCGTCAGAAACCAGTGCATCCGCACTTCCGTGGGACAGACCAGCCTCAGACATTTGCTTCAGCAAACGCTCTTCGGAGGTTCCAACTGATTTGGCGAGTTCACTGACAGTTACTTCAGCCATATCCTATTACCTAATCCTCTATCTTACTCAGCACTGCTTTGACTTTCGGCAAACCAAGGCTCTCTCGCCTTCATAATCAATGCGGCTGCACGTTCTTCATCGACCCCGTCGAACTCAAGGAGGTCATCAACGGCCTGTTCGGCCAGATCATCCATCGTAACGATACCGCGGCTCGCCAACTGAAAGGCAAGGTGCTTATCCATACCATCCATCGTTAGAAGGTCCTCTGCGGGCTCATTGCTACCGAGCTGCTCTTCCGAAGCCAATGCCTGAGTTAACAATGCATCTTTAGCTCGGGACCTCAGCTCTTCAGCGATATCTTCATCAAATCCATCGATGTTGGACATTTCTTCCAGCGGCACATAGGCGATCTCTTCCAGAGTGGTAAACCCCTCTTCCACCAGCACCCCTGCGACATCCTCATCCACGTCAAGCGCATCCATAAAGACTTGGATGTAATTGCCTGACTCTTCTTCCTGCTTGGACTTCCACTCCTCCAGCCCCATGACGTTGATTTCCCACTGTGTGAGCTCACTCGCCAAACGAACATTCTGGCCACTGCGACCAATTGCCTGCGCAAGATTGTCTTCATCAACGGCGACATCCATGGATCCGGCATCTTCATCGACAACAATCGATTCAATCTCTGCTGGAGACATAGCATTAATAACAAACTGCGCGGGGTTGTGATTCCACAGCACGATGTCAATGCGCTCTCCGCCCAATTCATTGGACACGGCCTGCACACGAGATCCGCGCATACCGACACAGGCCCCAACAGGATCGATGCGACCATCATTGGTGTAGACGGCAATTTTGGCTCGAGATCCTGGGTCACGTGCCGCGGCTTTTAACTCAATCACCTCTTCGGAGATTTCAGGCACTTCGATTTTAAACAACTCTATAAGCATCTCCGGGCAGGAGCGGCTGAGATACAGCTGCGGCCCGCGCACATCCGTACGAACATCCAGCAGTACAGCCCTAACACGGTCGTTAATGCGGAAGACCTCACGACCGACAAGCTGATCACGAGGAAGAAGACCTTCAGCATTACTGCCCAAATCGACGATGATGCTGTCGCGAGTCACTTTTTTTACGGTACCGCTGACCAACTCACCAAGTCGATCGCGATAAAGCTCAACAACCTGCTCACGTTCCGCCTCGCGCACTTTTTGCACGATAACTTGCTTTGCAGCCTGAGCAGCAATGCGTCCGAACTCGACGTTTTCGACCACCTCTTCGTAAACATCACCGACACCAAGCGAGGGATCCTTTTCATGGGCCTCCTCAGTGGTAAATTGAGTGCCGAGCACCGCCAGAGTATCGTCATCCACGACCTCCCAACGACGAGTGGTAACGTAATCGCCCGTCTTGCGATTGATGACGACCTGGATGTCGGAATCTTCGTCGTATCTCTTTTTGGTGGCAGCAGCCAAGGCCAACTCGATTGCTTCGAATATGATTCCCTTGTCGACCCCCTTTTCGTTGGAGACCGCATCCGCAACCAGCAGAATTTCTTTACTCATTTACTCGCCTCACTCACCCGCTGCCACAACCCTGGCTTAAAAGCGGGGAACAATGTTCGCTTTATCTATCAAATGAAATGGCCACCAAACGTCCTGTCCGTCGACCTCTATCAAAACCTGTTCGTCACCGATCTCTTTTAGCTGCCCCTGGAATTTGCGCCGCCCCTCGTGGGCGGAACTCAAACGCACCGACAACTGCTCGCCAACATACCGGCGATATTGCTCGAGACTGTAGAGTGGACGATCCATGCCTGGGGACGAAACCTCCAGCGTATATTCGCCGGAAATGGGGTCTTCAACGTCCATTACACTACTGACCTGACGACTCACTTTTTCACAATCTTCTAAAGAGACACCCTGCTCACGATCGATATAAAGGCGCACCGTGCTGTGGCGGCCCTGAGCAAAATACTCCAGCCCCCACAACTCACATCCCATGGATTTAACGACCGGTTCCAGTAATTCAACCAGTAGATCGTGCTTCTGCCCCATATACGCAGTACCGACTTAAACCTGAGACCCAAATAAAAAATGGGCATCAAGCCCATCACGAATGAAAACTGCCGGGGGATAGCCATTCCCGAGAACACATACGAAAAAGCCCCTTGATAGGGGCTTTGACCTGCGTTGCCGCCAGAGGACAACGACATTCCTTGAATAGGCGACTCCGACCGAATCACTGTATCGATCCGCCCCCAGGCAACATCATGTCCTGTCTGCCTTTAGAAGACCAAGGCATCCTTAGAAAACCTTACGACTTCGATCAGTCAGGAAGTATACCAATTAAGCCGCACAATCTTCAACCACCTGTCGCCAATTGGCAGCTACTACTTCATGAGATTTAGGACGCTGGAAAAGTCACTAACCCCCTCTCTTTCATCCATTTTCTGAGCCAGAGAATAGAGATTCTGAGCCAGGGCGCCCAGCGGCGCGGTGGAGCGACTCTGGCGAGCGGTATCCATCGCCAAATTTAAATCTTTGAGCATCAAGTTGATCATAAAGCCACCCTGATAGTCATTACTTGACGGAACACTAGGCATCACCCCCGGATAAGGATTGTATTTTTCCAACGACCAATTGCATCCCGAGCTTTTCAAGATAATTTCGGAGAGGACTTTAGGGTCCAAGCCATTATTGACCCCCATCTGCAAAGCTTCACAGGTTCCGATCATGTGAATTGCCAGCAACATGTTGTTGCACAATTTGGCAACAGATCCTGCCCCCGCACCGCCGGCATGAAAGATATTGGCTCCCATAACAGTCAATACCGTTTTTGACTGCTCAAAATCCGCATCGGCTCCACCACACATAAACGCTAGCGTACCTGCTGCGGCTGCAGCCGTGCCACCAGAAACCGGAGCGTCCATAAATCGAAGCCCCTTTTCCTGCGCGGCCTTAGCAACCCGCCGGGAATCTTCTGGGGCAATAGTCGAACAATCGATAATGAGTGCCGACGGCGCTATAAACTCCAACAACTTCTGCTCTTGGATAAATACAGCCTCAACAATTGGCCCAGATGGCAGCATGGTTATGACGAAGTTAGCTCCATCCACGGCGGCCAACATATTGTCTGCGGCCTCACACCCTGCCGAAACGGCCTTGTCCAGAGCAGCTTGAGAGAGGTCAAAAGCTCTCACACGAAAACCTGCAACAGCTAAATTAGCCGCCATAGGCCCACCCATATTGCCAAGTCCGATAAACGCTACCGTCTGTGACATAATTTAAATCCTTTCATTTATTATTAAAGGTCGTTAAGTGGATTCTGCGCCCCCCAGGGCGAAACAAAATGTCCGTCAACAATTTCATCAGTGACTTCAGCCAGAGTCGTCGGCTCAAATTTTGGCTGCCGGTCTTTATCCACCAGCAGCGCCCTCACCCCTTCTGCAAAATTAGGGTATTTCATACAATTACTGGAGAGGACCAGCTCCATCGCAAACGCCTCTTTAAGCGAGGCATGACGGGTGCGCCGCAGCTGCTCATAGATAATGGCGACAGACGTAGGACATCCCTCAGCCAGCGTTTTAGCCGCCTTGCTCAACCACTCATCATCACCGTTGTAGGCGGTAATGTCGGCGAACAATTCTGACGGTGTTGCCCCCTGGGTTAAAACTTGGATTTGATCATAATGCTGTCGAACAGGAGATTCAGGTCGCTCATCCGCAATAGCCTCCATATCCCGTAGGAGACCACTTAATTGCGCAGGGTGGTTCGACGCATCTGCCGCCCAACTAAGCGCGCTTATCTGCTCCACCAATCCGTCCCACTGACTGTGATTTAAATAGTGATCAGCCAACCCTAAATACTGCGTATCAGCAGCATTAATGGGGACCCCGGTCAATGCTAAAAATAGCCCGCAGCGTCCAGGCATCCGATTTAAAAACCATGAACCACCTACATCCGGGTACAAACCGATTGTCACCTCTGGCATGGCAAGCCGGGTTCTCTCTGTAACAACTCGGTGGCTGGCACCGGCCAACAGCCCAAGTCCACCTCCCATAACGACGCCATGCCCCCATGCCAAAATCGGCTTACGGTAAACATGAATAAGGTAATCAAGTCGGTATTCTTGCTCAAAAAATGCCGCAGCCTCGCCATCATTGGCCAAAGAGGATTCCCGCAATTTGACGACATCGCCCCCCGCACAAAACCCCTTATCACCGGAACCCCGCAGAACCACGCAAGCTATCGCCGGGTCATCCTGCCAGACACGCAGCTGTGACAGCAGGCTGTCCGCCATTGCTCGGGACAGAGAATTGAGAGACTTCGGAGCATTGAGGACGGCAAGGCCGATCTTATACCCTCCACCTGACGGAAGGGTTTGAAAAAGTACCGGAGATTCATCTGAACTACTCATAACACTCCACACTTCGCGATTTATCTAATACGGACGAATAGATCCGTTACTCCTAACGGTTTTTCCACACAGGCGCTCGCTTCTCAACGAACGCAGACACCCCTTCTTTCTGATCTTCGCTGTCCCACAGTTTCACAAAAAGCTCTCGCTCTTGAACAAAAGCAGTTGCCATGGGTTGCTGCCTGGCGGCCATAATCAGTTGCTTACAATAGCGCACTGAGGTTGGACTTTGCTTTTCGACTTTAGCGGCAAGCTCTAAGGCTTTCTCAATCGCTCCCCCTGTTGGCACCAACTCTTCAATAAGTCCAATTTCGAGCGCTTTATCCGCTTTCACTCGCTCTCCCAGAAGAATCAAGCGCTTTGCCCAGCTCTCTCCCACCAACCAAGGCAGCTGCTGCGATCCTAAACCACAGGGAAGCAATCCCACGCTCGCCTCTGGCAGCGCCATTTGAGCTTGCTCTTCGGCGACACGTAAATCGCAGGAAAGCGCGACTTCCAAGCCTCCACCCATGGCATAGCCGGTTATCGCGGCAATAGAGACGCCTTCATAGGAAGCCAAGGCCTCAAAAGCTCGCCCAAACGCATTGGCAAATTCAAAAGACAGTCCCTTGTCATCATGGTTAAATCGATTGAGATCGGCACCAGCACTGAAAAATTTTTCACTCTCGCTTGCAATAATTAGAGAATAATTTTCCTTGTCTGAGTTGAGCTCCCCAACCCACTCCTGTAACTGGTTCAAACTCTCTGGCGTCCAGGTATTCGCCGGAGGATTATTCATTGTCACAATGGCGGTATGACCGCGCCTTTCTAGTTTAAGCAAACTCATTTTATATCCTCTGTTGCGCCGTCCTGCAGCAGCCGGCGAGCGGAAATCAAACGCATGATTTCGTTGGTTCCTTCCAGGATCTGGTGAACCCGAACGTCTCTTAAATATCGTTCAATAGGGTATTCGCGAAGATAACCATATCCGCCATGGAGCTGTAGGGCTTGATTACACACGTCAAAGCCAACATCGGTTGCGAACCGCTTGGCCATAGCACAATAAACCGTTTTTTCCGGATGTTCCTCATCCAGTCGGCTGGCCGCCATGCGCACCATCTGTCGCGCAGCAACCAACTCCGTAACCATATCGGCAAAGCGAAACTGCAACGCCTGAAAGTCCGCAATTGCCTTCCCAAACTGCACCCGCTCTCGCATGTATTTTTGCGTGATGTCGACACATGCCTGAGCTCCACCGATAGAACAGGTGGCAATATTTATCCTCCCCCCATCGATACCTCGCATTGCGATTTTGAAGCCTTCACCTTCGTCACCCAAACGGTAGCTGGCTGGCACCCTTACATTATCAAAACTGATGGCACGCGTCGGCTGACTGTTCCAGCCAAGCTTCACTTCATTCTTTCCAAATTCAATGCCCTTCAAATCTGAAGGAATTGCAAAAGCGGTCACACCTCGAGCACCCGATTCCGGCGTTCCCGTGCGCAACATAACAATGAGAATGTCGGTACTGCCGGCGCCGCTGATAAACATCTTGCCACCGTTGACGATATAGTCGTCTCCGTCGCGCTTAGCCGTCGAACGCAACGAGCCCGCATCGGAACCCGCATTGGGCTCCGTAAGACAATAGGACCCCAGCTTTTGACCACGTGTCATCGCTTCCGCCCAATCAGACTTTAGATCGTCGGAACCCCAGGTACACAACATCCATGTAGCCATATTGTGAATGGAAATAAACGCGGCTGTAGACGTACATGCGGCAGCGAGTTCTTCCAGAATGATGGTGGTGTCAAGTCGCGACAAACCCAGCCCTCCACACTCCTCAGGAGAATAAATGCCACAAAACCCCAGCTCGCCAGACGCGGCTATAACATCTCGCGGGAAAATCTTCTCCTCATCCCAGAGTGCGGCATGAGGGGCCATTTCCCCTTGGGCAAAAGCTCGGGCAGCCTCCTGAAATGCCAGCTGATCTTCACTCAAACCAAAATTCATACGTGTCTTTCCTTCTGGCTAGATTGAGTCTTACCACTATTTCAGATTGATCGACATGTTGGGACCACTGGCCACATCATCATCAAACCAACGTGACGTAATCGTCTGGGTTTTGGTGTAGAACCGGACAGCTTGCTTACCATAAGCGTGATGATCACCGAAAAAGGAGCCGCGCCAACCAGTGAATGAGAAGAACGGCAGAGGCACAGGAATGGGTACATTGATTCCAACCTGACCAACTTCAACTTCATGTTGGTAGGTTCTGGCCGCGCCACCGGACGCGGTAAAAATTGACGTACCATTTCCGTAAGGATTGGAATTGACCAGCTCGATCGCGTCCTGCAGCGTGTCTACCTCAACCAAGCACAATACCGGACCAAAAATCTCTTCTTTATACAAATCCATTTCCGGTGTCACGCCACTAAAGACGGTGGGACCAATCCAATTTCCGTCAGGGTAGCCATCTACAACACAATCCGAGCCATCCAACAGACAGGTGGCTCCCTGCTCTTTACCCTTTGCAATTGCAGCCAGCACCCTGTCTTTTGCGGCAGGACTGATCTGTGGACCATAAGCGGAGTGCGCATCACTGTAATGTCCCGGTTTCACAGAGCCAAAAGCTTCTACGATTTCGTCAGCCCAATCCCGCGAGCCCCCCACCAAAACAACAACTGAAATCGCCATGCAACGCTGCCCGGCCGCGCCACAAGCCGCTCCAACAATGTTGTTGATGACCTGCTGCTTCTGTGCATCCGGCATGACAACCATGTGATTTTTTGCGCCAGCAAATGCTTGCACACGCTTCAAATTCTCGGTCGCCCGGCGATAGATGTGTTTCGCAACAGGCACCGAGCCAACAAATGAAACGGCTTGGACGTCTGGGTGATCAAGTAATTGGTTAACCTGATCAACACCGCCGTGCACCAATTGAACAACACCTTTTGGCGCACCCGCTTCTTCGAACAGCTCAATAAGCCGCATCGGCGTCAGAGGATCTTGCTCCGATGGTTTAAGGATAAACGTGTTACCGCAGGCAACCGCAAGAGGAAACATCCACAACGGGATCATCGCAGGAAAGTTAAATGGCGTGATACCAACACATACCCCGATAGGATGAATGTAGGAATAGGTATCAATTTTGGTTGCGACGTTGGCAACCGTCTCCCCCATTAATAGAGAAGGAATGTTTGCAGCGTGTTCGACAACTTCAATACCACGCCATACGTCACCCTTTGCATCCTCAAACGTCTTTCCCAGCTCCTGAGAAATTATCCTTGCGAGCTCATCGTGGTGCTTTTTAAGGAGTTCCTGGTATTTCAGCATGATGCGAGCCCGAGCTGGGACAGAGACATCCTTCCAACTCTTGAAAGTCTCAGCGGCAGATACAACCGCTGCGTCGACTTCGGACTCTGTGGCATACGGAACCTCAGTCAACACTTCCTGGGTAGCAGGATTGGTGACTGGCAGAGTTTTTTTGGATTCGCTGGGACACCATTCACCGCCAATATACAACGGCAGGCGGGATGGAAAAACAGTCGTGGAGTTCTCAGTCATAGCAGATGCCCGTCAGTTATTTCGTTATTTATTGCGGCATTGAAACATGGCAATTTCGCCCTTAGAATTCAGAAAATTGCTGACAATATGGACAATATTGCGGACCAAGTTTGAGCTTTTACGAATTGCCCTAGCCCAGCATCAGGGCTGAATTTTTCTTATGAGGATTTACATGACTTCTCGAGAGCCGAATTTGTCAGAAGACCGCATAACCTCACTTTGGCCCCTTTCCACAAAAGGTATTCGGCAAGTTATCCCGCAGGCCATCATATCTCGCCTGCAACAACACCCCCTGAGCGAGGACCTTGTACCTCTCGCCATGGGGTACTACCCCAAAGCCAGCATGCACAATATGCAACGCGACAATCACGACACTTACCTCTTGATTTACTGCATCAGTGGCGAGGGCTCTTTGATGATCAACGGACGTAAATCTGCGATTCGAAGTGGTGACGCAGCACTGCTCCCCCCTGGAATGCATCACCACTATTGGGCTAATGAAGACACCCCCTGGACGATTTTTTGGGTGCATTTTATCGGGAGCCGTGCCGGCGACTATTCGAGCTTTACTGGAATTGGTCCCCCCACATCCCAAGTGGGATTAAAAGCAGAGTTGATTGCAGGATTTGAACGCTTACTGATTCAACAGCAAGCGTTTCTCTTTAATCACTATGTCCAGAAATCCAACCTTCTGAAAGGGCTACTTACTGAAATAGGAAACATAAACGCCGCACAACAACGAGCATTAAACCCCCATTTTGGCATGGAGGCGATCATCCAACACATGCAGCACCACCTGCAAAATGAATTGGACCTCGAAGATCTAGCCAGCCTCGCAAACCTATCAAAATTTCATTTTATTAGACGTTTTAAAGACATGACGGGACAAACACCTATCCAGTACTTTATTCATTTGAAAATGGAAAGGGCTTGCGAACAACTGGACGACTCAGAAACTGCTATAAAAACAATTGCTGCAAACCTCGGCTATTCCGATCCGCTTTATTTTTCACGCCAATTCAAAAAAGTGTTTGGCATATCCCCACAGCAATACAGACGTCTAAGAGCAACGTAAAAAACCTCGGAACTGACCAAAAAAGAAAGTGGCAAAACACAAATGACAGCGCTAACAAAAACGCTATCTTCCATAACTGTCGTAATAAATTTATCGGTAATCTCACGTACCGATACCATTTCTTTAATAGAATTTTTTAGCATCCGTCCTTTGACCAAAAACAAGAACCCCACCGAAAAATAGTGGTTAAATTTAAAAGCTCAACTAAGTAACGTTAAAAAAAGTCCCCCAGAACCGGGGCTTTCCATCCTAAAGTACAGGTTACTTTTGGCCTCGACTGGCGTCGAATATCGCACCAGAACGCTAACCGTATGATTTAAGAATATAATCATCACCGTAATAGAATATTTTGCGCGAATTTAAAAAGTAAGTTAACGTTAACCCCGTAGGTCGGCAGGAAGCAAACTTTAGAATTTAGCTCGCAGGCTTACGATCCCCGTTTAACAACCCAACGACAGTACAGGGTTATTCCAGGACCATTTTTGAATCAGTCGAGTAAAGATCATGGAAAGCATCGACAACTAATTACACCTCACTCATTTCAGCCGAGCGGCTATCGGACGGCAACACAGCGCTTCGACTGAAAACCTTTAACGTACTCTGTACTCATTCACATCATTACGATAACTGACACGGGGATCAGCGAAATGCTCATTTCTGTCCCAAAAGAGACTTATGCAAACGAAAACCGGGTAGCCCTTATCCCGGATACCGTTAAGAAACTAACCCGCATGGGCGCCGAAATCGCCATTGAAGCCGGCGCGGGGCTAGGTGCTGGATTCGACAACAGCGCCTACGAAGAAGCGGGAGCAACGATTGTCGAACAGAGAGACGCTCTACTCGGCGATGCCGATATCGTCCTTCGCCTGCACAAACCAACGATCGAAGAACTGGACCTTCAACGAGAAGGTACCATTTCCATTAGCTATCTCGATCCTTTCAATGAGAAAGGTTTAGTTGAGGCGATGATGTCTAGGAAGATCACGGGCATTTCCATGGAAATGATTCCGCGTAGCACCCGATCCCAAAAAATGGATGCGCTGAGCTCCCAAGCAAATCTCGCCGGTTACGTCATGGTTCTAAAAGCCGCGTCTGAGCTCGACCGCATACTGCCCATGATGATGACGCCTGCAGGAACTCTGAAGCCCGCAAAAGTCTTTGTCATTGGCGCGGGCGTTGCTGGCCTTCAAGCAATTGCCACGGCCAAACGCCTTGGTGCCAAGGTAACCGCGTTCGATACTCGCTCGGTTGTCGCGGAGCAAGTGCAATCTGTGGGCGCTAAATTTCTACAAATCGACCTGGGAGAAACCGGGCAAACGAAAGATGGCTACGCCGTACAACTGACGCCGGAGCAATTAGAAAAACAGAAAGAGGGGCAAAAAGCGGAAATCGCCGACTCTGACATTGTCATCACCACAGCACAGGTCTTCGGGCGCAAACCGCCATTAATCATCAGCGCCGATGCCGTTGCAGCGATGAAACCCGGCTCTGTGATTGTTGATATGGCCGCAGAAACCGGTGGCAATGTTGAAGGATCGTCTCCTGGCGATATTGTTACCACGGAAAATGGCGTGAAAATCGTCGGGACGGGCAACTGGGCCAATGAAGTACCGCGCGATGCCAGCCAAATGTATTCCTCAAACCTGTTCAACCTTCTCGATGAATTCTGGAACAAAGACGACAAAGCCTTTGTGCTCGATTTTGAAAATGACATCAGCGGCTGCGTTATCGCACACCAAGGCGAGCTAAAAAACGATGTCATTAAAAAACACTACGAAGCTCAGGAGTAAATTCATGGACTCTTTCGTTGCACTGTCTTTTATTCTCATGCTCTCCATATTTCTTGGCTTCGAGCTTATTAACAAGGTGCCAGCAACCTTACACACGCCTCTCATGTCAGCTTCTAACGCCATTTCTGGAATAACGTTAGTCGGCGCACTATCTCTGGCGGGCCAGTCAGAAGATCTGACCTTTTCGACTTTTTTAGGGATTGCAGCAGTTGCCTTTGCCACGATAAACGTTGTCGGTGGTTATATGGTCACTGACCGCATGCTCGGTATGTTTAAGAAAAAAGGGGATAATAAGTAATGGTCAATTCAGGCTTTACCGGCTTCTGCTATGTCATAAGCGCCGGATTATTTATCTATGGTCTTAAACTACTGAGCTCCCCCGCAACAGCTCGCAAAGGCAACACCGTTTCTTCTATCGGGATGTTGCTCGCCATCATCGTCACCTTGTTTGATAAAGGTATCGTTGACTACAGCGGGATCATCGTCGGCATTTTGATGGGTTCAGCAATCGGCGCCTACGCTGCCCGCACCGTCGCAATGACATCCATGCCAGAAATGGTGGCCCTGTTTAATGGATTTGGCGGCTTAGCCAGTTTGTTCGTCGGCTGGGCAGCGATCAGCCCCACCGCAAACGGACTCGTCAGCACAACGATTTTCCTCTCCGTATTTATCGGCGGGGTTACCTTTACAGGCAGCCTGGTGGCGTTTGGGAAGCTGAGCGAAAAACTACCCGGTCGCCCCCTCATGTTTCAAAAACAGTCCCTGGTCAACAGCGCGATTATCATCGCCGTCGTTATCTGCGGGCTTTTTTACGCCAGTAATCCAGAGCTAACTGGGTTTCTCTACCTCGCCATCTTACTGTCACTGCTCTTTGGAGTGCTTGCGGTAATCCCTATCGGCGGGGCAGACATGCCGGTGGTTATCTCCTTGCTTAATAGCTATTCGGGATTGGCCGCCTGTGCGGCAGGTTTCGCGATTCATAATAATTTATTGATTGTTGCCGGATCACTAGTCGGTGCCTCGGGGATCATTCTTACGCAAATCATGTGTAAAGCCATGAATCGCTCACTGTCCAATGTGCTCTTCAGTGGGTTCAGTGCGGTTAAAACCACCGAAATGAAAATCGAAGGTGAGATTAAGCCCATGAGCGCCGACGATGCCTACTATGTCTTAGAAGCCGCATCTTCCGTCGCTATTATTCCTGGATATGGCATGGCCGTTGCTCAAGCACAACACGTCGTCAAAGAACTGCAAGAGCTTCTGGAAGAAAATGGCGCGGAGGTCGTCTACGGTATTCACCCTGTTGCGGGCCGCATGCCAGGGCATATGAACGTACTGCTTGCTGAAGCCGACGTGTCTTACGATCTGCTCTTGGAAATGGACGATATCAACCCTCGTATGGAAACCGTGGATGTCGCTATCGTCATCGGTGCCAACGATGTGGTCAATCCAGCCGCCCGGGAAATGGAAGGCAGTCCCATTTACGGCATGCCGGTAATTAACGTCGACCAGGCTCGCACCGTATTTGTACTGAAACGCTCGATGGCCTCTGGATTCGCGGGCATCGACAATCCCCTTTTCTTTAAGGAAAACACCCGCATGCTCTTTGGCGACGCAAAGGAGACCATTGGCCACCTGATACGAGAATTTGGAGACTAACAGATTCCTTCCCCTTCGCCCTATGCGCTTAAGCTTATAGGGCGATTACTCAGCCCCCTTAATCTACCGCTTTACCACGTCCTCAATTTCCTTTCTTGATGTTTGCATCCGATGCACAGCCTTGTCATCATGGGGCTTTAATACGATCTTATTGGTTGACGTAAACCGCCTTTGCCAACACCGACCCATGTCAAAACGCAAGATCGCCTTCTACGGCGGAACCTTTAACCCAATTCATAACGCACACCTACAGCTTGCTCAAAGCGCCATAGACACACTTAACGTGGACCAAGTTATATTTATACCTGCAGGCAAGCCCCCCCTGAAGCAAGCTAACGAATTAGTTTCAGGCCAACATCGCCTGAATATGGTGACTCTCGCAACTGCCGGACGGCCTAAGTTCCGAGTTTGTGATCATGAAGCGCTGCAAGAGAGGGTGACATTTTCCATCGATACGATAGAGGCGATCGCCCCGCAATGGCCGGATAGCGATTTCTACTTTCTGATGGGTGATGATGGGCTGGACAAATTACATCACTGGAAAGGTTTTGATCGGCTTTGCTCACGAGTAACGTTTGCCTGCGCTCCTCGCAAAGATGTAGCGCTCAGCACTTATGACGCTAGAATAAACCTCACCTTTTTACCTATGCCGCGCAGGGCCATTTCATCAACAGAAGTTCGCCGCCGTATACAACAGGCCCTGCCGCTTCGAGGATTCGTTCCGGATGCCGTGGAGGAATATATTGCGAAACACCACCTGTATAGCAACTCACGCCTCCATAAGCCGATCGACCAACGATCTCCCGCAGAGCGACTGCTTACTGTAGAGCAAAGCCTCAGCAGAAATAAACATCGAGTAATTCTCTGGCAAGGAAATACCGCCAGCACTCTTTTAGCTACCATCAGTCAACGACTTAACCCTAATACGTCCTTCGTTTTAAATATCTGCAAAAAAAAGCGCGAGAGATTTTCAGTATTAGCAAAAGCCCTTAACTGGAACGTTTTAGATGCGGTCGTCACTCAACGCAATTCGAGCAAAAGCCTTTACCAAATTCATGGAGCTATCCCTACACGCTCAACTCTTTTTTATGCTGGCGACCTGCTGAATTGCAAAGAACAGCACATTCGACTTGAAGTGGAGATAGACAACGGACTAGAGATGTATCACTCGCAAGCGGTTGGCGAACTAGATATGGCTGAAAGCGAAATTGAAGCGCTAAGAGACTTTTTACACTTGCCAGAAAGCAACTGCTAAGAATGTAGAAGATTTCCCAAGACAACCTAATCAAATAGATTGTAAGTGGTAGCGGGGGCTGGATTTGAACCAACGACCTTCGGGTTATGAGCCCGACGAGCTACCAGACTGCTCCACCCCGCACTAGAGACTTGGCATCAGATGCGTCATCAACCAAGGCCGCGTATTATAGGTAGTGATTTCACCAGAAGCAACATCAAATACCGATATTTTCACATTTATTTTCAATAAGTTGCGAAAACATCACGCGGACTTTAGCTTCACGAAAAATACACTGACTCGGCGCCAATACAAATCGCAAAACTCAACATGGTGCCCAAGGCCGGACTTGAACCGGCACGGCTTACGCCACTACCCCCTCAAGATAGCGTGTCTACCAATTCCACCACTTGGGCATTAAACTTTCTCGATCACAGAATCAGTTCTCTGTGCTTGGAACATCTCCAGCATTATCAGGAACATCAGCTGCAGGAATTTCACCCTGCCCCTCGGGAATATCAGAAGCAGGCTTCTCAATATTCATAGATGGGGTATCTGCTGCATCTTCTACAACAGGAACTCCTTCGGTCAAGGTTACATTAGCTTGCTGTTTGGCAATAATTGCCAACCCAAAGCTGGTAATAAAAAAAATCGTTGCCAATATCGCAGTAGTACGCGTGAAAAAGTTCCCGCTTCCCTGACTGCCAAATACAGTCTGCGATGCACCTGCACCAAATGATGCTCCTGCTTCTGCACCCTTGCCTTGCTGTATCAGAATAAATCCGATAATTGCTATAGCCGTTACAAGGTGAACGATGAGGACGATCTTTTCTACACTCAAACCTTCACTACCCTTTTAACGAATTTGCCGCCTGGCAAATTGCCGTAAATTCATCCGCCTTAAGCGATGCACCTCCAACCAAGGCGCCGTCGATATCTGGCATTGCAAACAACTCTGCAGCATTGGATGCTTTAACGCTCCCGCCGTACAGAATAGAAACACGATCAGCAGCATCACCCAATAAAGAGCGAATATACTTATGCACTTCCTGAGCTTGATCTGGTGTTGCAGTTAAACCAGTACCTATGGCCCAAACGGGCTCATAAGCGATTACCGCCCCATCAATCCCACTTGAGCTCACAAGTGAGAGCACCGCGGCTACTTGCCTTTGAATAACTTCAAGAGTCTTTTCAGACTCACGCTCTTCTAAGGTCTCACCAACACAAAAAATTGGTGTCAAATCGGCGGTTTTAGCTGCGACAAACTTCTTTGCCACAACATCGTCAGTCTCACCATGGTACTGACGACGCTCAGAATGCCCTACGATTACCTGAGAGCAACCAAATTCTTTTAGCATGGAGGCAGCAATCTCGCCGGTGTATGCACCCGACTCAGCGGCGCTTATATCTTGCGCCCCTAACTTCAGAGATGTCCCATCCAATAACTTCTCTACTTGAGACAAATATATTGAAGGAGGACAGATACCAATGTTGACGTCCGTTAATTTTGCAGTGGTTTCTATCAATGAAGATACCAAAGCTTTATTAACAGCCAAATTGCCGTTCATCTTCCAATTAGCAACAACTAGTTTCTCACGCATGAAAATCGAATCCTTTTCTGTGAAATCCTAAGTCGGCTCCGCTAAGGGCGGCAGATGATAGCGGAACCTACTCTCTATTACAATGCACCGCGCAGATTAATGCGGAAATTTTAATGATTTGATCACTTCACAAAATTATAACGCTCAGCCCAAAGCAACAACCAGTAATCTGCAGCTTTAAGCCAACTCGCGCTCAACAACTTCCGCGATTTCTGCTGTGAGCCTCTTAACCAAATGATCGTCGCGCCCTTCGACCATGACGCGGACAACTGGCTCAGTGCCAGAAGGCCGCAAAAGTACACGCCCAGCACCATCAAGTGCAAACTCCGCGTCTGCAACAGCCTTCGCTATAACTTTCGATCGTTCCAATCCGGAGCTGTCAGTGACTTTAACGTTGATCATCGTCTGGGGAAACTTGAACATACCACGCTTAAGCTCTGATAGAGGTCGACCACTGTGGACCACAGCCATCAACACCTGCAAAGCGGACACAATGCCGTCGCCAGTGGTTGTGACGTCGCTACAAATTATATGCCCGGATGATTCACCACCCAGCTCCCACTGGTGTTGCTTCATCTTTTCAAGCACATATCGATCGCCAACGTTTGCCCGTTCAAATGGAATACCCATTTCACGCATCGCCAGCTCAAAACCGTAGTTCGTCATTAAGGTACCAACCACGCCTGAACAACCACCTCGGCTTCCGGAACGATCCAGGGCAATCAAATAAAGAAGCTCGTCCCCATCGACGACTTCCCCTTCATGATCAACAAAAATGACTCTATCCCCATCCCCATCGAAAGCAATTCCCAAATCTGCGCCTTCAGTGACAACGGATTCCCTCAGGCGAGCAGGATCAGTAGATCCGCAGGAACGATTAATATTTTCACCGTCGGGATCGGTGGAGATAGCAGTAACAGCGGCACCCAGCTCCTGAAAAACAGAAGGCGCTATGTGGTAAGTGGCACCATTCGCACAGTCAAGAACAAGCTTCATGCCTGAAAGGTTGAACCCCCAGGGAACAGTTCCTTTGCAAAATTCGATGTAACGTCCAGCGGCATCTACGATCCTACGCGCCTTCCCCAACTTCTCATCAGTGTTGATTGGAGCATCCAGCAATGACTCGATGGCCAATTCCACCTCATCTGGGAGCTTTTCGCCCTCACCAGAGAAAAATTTGATTCCATTATCATAAAAGGGATTGTGAGAAGCGCTGATCACAATGCCCGCATCCGCTTGAAAGGTGCGAGTCAAATAGGCAACCGCTGGGGTTGGCATAGGCCCCAATAAACGCACATCCACACCTGCAGCAATCAGCCCGGCCTCGAGAGCGGATTCAAACATATAACCGGATATACGGGTGTCTTTGCCAATCAAAATAAGGTTATTACCGGTTTTCCTGCCGGCAAATACACGTCCCGCAGCCCAACCCAGCCTAAGCACAAATTCAGGTGTAATAGCTCCCCGGCCGACCCGACCACGAATACCATCAGTCCCAAAATATTTTCGTGTCATTCTTTGGGCTCCATACCCTTTTTGGCATCCTCGAAGGCCCGCCAGATTTTCAATACATCAGAAGTCTCAGAAACATCGTGAACTCGGATAACATGAGCTGAGGCCTGTGCGCTCAACAGTGCCACAGCCAGACTTCCAGCCAACCGACCTTCAATACCACGCCCCGTCGTATGGCCGATCATCGACTTTCTCGACATACCGACAAGAATTGGCAAGTCTAACTTGGAGAACGCTTGAAGCTCTGCAAGAAGCGCGAAATTGTGCTCTGTCTTTTTTCCAAACCCAAACCCTGGGTCAACCAAAATACGAGAACGATCTATTCCGGCTTCGACCAATTGTTCGACTCTGCGTTCAAGAAATTCGTAGACTTCTTCCACGACGGCCTTGTAGCTTGGAGCAACCTGCATCGCGTCCGGTTCACCTTGCATATGCATAATGCAAACCGCAACATCTGAGTCCGCCACAGCCTCCAAAGCTCCAGGGCGAGTTAAAGACCGAACATCATTGATTAAATCTGCGCCCGCTAGGATAGCCTGGCGAATGACTTCAGGAGAACTTGTATCAACAGATATCCACGCATCAGTGCTCGCACGAAGTCGCTTCACCACAGGAATCACTCTGGCTAGCTCTTCGCTCTCAGATACTGACTCGGCGCCCGGTCGAGTTGACTCGCCACCTATATCCAAGATCTTAGCGCCATCATCTAACATCGACTCGGCGGCCCGCCAGACGTCTTCGACATCCAGTACGTCGCTGTAAAAACGTCCGCCGTCTGAAAAAGAATCCGGTGTAACATTAAGAATTCCCATAACGACTGGACGTAACAAATCCAGCGTCTTGGAACCACTTACAAGAGTATGCATTGATTACTCTGAACAGCAATGAGGCTTCCATAAGAAGCCTCATATTGAAGAGAATCAGTGGTTTTTGAGGGGACCACCAATAGGAGAGGTTGGAGATTCAGAATCGTTAGACTTGTCAGGATCCTCATCCCGTACTTTGCCACCGAAATCATCGTCATGCCAATCTCTGGGAGGGCGAACCTTACGGCGGTTCATTAAGTCGTCTACTTGCTCTGCATCTATGGTTTCATATTCCATCAATGCATCCTTCATCGCCTCAAGCACATCACGATGCTCTTCCAACAAACTTTTCGCCTTTTCGTAACAAGAGTCGATGATACGCCGGACTTCTTCATCAATCGTATTCGAAGTGGCACCGGAATAATTGATAGCGCCCCCGCTACCAGGCATACCGTTTTCATCTTCACCATAATGCAAGGGCCCCAACTTTTCGGACAACCCCCACTTGGTTACCATATTACGAGCGAGACTCGTGGCTCTTTCGATATCGTTTTGAGCACCTGTTGTAACGCCTTCAAACCCGAGCGTCATCTCTTCTGCAATTCTTCCACCGAAAAGAGAACAAATCTGGGACTCTAATCCACGCTTGCTCATACTGTACTTGTCATCTTCAGGCAGGAACTGGGTAACACCGAGGGCTCGGCCACGAGGAATAATTGTTACCTTATGCACTGGGTCATGCTCCGGCACCAGTTTGCCGACAATAGCGTGCCCGGCTTCATGGTAGGCTGTGTTTTCCTTCTCCTTCTCGCCCATCACCATAGATTTGCGTTCGGCACCCATCATGATTTTGTCCCGGGCTTTTTCGAACTCCTCCATAGTAACGAGTCGTTTATTAGCCCGAGCAGCGAACAAAGCGGCCTCATTTACTAGATTGGCCAGATCAGCCCCTGAGAATCCGGGAGTTCCTCGGGCGATGATGGATGCTTTGATCTTTTCATCAAGAGGGACTTTACGCATATGGACTTTAAGAATTTGCTCGCGGCCACGTATATCCGGTAAACCAACGAATACCTGGCGGTCGAAGCGACCTGGACGAAGAAGCGCTTTGTCGAGCACGTCAGGTCGGTTAGTAGCTGCTATAACAATAATTCCTTCGTTGCCTTCAAAGCCATCCATTTCAACAAGCAACTGATTGAGAGTTTGCTCTCTCTCGTCATGACCACCGCCATGGCCGCCACCACGATGACGGCCAACGGCATCAATTTCGTCGATAAAAATAATGCAAGGCGCCTGCTTCTTAGCTTGGTCGAACATATCCCGAACCCTAGATGCTCCGACACCAACAAACATTTCCACGAAATCGGAACCAGAGATTGAGAAAAACGGGACCTTTGCTTCACCAGCAATGGCTTTTGCTAGAAGGGTTTTACCTGTTCCCGGCGGCCCAGCCATTAATACGCCACGGGGAATCTTACCGCCCAGTCGTTGAAACTTCGTGGGATCTCTAAGGTATTCCACCAGCTCCTGAACTTCTTCTTTTGCTTCATCAACACCAGCCACATCGGCAAATGTCGTTTTTATTTGGTCTTCACCAAGAAGCCTGGCCTTACTCTTGCCAAAACTCATCGGCCCACCTTTACCGCCAGCTCCTCCCTGCATTTGACGCATAAAGAACATGAACACAACGATAATCAGCAAAATAGGGAAACTTGCCACCAATAGTTGCTGCCATAAACTCGGCTGCTCTGGCTTTTGTCCCTTAACCACGACATTGTGATTAAGAAGGTCGTCCATTAGCTTGTCGTCAGAAATCTGGGGACGAATTGTCTCAAACCGGGAGTTGTCATGCCGAGTTCCGACAATAACCATACCGTTGACAGAAACTTCTCGAACCTGATCGCTTTGAACCTCTTCAACGAAATCGCTGTACGTCAGCGTTTCTTGAGAAGTCTGCGGGTTGAAATTTTGGAAAACAGCCAATAAAACGGCTGCGATAACCAACCACAAGACCAGATTTTTAGCCATGTCGTTCAAATGAACATCCTCACCTATCTATATCGGTCAGTAGGTGGTGGCCATACAGGATTGGCGCACCAAGTCTCTACCCTGACCTTTCAGTATACAGGCATATTAAAACTAAAGCCTGATTTCTAGATTAAACTCTTATCACTTTTACGAATCAGAGGCCAGAAAAGCCTTTCGCTACCAGATAAATTTCTTTCGACCTGGACCTGGATGCAGAGGGCTTGCGAATGAAAACCTGATTAAAACTCGACTTAACCTCTGCTACATAGCTGTCAAAACCTTCCCCCTGAAAAACCTTCGCAACGAAAGCTCCCCCAGGAGACAACATATGTAGAGCTGCATCAAGAGCCAGCTCAACCAAATTCATTGACGCTGGCTGATCTATATCCCTGATACCTGTCATATTGGGGGCCATATCTGACATTACAAGGTCTACTCCTCGCCCATTGAGTAACTGAGTCAGCTGATCGAAGACCTCCTGAGAGTTAAAATCCCCTTGAATGAAAGAAACCCCCTCTAGAGGCTCAAAAGCTAATAGATCAGAGGCCACAACCACGCCGCCGGGCCCAACAAATTCCTTTGCGACTTGCGACCACCCGCCCGGACTAGCACCGAGGTCAACAACCACGTTGCCAGAGCGTAATAATCTGTCCTTCTTGTTGAGTTCAACAAGTTTATAACTGGCTCTTGATCTATAGCCATCTTCCCTCGACTTTTTGACGTACTGATCGCTCAAATGTTCATTCATCCAGCGATTACTACTTTTCGATTTAGCCATAAGAAATAAAACTAAAATACTTTATAATTTGGCACATTACGTAAAGCGATTGAGCAAAACATATGCCTATTGATAAACGCCAGGCCAAACTCTACAAAGCCATTGGACATAAGCTGCAACCCGTAGCGACCATTGCAGGAAAGGGCCTGTCAGAATCGGTTGTAAATGAAGTGAACCGAGCTTTAAACGACCATGAACTCATTAAAGTACGTTTGAACATTCCCGACCGGGAAATGAGGAAGCAGACCATTAGCGAGCTTAGCGAGATCACTCAAAGCCAAATAATACAGGAAATTGGTCGAACAGCACTTCTATTTAAAGCATCCGACAAACCAAACCCCAAGCTATCTAACCTTTTACGCCACTAAATCATTGATATACCTAAGGCTTGGGACTTCCATACCAAGCCTTCTTTTCCCCATAGACAAGCCGATCAGCAATTCTGCGTAACTATCGACCAATGCTCTAGCCCCTTGAAATTCTTATCCACCGAATATTCCATGGGCTTGTAGAGCCCCTCGAAAAGCAATGTCTAGCAAAAACTTCAGA
>NZ_JBSWVF010000007.1:0-263663 GCF_056159445.1 Pseudomaricurvus sp. ABR4_320 | reverse complement strand
CTGAATTGAAGAAATGCGTTGTGAGATAATCCCTATGCAGCAGAGGTGTCGCATCATGCTGAAATGGATATATCTGAAGGACGCTTAATAGGCAGTATATTCACTGCAACCTACGCGATAGTCATTGATCGACAATCGCTTAATGTTTGGCCAGCACGACTTTCGTAAACTTCCACTCAAAATCTCGCCACCTGCACCGACCAATGAGGTTCACATACATTCGGCCAATTCACTGGCCGACCTTAAACTGATGTCTATGAGACGAATTCTCCTAATTGAAGATCATGAACGACTCGCCAAATTGATAGGTCAGGGATTATCCAAGGCAGGCATTGGCGTAGATGTCGTGGGCCGTATTGACGAAGCCTGGTCTGCGATTCAACAAGTGACCTATCAAGCGTTGATTAATGATCGTGGGTTACCGGATGGAGACGGTCTCTCCTTACTACCAAGATTGCGCACATCCGGTCATGGTCTTCCCTGCCTGGTTCTAACAGCAAGGGATGCGTTGCATGATCGTATACAGGGACTCAATGCAGGTGCCGATGACTATTTGCCAAAACCTTTTGCAATGGATGAGATGATCGCTCGTGTCAATGCCCTCTTACGTAGACCAATAGAGTTCCGAACGCTCAATTTGAGCTGTGGCGATCTGACCATATGCCCCGAGGATGGCGTAATCCGTTGTGGATAAAACACGGTCAATTTAGCGCCGGCGGAACTGCAAATCATACTGCAGTTAATGTACAAGCATCGCGAGGTCTTACGGCGCAGTATTTTAGAAGCTGCCGCGTGGGGCCTTAGCGACGCTGTCACACCAAACGCTTTAGATGTCGCGCTGCACCGAATCCGTCGCAAGCTCATCTCGATCGATTCGAACCAGAGGATCGTCAACATCAGGGGACATGGTTATGCATTGCGTGAAGAAGTTTCAGACCATTAGTTTGAGACTAAAGATCCTCCAGGCGTATTTTGCTGGGATGTTCGTCAGCTTGCTGATACTTGTCGTGGCCGCGACGTGGCTGATTCAAGGAGGCTATCTGCAGAAATGGGACTTTGCCGACCTACCCAATGAAATGACCAAGCACCTTCGCTATAACCAGGAAGGTTATCCCGTTGGATTTGAACTGAGTGAAATTGAGTTCGTCGGATGGATTTACGACATTGAGCTAGAAGGTGCTTAACGCATTTTAGATGACTCTGGTGAAGTCATTTTGACAACCAGCAATAAACCGCTATTTTGGCCCGAAAAAAGTGAATTAATCCATTTGGAGCGACGACGTTTTGAATTCGGTCATCAAGGAGAACAGTTTTACGCAGCGACCGAACCCTTCACACATAACGACAGAACCTGGTACCTCCAGGTGGTTGTCAGTAAACGCTTTATGGCGTTTTTGCACCGTGTTGCGCTACCGCTTGTCAGAGACGGAATCGTTCTATTTGCCTTGGTATCACTTGTTGCATTCACTGTTTTTGCTTTTGTTATCTTCAGGTACACGTTTAAACCCTTGGAGAATGTCTCGGCCAAGGCGACGGCCATATCCCCCCGATCATTACAAGCACGACTGCCGACCAAATGCATCCCGTCAGAAATCGCACCGTTAATAACCAGCTTTAACCAGGTTCTGGATCGCCTTGAGCAGGGATACCTAATACAGCAAGAATTTCTCGCCAATGCAGCGCACGAATTGAAGACCCCACTCGCCTTGATTCGAGCACAAATTGAGCTGAATGGGGAAAACAACGACAGTCAGATCAAAGATATGCTCGCGGACGTCAAATACATGAGCCGCCAAGTTCAACAAATCTTGCTTCTTGCAGAGGTCAGCGAATCACAAAACTATCACTTTGTGGATGTACGAGTTGAGGACATCGTCAATGACGTTGTCCATTATCTGCAAAGGTTTAGCGAGTCAGAGAACGTTCGTGTGGAAGTTTCCGTAAGAAATGAAATCCATTGGACGGCGGATCGTGGCGCAATATTCACCCTATTAAAAAACCTTCTCGAAAACGCCATCCAGCATTCCCCACCGAATACCGTTGTTCGGATAAAAATATCGGAGGATACCTTGACCGTTCAGGATCAAGGCGTTGGGGTCGATGCCGACAATTTAATGCTGCTCTTTGAGCGATTTTGGCGAGCGCCACATCGTCGGGACCTCGGGGCGGGGTTAGGTCTAGCAATTTGCAAAGAAATCGCCCTAGCCCATGGCTGGCATATTTTTGCAGAAAAATCAGATCCCGGCTTACGATTTAGGATCATCAGATGGAATCTATAGCTGTTGACGTAAGGTTTCCATCAGAAAAATCACGTTGAAGGCTAAATTGGCGGGCGGATCCATACTTACCCATACCGTAATAAGAAATCATATTTTTTATCCTTAAAATCAAATAGTTAATTCACGAACCCACCATTTTTCTGAAGCCCTTGCTCTCCCAGAGCCAAGCAATTCTTAACATTTTTGCTACGTTTTCTCACTCAGCTTCGCGGGGCCTAACAAACTTTAGCGCTATACGCTTATCTAAGTCCCTGTATTACAATGCATTTAGTGACAAATCAGACTGATTTGATTTTGTCTTGATGCCTTGTATGATTAAGAAATAATTAAGTTAGTTGGTCGATAATTGTTGAACAACGCTTCCTAAGGGAGAAAACCTAAATGCAAGAAGTTTATTCGAGAACTAATACCGCTGGAGTCGTAGCACCGTCCAGCAACAAGGTATTAAAAAATACCTATACGTTGCTGGCTATGACAATGGCAGTGAGTGCCGTCGCCTGTGGCATATCCATGGTAGTCGGTCTCGGACAGGGCATGGCGCTAATCATGAACTTGGTGGCACTGGCCCTAGTGTGGTTTGTTCTGCCACGTACTGCTAATTCACAAAGCGGCATCTACGTCGTCTTTGGTTTCACAGCTTTGCTGGGCGCCTCACTTGGGCCTACCATTAGCTACTA
This sequence comes from Pseudomaricurvus sp. ABR4_320, assembly GCF_056159445.1. Classification (NCBI taxonomy): domain Bacteria; kingdom Pseudomonadati; phylum Pseudomonadota; class Gammaproteobacteria; order Cellvibrionales; family Cellvibrionaceae; genus Pseudomaricurvus; species Pseudomaricurvus sp. ABR4_320. Next base: position 260,707 of record NZ_JBSWVF010000007.1, on the reverse strand, counting down.
TTTGAACATGAGCGGCGGTTCGCAAATCGTCTTCCAGGCCCTTGCTGGTACGGCACTGGTCTTTTTCGGTTTGTCTGGCTATGTGCTGACGACTAAGAAAGACTTCAGCTTTATGCGCGGCTTCCTGGTAACCGGCCTTATCGTGGTTCTCTTGTGTGCCGTAGCGCTGATGGTCGCAGGCCTGTTTGGAGTACAAATCGCAGGCATGCACTTGGCACTGAGTGCGGCGATTGTGTTTCTGATGTCAGGCTTCATCTTGTATGACACCAGCCGCATCGTGAATGGCGGAGAGACCAACTATATTATGGCAACAGTCTCTCTGTACCTGAACATCTACAACTTGTTTGTCAGCCTGTTGCACATCATCGGTGCAGTCAGCGGCGACGACTAATCGACAGTTGTTAGTAGCTTCGTTAAAGGCTTCCTCTCCGAGGAAGCCTTTTTTGTGTCTGCCCTATGAATTTTGCTATCACACTATCCAGCCCTCCTGACTCGGCAACAACGCAGATCGCCCTGGAATTTGTCCGAACGACTATCGATAACGGGCATCACATCACCCGCATCTTTTTGCAGGGTGATGCAGTTCTGAACGGCGACGAATCACACGGCAAGCGACTCGCTCACCTCTGGCAGGAATTGGCACAGGCAAACATCGATCTGGTGCTTTGCTCAGCCAGCGTTGAGCGGATTGAAGCTCAAAATGACTTACTCGGATCCTCGCGTCTTCCCGGCTTTTCAATCGGTGGTTACGCTCAATTGGTGGACGCCAGCTTAAGCAGTAATCGCTTAATTCAGTTTTGATATGTCGACGTTATTCGTACTCAAATCAGCACCTTCACAAGTACCTCGGCAGACGGCCATAAGTGTCTGGCATACCGCCATGACCTATTTCGCCTTCGCCCAACCAATGGACATTCTCTTTATCGATAAAGGCATTGAGTTCCTGTCTTTGTCATCGGGACTTACCTGTGTGGAAGACGTCGACAACTATGGCCTGGCATCGGTTTACTGCTGCTCAGATACCGCGTTATCGATACAACTGGACACGATCTTTACGACTACGGAGGCGATTCTATTACCCAAAAAGGATTTGAAATCGTTTTTCCGCTCTTACCCTCGGAACTTTGTACTGTGACCAAAAGCGAGGGTGCCCGATTGGCATTAGTCAGCAACCCCATCGATAGTGACTCTCTCGACGGCTTATTACAGCTGTTGGAGCCAGGTGATGTTATCGTCTTTCTGGGAGAGGGATTAAACGCTTGCGGTCTCGCTTATAAAATACCGCAAACGATCACCTGCTACCGGGTCATTGGGCAAGGTCAAAGCTCTGAGGCAAATCCCGTACTCACACCTATACCCGATGAAGACGCCGTGGAGCCGCTTTCTACTCAAGAATTTGTTGAACTCTGCTGCGAGCGGCAACCCTTTACCTGGCGCTGATCCTAGCCACTCATTCGCCATTTAAGGTAACAACCAGCGAGCGCCGGCCACCGTGATTGCGATGCTCGCAGAGATAAATACCCTGCCAGATACCCATGTTTAAGCGTCCTGCAGACACGGGGATTCTTAAATCGGAACCCAGGATGCTTGCCTTCAGATGGGCAGGCATATCATCGCTGCCTTCATCGGTATGGCGATAATAGGGCTCGTTCTCTGGCACCCAGTGGTTAAAAAACTGCTCGAAGTCGTCTCGTACCGTGGGATCGGCATTTTCATTTATCGTTAGCGACGCCGAGGTGTGCTTGATGAAGACATGTAGAATTCCGATAGAGAAATCAACCAACTCTGGTACGGCCGAGAGAATTTCCCGGGTTATCAGGTGAAAGCCTCGGGGCTTTGCACCCAGTTGCAGCTCTTTTTGAATCCACATTATCGACGTTTACCTCCTGTCAATGAGTCATCGAATATCGAATTTTCGCCTAACAGGCGCAACCGTGACGCTCAAATTTCGATGCAGATGTCCGTCCCATCGTACTGAGGCGCGAAGGTTTTTACCCTACCCACCGCGGAAGGGGTCGGTGGCGCAGGCAGGCCATCCTCCAATTGAAAGCAGAGTCCATGCAAGGGGCAGCGTATTGCTCCTGCGTGAATACTGCCGCCATAGAGAGGCGCATCCATATGGGGGCAGCGATTTTCCAGAATAAAATGCCGCCCTTCCACTTGCATCAGTAAAACACTCTGCCCGCCAATTAGAAAAGACTGGCAATAGCCATCATATAGGCGATGCAACTTTTCAAGTCTGTGCAGAGTCATGACATAAACCTTTGGCGATCTGTTACTTCTCTGAAAGGATGTAACTCAGCAACGTCTCGTAATCGTCGAAAGCCGAAAATTGTGGATTTGCCAAGCGTATGGTTTCTGGAGCTCGAAATAAAAAACCCCGGTTCGCGATATTAAGCATTTCAAGATCATTATAGGAATCACCAACAGCGGTCACCGGATAATTCAAGCTTTGCAATGCTTCGACGGACGCCTTCTTTGCGGATTTTTGGCGCAGTTTTACACCGATGATTTTGGCGTCATCATCAACAACTAAACGGTGACAAAAGAGAGTCGGGTAACCCAACTGAGCGGAGAGTACGCGAGTGAACTCATAAAAGGTATCTGACAAAATAACAATTTGTATTTGCCGATTTCGCAGGGCCTGTAAAAATTCTACAGCGCCTTCCAATGGATGCAGCTTTTCTGTCACAGCAAGTACATCTGGCAGTGACCACCCCCCCTGGTTTAGTGCAGAGATGCGAATATCCATCAGCTCACTGTAATCGGCAATGTCACGAGTGGTTAGAGTAAAGCGATCATTTCCGGTCGCCGCCGCGAACGCGTGCCACATCTCTGGATACAGCACCCCCTCCAAGTCTAAACAGACAATCACTGTGAAATTTTCCTCGTTATCAACGACGCCATTCTATACTTAATCGAGAGACAATTTCGTTGCAAAGCCTACGCGACCGTCTGGGCATGACAATAGCCGGTGTGGTTTCCACGTGAAACTACTCATAACTTTTGGCAATTTTAACGCTAACCTACTGTTTCAAAAAGGAATTTAAACTTAACAAATTACTTTAAGTTTAACTCCTAACTTACTATCGAACCGCTTCCCCCTTTCCCAGGATCAACATCGTCGGCCTACCCCGTTTTATTCCTTTAAGGCATATGAATATACTGTTATATTATTTTTTATTCGTTGATGCATTTGTTAACCTTGGCGCCGGTTTTGCAGAAACCATTTTACAAATGACTTTTCGTCAACTAGTTTCGAGATGACCAATGTCAGAATTAATTGATGCCGTGGATATCGATCAGCAGCTGCAGGGAAAATCCCCGAAGCAGATTTTGAAGTTTGCATTAGAGCAATACGACAACATAGCCGTGTCTTTCAGCGGCGCCGAAGATGTTGTGTTGATCGAAATGGCTACCCGGATTCGTCCCGACGTCGGCGTGTTTTGCCTGGACACAGGCCGCTTGCATCCAGAAACCTATCGGTTTATCGAAGATGTCCGCAACCACTACAACATCAAAATTGATATCGTCAGTCCAAATGCAGAAGCGGTCAATAAACTGGTCAGCGAGAAAGGGTTGTTCAGCTTCTACCAGGACAATCACGGTGAATGCTGTGGCATCCGTAAAATTGAGCCACTAAAGCGTAAGCTGTCGGGACTGGACGCCTGGATCACCGGGCAACGCAAAGACCAGAGCCCGAACACTCGCGCAGAGATTCCAGTATTTCAAGAGGACGGCGCCTTTGCGGGTCACAGCGGTAGCCTGGCGAAATTCAACCCTTTGGCAAACTGGACATCACAACAAGTCTGGGACTATATCCGTGCGATGGAAGTCCCCTACAATCCGTTGCACGATTGCGGCTTTATCTCTATCGGTTGCGAACCTTGCACCCGCCCGGTAGGACCAGGTCAGCACGAGCGAGAAGGACGCTGGTGGTGGGAAGAAGCGACCAAGAAAGAATGCGGTTTGCATGCGACGAATCTCACCAACAGTGAGTCTTAAAAAAAACCGGCCTTAGCCGGTTTTTTTTCGTTTGAAATCCTGCAGCAATTCGCCGTATCAGTAGCAGGGAATTTCCATATTGGTGAACAGCTCCTCAACCTCCATGCGAGAGGTTTTATTATAGGCCTCCTCGACAATATCTTTGGTGAGGTGCGGTGCAAACAACTCGATAAATTCGTACATATACCCGCGGATAAAGGTGCCTCGCCGGAAACCCAGCTTGGTTACACTGGTGCGGAACAAATGACTCGCATCCAGGGCGACCAAATCACTGTCCAACTCTTCGTTATGGGCCATCTTGGCAATAATGCCGATTCCCAGGCCCAGTCTTACATAGGTTTTGATAACGTCGGCATCCGCTGCGGTGAATACGACTTTCGGCGCCAGCCCCTTTTCAATAAATGCTTCATCCAGCTTTGAACGGCCCGTAAAACCGAACACATAAGTCACTATCGGGTGTCGTGCGACGTCTTCAAGCGTCAGTTTTGACACCTGGCAAAGAGGATGATTTTTCGGGACAACGATGCAGCGATTCCAGCGATAACAAGGCATCATAATCAGGTCACTGAACAATTCCAAAGCCTCAGTGGCAATGGCAAAGTCCACAGTGCCGTCGGCTGCCATCTCTGAAATCTGCATGGGTGTGCCCTGATGCATATGCAAGGACACTTCCGGATAGCGGTTGATAAAGGTTTCGATCACAGGGGGTAGCGCGTAGCGAGCCTGGGTATGAGTCGTCGCCAGTGACAGACTGCCCTTCTTTTCGTTACTGAACTCCTGCGCGACCTGTTTGATACTGTCGACTTTACGCAGTATCTCCCCTGCTGTTTTGAGAATGGCTTCGCCCGCTGGGGTAATTCGTGTCAAATGTTTACCGCTGCGAGAGAAGATCTCCACGCCCAGCTCATCTTCCAATAAACGAATCTGCTTACTGATTCCCGGTTGGGAGGTATAAAGGCTTTGTGCCGTCGCAGAAACATTCAGATCATGATGAGCTACTTCCCATATGTATCTCAGTTGCTGCAATTTCATAAGGCCTCCACTTGACCCGCCAGCTTTTTCTTATAAAAACCTGAAGTTGTATACCCTGGAAGAATAGTTAGTTTCCCATTATTTTGCCAGCCATCTACCGAAAATTTGCTTTCAAAATAAACGTTTAAAGGAGAAACACCCACAATGACAAGGTACTGGCGGGCAAGTTTGCACAATCAGGCTGAATCCAGGTTTAACTCCAGATCAGCCACGCCGCCTCAAAAGATGTAAAGCACGCCAAACGATCAGGTCAGAGCGCTTGACGGACCAGGTCAAGCCTCTAGATCGGGTTTAATCGACACAAAACTGTCATACCCTTCCGCTAGCGTAGAGGTTTCGCACCTCTTCAGACTGCCGACCACCAGCGTTGGCCGACCTCTATTGCCAGACCGCTATGATTGGACATGTAGACTCTCTGTACGGCTCGGATCGCAATGGCCTGGTATGGGCTTACGTGTTTCATCCGGATAAACCCGCTGAAGAAGTCTCTTCACAAAACATTCTTTCCTGCCTGAAAAACATCACCGACGGCAATCAAGATGGCTTTTTATGGTTACATTTCTCGCTATCAAACTCGGCCTCAAAGTTCTGGCTCAAACGCCATCTCAACCTACCAGAAACGTTTTTTGAATCAGTCACCGGGGAACCTGGGTCTACCCGCATAGAACAGGAGAACGAGTCACTTGTCGCAGTGATACACGATGTGCAGTTTGATTTTACGTACGATACGTCAGGGATATCCCTGGGCAGCTTGTATATTGATGCCAATCTCGCGATCAGTGCTCGTCTGCGCCCCCTCCGCTCTCTGGATGCCTTACGCAACCAAATTCGCAAGGGCAGAGAACTTCGCTCACCGACAGCCTTATTGGCCGAACTATTACAGCAGCAAGCTGCTGTACTGACCGAAGTGCTGCGCAAATCCACCTGGCGGCTGGATCATATTGAAGATCAGTTGCTCGCCAATCGAATTTCTTTCAGTCGTAGTGAGCTGGGCAATTTACGCCGAACTCTGGTACGGCTCCAACGACTGCTCGCCCCAGAACCTGCCGCCTTCTTTCGCTTGCTCAATCGACCTCCCTCCTGGATAACCGACGACGATTTAAAGGAAATGCAGCAAGCGGCTGAGGAGTTCTCCGTCGCTGTCGGCGATTCCGTTGCTCTGATCGAGCGGGCCAAATTACTGCAGGAAGAACTGTTGGCACTGCTCAACGAACAGACCAACCGAACGCTTTATGTACTGACGCTGGTAACCGTGCTGGCGCTGCCCATCAATCTGGTCGCCGGCCTGTTTGGAATGAACGTCGGAGGCATGCCCCTGGCCAACAATCACCTCGGCTTTTTTATTGTTGTCTCACTGTTACTCGGCCTAACAGCAACGCTAGCTCACCTCGCCTGGCGCAATCGGGATTAACACCAGATAGCGCCGGGGATTAATCTTCCCGACATACATTAAGCGGATTCCATGCCTGACGCACCGGCATGACCTCCAGGCGATTGATGTTCAAATGATTCGGCAAGGTCGCCAACCAATACAGAGTTTCCGCAATATCCTCCGGCTGTATCGGATTGACGCCTCGATAGAGATCGTCGTGGGCCTGTTGATTTCCCCCGGTTCGCACCAGAGTAAACCCACTCTCGGCCATGCCCGGTGCAATGTTGGTCACACGAACACCCGTCCCCAGTAAGTCACTGCGTAACGCCAAACTAAACTGCTCGACAAACGCTTTGGTGCCGCAATACACGTTTCCACCTGGATAGGGCCAGGCGCCGGCCACTGAACCGATGTTGATAATGCTGGCGCCGTCACCATTGGCAATTAATGTCGGCAACAATTGATGAGTTACGGTCGTAAGGCCTTTTATATTGGTATCAATCATCTGATGCCATTGAGACAGATCGGCTGCTTGTGCCGGACCCGTCCCCAGAGCGAGTCCCGCATTGTTGATCAACGTATGCACATCATTAAAGGGTGCCGGCAATTCAGTAAGGGCGGCTTTGACCGCTTCAGTATCCGTCACATCCAATGCCAGTGTGTACACCGATGCTTGAGCCGCAAGTTCTGCTTTCAATTCTTTGAGGCGATCATCTCGGCGTCCAACCAACACCAGATTCCATCCCTCTTTTGCAAAACGGACAGCTGCCGAACGACCAAACCCTGACGTAGCGCCGGTAATAAAAACTGTGGAACGGGACATGTGGCTTTCTCCTGAACTGAACGGTAAGACAAGTGGCAGTCTACAGGTCTGCGCCATAGAAAAGAATGCCGTGAGTCTTTTCACACAAGAAATGGAAAAATGTCAGTCAAGGGATCAAGGCGCGGTAAAAAACGAATGATGTTAATAGAGCCTTATTTTACAATCGGCAGCTCAGTAGTCGCTTCTCAAATGTAAACCCTGTGTATTTATGAGCTTCAGCAGTAACAAACGACGCGTTACCACCCAGGACATCGCCGAACGCGCGGGCGTATCCAAGGCAACTGTCTCCTATGCGCTTAATGGGACAGGTTCAGTAGCCACGGAAACAGCGGAGAGAATCCTGCAGCTCGCCAAGGAAATGGGCTATCAGGAAAACCGGCTGGCAAAAGCAACTCGAACTGGACGCTCGCAAAGCCTTGGCTTAATTGTTCCAGATCTGCGAAATCCTTTTTTTCCAGAACTCGCGCAAGCCGTCGTGGGCGCCGCCAGCGAAGCGGGTTATTCCATCTTACTGGTGGATGCACGCAACTCACTGTCTGAAGAAAGCCGCGGCATCCGGCGTCTGCTCGAATACGCCATCGACGGTCTTATCTGGTGTCCATTGACAGAGCGGTCCTTTGATAATCTGGAACTCTCCTGCCCCATCATTACGATCGAACGGCCCTTACCCAATTTCGATTGCGTCTACGCAGACTCCTACAAAGGCGGTCGTCTGCAGGCTGAACTCGTCATGCAAGCCGGTCATCGCAAACTTGGTGTGCTGTCTGGACCAGATCGCTCCCCGGTCGCAGCAATGCGCCGCCAGGGTTTTTACGATGCACTCACCAACGATATTCAGGTGGTTTGGGATATTGCCTTGGAATACGGCTCAAAAATCCCTTCCGATGTGGCCACAGATATTTGCGCTCAGGATGTTAGCTGTGTTGTTACGGCAAACGATACCCTTGCCATCGGTCTACTGCGAGTCTTTCAGCGTGCGGGGATTCAGGTACCGGAACAGGTTTCTATTGTGGGGTTTGATGCAATCGATCTGTCTGATTTGGTCTACCCGCCCCTGACGACCATTGGTTTACCCATTCCGGATATCGGCAAAACTGCACTAAATCTGCTTTTGCAGCGTCTTAAAGATCCCGGCATTGATCGGCAGGAAAAAGTCTTGGATGTCAGTATCGTACAAAGGAACAGCCTGCTGCACGTCGTTTAATCACGGCTGATTGCAATGACGACTGAGATACTCCAGGCAATAGTGCAACAAAGGTTGAGCCTGATCCTCGGCTGTCATACCAGCATCATATCCATAGATTTTATCGGCAGAGACCTTAGAAGGTTCCACCAATTGATCATGCAGTGGCACCACCTGTTGTTCGAATTGTTGCAAAGTTGCCTGTAGGGTACGTCCTCGCTCCAAGAGATCTCTCGCCAAGCGCCGTTTCCGCCGGATCTCCACAGGACACTCAATAAATACCCGATAATCGAAACTATTCCGCATTTCCGACGCGTGCAAGAGCAAGATGCCCTCAACCAGTATCAAGGGTTTTGGAGCCAACCGCCGCGTCTGCGAAAGGCGCTGGTGAGTGGTAAAGTCGTAACAAGGTACGTCGATGACATCGCCGTTACGCAAAGCATTACAGTGATTGGCCAGTAATTCGAATTCGAGAGATTCCGGCTCATCAAAATTTTTAATCCCGGCGTCCCCTCGATAATAACTGTCTTGGGAAATCACCGCACACAGCTCATCTCCAATTTCATCGGCAACCGTTTGCACAACCGTCGTTTTGCCAGAACAACTGCCGCCGGCGACGGCAATTACGTGAGCATTAATCAACTTATATCCTTAAACATCTTTGGCTAATCATTATTTTGTCGATCGATACGCCTTGATTCACACTCGATCAATCGTATTATTTTGGTAAATCATTTAACGCATTTTTATTGCGTATTGTAATAGCGGCCACCGACATCCCCGACACCCGGCAACAGGTAGCCATCTGGATCCAAGGACTCATCATTAACCAATGCGTACAGATCGATATCTGGATGTGCCGACAACAACGCTTGACGGCCTTGAGCCGACGTTAAAATGGTTAAGAACCGAATATCCTGGCAGCCGTTTTCTTTCAAACGACTGACTGTCGCAATAGCGGTATCTCCCGTCGCGATGATCGGATCGAGCACGAACACCGCCGCCGCGGCCACACCTTTTGGCATTTTAAAATAATACTCAACGGTGGTCTGAAGGAATTTATCCCTGTAAATACCCACATGCCCTACCGACGCCTTAGGCCAAAACGCCTGTATGCTGTCAGACATGCCGTTGCCCGCCCGCATGATTGGAATCAATGCGATAGGCTTTGCCACCTTGCGTCCACTGGCTGGCGCCAGAGGAGTTTCCAGACTGACATCGAGCAGCGGTAAATCCTGCGCCGCGGCCATAAACAACTCGATGGCCAATTCCCCGATCAGCTTACGAAAACGTTCCGGTGGCGTGCTGGCAGAACGCAGATCAGCGAGCTTATGCTGGAGAATCGGGTTGTCCAACAACTTCTCAGACATAAAAACAAACTCCAACCTATCAATTAAAAAACTGTTCCATCACTGACGATCGTCAGTGGCGGTGACATATCTGCACGCAGCTGCTTGGCGATTTCCCGACCAGCAGCCCAGGTCCCCCCCTCCAAGACCCTTGCCAGGGGAAAACTCGCCTCATCGACACCCAAATTTTCTCGAATCCTTTGGCCAATTCGATCCAAAAGTGCAACGGTGAGCGCTCGCCACTCTACGATAATCGGCTCTTCCGGTCGCCAGGGCTGAGCAGCCAATTCCGGCTTTCGCAGTTGCAATAAGCCAGAATCTAGCAACAGGCCACCATTGCGGTATTCCGCCAGTCCAGTCAACTGCTCGATGCCAACCACCGGGAAACCACAGCGTTCAAAGGTCTCGCATATGGAGTAGCACAGCCATTGAGATAACTTGTGAAAGGGAACGAGGGAATCCACTCCGTCGCCTAGCCCAGAATACACCCAGGTATCTCCCAAATTGATATTCTCTACGTTCAGGCGGGACGGCCAAATATGACCAAACTGTCGCAAGAGCGCCAGAAGTATCGATTGTGCGGCAATTGGTTTGCCAGCAGACTGCCGAATTATTCCGACCCCGAAATCGGATAAACGGCCAAGAGGAAACGCCTCAGGTTGAGACGCCATAGTTTCGGCCAGCGCATGCAGGAGCCCAACCCGCCCTGGTACCCCCGTTAGCGGGTTATCCTCGCGGACTTGAAATAAACGACAGAAGTCTGTTTCAGTTACCGATCGCAATCCATCAATGGATGCGATCGGAACCTCCGCCGAGGTCTGCCCGAAGGCGCCTGAGAGAAAACTGTCGAGACTCGCCAGAGCGAGACCTTCAGAGCGCCCGATGGCGGCATTCCCCTCACTAAGATAACGCCACGTGGCGCCGGCGCCGGCGTCAAGTAACACCGACGGAATAACCATATCAAGGGACGTTTGCAGCTGCTCGAGTGGTGATTGCGAACGAACAATCTGATCAAAGCGTTCCAATTGCCGCCGATTGCCGACTTCAAAGTGTCGCCACCGAGAATGATAGGGAACCTTTAAATCCGGATAGTTTTTCTTCATGACTGCGAGCACCTGATCAGCGACCACAGACAGGTTTTCACTGTGATAGCGAAACTGTGTTCCGCCGCTCTCACACAGAGACAGCATGCGTTCCGCTTGCGATCGGATCGTCTGCGGTAATAACAAGCGCTCGGCATCGGCGACCGACACCTTAGACAAGAGAGAGTGATCAGACATCGCCGCGCCCGCCGTCCAAATTTCGGCCTTTCACCGATTCCAATTCTCCGCCCTGCTTTATATCCCCATCGGTGAAATAACCCGCGGCCTTTTTAGCCTCGATCTCGACGTGAGCGTCTTCCGGGATTAAACCGCTGGGAATGCCGACTCGATTGACCACGTCAATACCGCTGTTGACAATAGCGTCGTATTTCATGTTACTCATCGAGTGCAAGTTATGAATCTTACGAATCCCAAAATAATGCAGCACATCGGGCATCAATTCCTGAAAGCGTGCATCTTGAACACCCGCGACACATTCGGTTCGTTCGAAATAAGTTGCGGCACTGTCCCCGCCCTTCTGCCGTTTGCGGGCGTTATAAACTAAAAACTTCGTCACTTCGCCGAGTGCACGGCCTTCTTTTCGAAAATACACAATTAAGCCCACCCCCCCTTCTTGAGCGGTTTTAATCGCTTCCTCTATCCCGTGGGTCAAGTAGGGGCGACACGTGCAGATATCTGATCCAAAGACATCCGATCCGTTACACTCGTCATGAACACGACAGGTAAGCTCAACACTCGGTTTCGCCAGATCTTCCATGGCACCAAAAATGTACGCGGTAGTACTCCCAATGGGAGGCAACAGAACTTTGAGATCAGAGCGGGTAACCAATTCAGGAAACATACCGCCGGTTTCACGAAACAAAATTTTTCGCAGGTCCGGTTCGGACAAACCGAATCTCGCGGCCAGTCCCGGCAAATACCAAACCGGGTCGATTGCCACTTTGGTGACTTTGGCGTCACCACTGGCTGTGACAAATTTGCCGTCGGCGTGCAACCGCCCTTCCTTTAACGCCTCGCGAACCTCTGGGAGTTGTAAGCGCGCCTGGGTCACTGCAATCGTGGGCTGAATGTTAAAACCTTGCTGAAGATATTCGCCAAACGCCTCGACGGTATGCGCACCCCAAGGATCGAGCGAAATAATTTTGCCGGGCTCGGACCAGGCCGGTTGCGGCGCCAGTCTGTCGGTAGGCTCGGTGTTGTGAAGGTCCGGCCGATGCCTGGGAGGAAATTTGCCAGATGCGATCGACAGCGCCCGATAGATGGTGTAACTGCCGCTGTGGCTGCCAATACAATTGCGATGCTGACGTTGCGAAACGGTACCGATAACCGGACCACGCTCATGGGGATGCGCAGCCCCCCAGTGAATCTTTGGGACCACCGATGGCTGGTCAATGGTATGGGACGTAAGGCAAATGTGCTCGACGCCCGTATGAGACTGCTCACCCATAACGAAACTCCCTGATAACCAACTCCTCCGTGAGGTTTATTGGGAATCTTGCCACTTAAACCTTGGACGCAGCATAGACACCCGGCCAGACGGTTTGACCGCCTTCCTTCCATTATAGAAAACCGCGCCAGACTGAACTTAACCGTTTAACTCGATTCTTGTCAAACTCTGCAAACTCGTCCAGTATCGCAATTGCGTCGCAATACCCTGCCCCAAGTCAGACCTCGGCAGAAAAACGGCCTGAATGTCACCAGTACGCTTGATTGTCACAAGAGAGATAGGATATCGCCGTGAATCAAATTGCACACTCCCCCACCCAGCGCAAAGTTCCCAGGCTTTCTCTTGAGACGTTCCACAGCGCCGCGACTCGTCAGACGTTTATCGACGATCTCTACAGCGCACTCAATGAATTCGGATTTGTGGTTATTGCTGATCACGGTATAAGCAGCGCTGATATAGGGCGGGCTTATCATTTGTGCGAACAATTGTTTAACCTGCCCTTCGAGATCAAAAACCAATATGGTGACGGCAGCGGGCAACGCGGCTATACCCCTTTTGGGCGGGAGCACGCTGCAGGAAACCCCCATCCCGATTTAAAAGAGTACTGGCACATTGGGCCGGAAGTTCCACTACACAGCCCTTACCATTCCGTCTATCCGAGCAACTATTGGCCCAGCGAGATTCCCGCATTTAAACCCTTTTTTCGGGATCTGTATCTTCAGCTGCTTGCCGTCGCATCACAATTGCTAGGGGCCATCGGTGACGCATTGACACTGCCCCAAGGCTTTATGCAGAAACTGATCAGCAATGGCAATTCTGTTCATAGACTCCTGCATTACCCTGCCACTGAACATCTAGCCACCGAAAATTCGCTAAGGGCCGCGCCCCACGCCGACATTAACTTGATGACACTTTTGGTTGGCGCTACAGACAGCGGCCTGGAGTTGAAAGATCGCGATGGCAGCTGGCTCGCAATCGATGGTGAACCCGATGATATTATCGTCGACACTGGCGATATGATGGCCTTGATTACCAACAATCATCTGCCAGCAACCTTGCATCGAGTGATTAACCCCGTGGATACCCGGCGGCCCCGTTATTCCATGCCGTTTTTCGTGCATCCCCACAACGACGCACTGCTGGAATGCCTGCCTCCCTTTGTCGCAGAGCAAGGCGCTCAATTTAGCCCCATTACCGCTGGCGATTTTTTACAACAGCGCCTGAGGGAAAACGGTTTTTAAAGCACCCTTCCAACGCCAGTCCCCAAATCAGGCTGACTCACAAAAAAGCGCAACTGATAATTGTTATCATTTGAATAATTTGTCATGATCCTCTCTTGAGATCGATTTATGGTCAAAAACGCAATTGGAGTAAGAGAGAATGATGAAAACGTTACTGCTGGTCTGTGGTGCACTACTGATTTCTGGACAGGCATTTGCAGGCGACTGCGAAGCCACCATCACCAGCAACGACATGATGCAGTATGATAAATCGGAGCTGGATATCCCAGAAAGCTGCACGGAATTTACCCTGAACTTGGCCCACAGCGGACAATTGGATAAACGCGTCATGGGCCACAACTGGGTACTATCCAAAGCCGATGACGCTCAAGCCATTGCCCGAGACGGGCTCGCCGCAGGTCTCGAAGGCGATTACCTAAAGGCTGACGACGAACGCGTGATCGCCGCTACCAAATTGATCGGCGGCGGAGAATCCACCAGCGTTACCTTCAAGGTCGCAACGCTGACAAAAGATGACAGCTACCTGTTTTTCTGTTCGTTTCCCGGCCACATCGGCATCATGAAGGGCTTCGTTAAGCTGGTTTGAACACCCGCAATCTACAACGCCAGGAAAAAACCTGCAATTGCCGCACTCATCAGATTGGCGAGGAATGCGGCAATAACAGCGCGCAAACCGAGCTGTGCAAGGTCTGAACGCCTTTCCGGTGCCATAGTCCCCAAACCTCCCAACTGTATCGCAATTGAGGCAAAGTTCGCGAAACCACATAACGCGATGGTCACAACCGCCTGCGAATAGGGAGACAATTGCTCGTGAACCCGTGACAACTCGACATAAGCGACAAACTCGTTGAGCACCAACTTCTGTCCAATCAAACTGCCAGCCAGGGCGGATTCGGACCAGGGAACTCCCAACAGCACTGCGATGGGCCGAAACGCAACACCTAACATACTTTGTAAGCTGGCATCGGGGTAACCCAGGTACTGCCCTACCCAGCCGACAAATCCATTAAACAACGCAATCAATGAGATAAAGGCCAGCAACATGGCGCCTATATTGACCGCCAACGCCAGTCCAGTTGTCGCGCCACCAGCCGCAGCATCAAAAAGGTTGGTGTATTGATCGCGATTATTGGTGACCAGATGCCCCTGCTCTTGTGCTGACGCAGTTTCCGGCAATATCAATTTCGCCATCAATAAACCTCCGGGCGCCGCCATAAAACTGGCCGCCAGCAGATAGCTCAAATCAATCCCCAGGCCCACATACCCCGCCAACAAGGATCCAGCTATCGTTGCCATGCCCCCCACCATAACGGCGAAGAGCTCTGAGCGCGTCATGCCGGCAACAAAAGGCCGCACCACAACGGGAGCCTCGGTCTGGCTGACGAAAATGTTCGCTGTCGCCGATATCGATTCGGCTCGGCTGGTTTTTAGCAAGCGTTGCAATAAGCCACCGAGGGTAGCTACAACCCAGCCCATAACCCCGACGTAATAGAGGACCGCCATCAGCGAAGAGAAAAAAATAATCGCCGGCAAGACATGAAACGCGAAAATAAAGCCAAGCTTTTGGCTGCCGATATCACCGAACAGAAATTCAATGCCGGAAGTGCCATAACTGATGACACTGCCAACACCGCTGGAAAGCACCGCAAAAAGCGCTTTGCCTTGAGGAATAAATAAGGCGATAGCCCCCAGAAAGACTTGTAAAAAAAGCGCGACCCCAACCGTTCGCCAGTTAATTGCCGTTCGGTTTTCCGACAGGCCAACAGCGATGGCCAAAAAAATCAAGGCCCCCAAAAAACACACAATCGATCCCGGCATTCGACTTCCCTGTAGGTAATGAAACTGACGACAGATAGCTCATCATATACACCTGTCTCAGGATGGCAAAGTCCGGGGAGCTGCCAAGCAGGGGCTGATTTTGGTCGGCAGACAGCTGTCTATACGTTACGATGGCTTACGACTTTCTTTTATCGGCGCTCGCCTCATAGAAACCGTCTTCAAATACAGAGATAACATTTGAAAAATGTTGCTGTATTTGTCGTCAAAACTGTTCTTCACCATGTAGCCAGCAACGAATCGCTGGTAGGCTTTATCGATATCTTCAGGCGCCCCAGAGGTGGTGAGTACAAACACCACCGTTCCTGAAAGCGCGGGCACCTGCCGCAGCTGTTCAAGAAATTCATGCCCGTTCATCACGGGCATATTGAGATCGAGCAATACAATATAAGGGACGGCAGCGTCACCCAGTCCCAAATTCTCATTGAGAATAGCCAGCGCCTGCTGACCATCGGTCGCCTCTTCAACGGGGTTTTCAACGCCATTTTTCTTAAGGTACCGCCGCACAGCACGACGATCGACCTCATCGTCATCGACGATCAGGATTTTTGTGTCTGGTAGAGCCATAAAGGTAAACACTAGGTGTTCCGCGGGTGTTTGGGCCAAAGAAACGACGCACAAGCGCCGCTGTTTTCGGCTCGATTCGACAGTTTGAGCTGCCCCCCTTGACGATGCAATATTTTTTCGACAATCGCCAAGCCAATCCCTGTCGTGCCGGTATCGCCCCGGGGCTTTACTGTTCGGAAGAGACCAATGACTTTTTCTTCCTGCCCTTCTGGAATACCAGGACCATTATCCAACACCAGGAAATTATAGTTGTCTCCCTGATCTTCACAGCGCACAAAAACCTGGGGATCAATGGCAGCACCGTGGCGAATAGCATTATCGATTAAATTGCGCAATACCGTTGCCAAGGGAGCCGTTTCAGTAACGAACTGCGGCATGGTATCGATTTGGATATCCAGGTTACGGGGCTGATCCAGAGTTTCAATAATTCGCTCAACAAGTTTGTTAGCATCACAAAACTCTGCCTGAGAGGGCGTGTCATTGACTCGGGCATAAGCCAACAGCCCATCGAGAAGCTCATGCATTATACGACTGCGCGCGCGCAGCTTTTGCAGATCCTCGCGGGAGGTGTTCGACAGTTGGCTCTCCTCATCTTCCAGCACCCATTGCGCAAGGCAGTTGATAGCACGCAGTGGCGATTTCAAATCGTGGCTGGCGACGTAGGCGAAATCTTTTAATTCTGAATTTGAACGCTGTAATTCTTCGGTATAGCGCATCATATCACTGACATCGGTCCACGACGAAGAACTGAACAAAACCTCTCCGCCGGCACCGCGAATGGCATTGGTATTCAACAGCACGGGAACACGTTCACCCGAACGCGCCACAACATCGACTCGAATGTTGCGCAAGCGGCCTGTCGCTTGAAACTCATCTATCGCCGCGCGAATGCTCCCAAGGCTTTCAGGATGATAAAAATCCATGACCGGACGACCTATAAACTCTCCTTTGCCATAACCCAGACGCTCTTGCACGCGAGCATTGCAATCCAGCACACAGAAACTGACCGGGTCGACCGAGAGAAACATGTCCGGAGACGTATTCCAGAGCAGATGAAACCTTTTGCGCGACGCGTCAATTTCACGGTTGAGACCTTCCAAGGCCGCATTCTTATCCTGCAGCGCATTGGAAAGGCGAATTTCTTCGGTGATATCGACGTGAATTCCGACCATGCGTTCGGCATCGCCCTGCGCATCCCACTCGATCACTTTTCCCTGACAATACACCGTGACCCAATGCCCTTCGGCATGGCGATAACGGACGTTCTGCTGATAGGGATGTTGGCCGTGAGTGGCACAGTGGCGCTCGAAGTTGCCCATGGCTACCCGCAGATCATCAGGATGTATCAGATCCTGCCACTCCTCGGGTGAATGGCGCTTGGTCGCAGGATCAACCCCCAGGGTTTTCCAAAAATTAGGCGACATATACTCGAAATTCTTTTTGATATGCCAATCCCACCAGCCGTCGTTGACCTCTTCTAAGGCATAACGCACGAGATCATCTTTTATGAGCAAAGATTCGCTGGCGCGCTTTGGCACATCATCAACCTGTCGACGAGCTTCTGCCAGTTCCGCCTCTGCCGAAGCCAAACGTCGTTCCAGTTCGGCAATACGGTCTGCGTCGGCAAGCGCTCGGCTGGTCTCGGACCGACTGGTCTCGGACTGACTTGTCTGAGGCATGAATTCCCAATCTTGGCCAGGCTGGCCGTTTGTGATTATGTCTTATCACTAAGTATACGCAATTCGGAGAGTAACCGTACATCCACCACCATTGCGTGACAACACAGAGACTTGTAGTCTGCAGTAGGACCTAGCCGACAGGAGGCAACAATGACACCGGATTCGCTCACTAATACAATGACCGAGCAGGGATTCGTCATCTTTCCACACATCTACAGCGCCAGTGACTGTATGGCTCTTGAAGCGGAAACCGGTGAGATGATCGTCAATTACTACAATCGCGATGAACTTATGCGGCACAGTGTCTACCCCTCCGATTCCAGTGAGACACGTACCAGTCACGCCTTTATGATCGCCGAAGCAGACGGCCCGCTTCCCACCGTGGATCATTCCCACCTGCCTACCATCAGCCGTTTTTTACGAGACCACAACCAGCAACTCACCGCTCTCAACGGCAGCGCCCCAGCTCCAAGTGATCGCTGTATGCTGAACTTTCAAAAGTATTTAACCGGCAGCAAACCGGTTGCCGAGCACTTTGACGGCGAATACCTGAAAACGAAACGCCTCGACGATGGCGAATTTACACTGCTGGAAGGGATACTCCCCCGATACGTTGCGGTACTTGTCACGGAAAATCACAACGACGGCGCAGGCATAGAGTTGCTCGATAAAAGCGCTAACGTCACCTATGCTCCGACGCTTCACGGAGGGGATCTGGTTCTGTTCGATAACATTCGCTTGCGCCATCGCGTCCCGCTGCTGGCTGCACCGCGCACCACGATCGGCTTAAGAAGCTTTGATTTTCAGCCCTATCACTATGCCGCCAACGAGACTCAGTTCCTCGGCAGCGGTTATCAACAAACCGCCGAGGGCTGGGTTAATCCAAACATCGATTGCAAACATCGATTGACGCAATTTATGGCCGATGAATGGCCTCTACTGCGTTCCGACTACAGCCATTATTTTTGATTCTACAACTTGCCATCCCCGCTCCCTGTTAACTTGAGGTAACGCCCCCCTGTGACTGCCGAATACACCCACGACGGGTTGGTAACATCTGCCTGGATCGACGGACAAGCGAGTGACGCTGAGAGCTTTTTTACAGTAACCAATCCCTGGGCAGACACAATACTGGCGCAGGTTGGAGAAACCAGCGCAAAGCTGGCGTCACTCGCCATCGGTAACGCGGCTGCCGCCTTCCCCGAGTGGGCTGCAACGGCACCCAATCAACGATCTGCCCAACTACGCCGATGGGGAGAACGACTGCTGGACGAGCGACAGCAGCTTGCCAAGCTTGTGACACAGGAGTCCGGTAAGCCCATTCACGAAGCGATAGATGAAGTGAGTCATGGTGCCAGTATGCTGTTCTGGTACGCGGAAAATCTGTTGCGGCTGCACGGAGAGACGCTGCCGTCGCACAGCGAAAGCCAGCAAAATCTGACGCTGGTTACACCATTGGGCGTTGTAGCCGCCATTACACCTTGGAATTTTCCGGTCGCCTCCGTCCTCGTAAAATGTGGCGCAGCCATTGCGGCGGGAAACACCTGTGTTCTTAAGCCGGCTGAGCAAACTCCTTTGATTGCCCTGGCGCTGGCGCGGCTCGCCACCGAATCTGGCCTACCGAATGGAGTGTTCAATGTGTTGCCCTGCAGCGACCCGACTGCCATCGGCAACCTTCTGTGCGGCGACAACCGGATACGTAAACTGTCTTTTACCGGCTCTGTCGCCACCGGCAAGCAACTCTATCGCCAGTGCAGTGAACAACTCTTACCGACTCAATTTGAACTCGGTGGTAATGCGCCCTTTATCGTCTTTGAAGACGCAGACATCGATGTTGCCGTAAAACGCATTGCCGCTGCGCGCTACTACAATGGTGGGCAAATTTGTGTCGGCGCAAATCGTATTTTTGTTCACGCCAGTCGATACCATGAGCTGGCCAGTCAATTGGCGGTCCATACCGACGCTCTGGTGTGTGGCGACCCTTTTCAACCACAGACACAAATTGGCCCGCAAATTCACACCGCCGCTAACTCTCGTTTGCAAGCACTGGTTGAGAGCGCCCTCGCTGAAGGTGCCTCAAAGGCAACGCGGCGCCCCTGCTGTGACGAGCAAAACGCCGCACTTTTTTATCCTCAAGTCCTCACGGACGTCAAAGACACCATGAGTATCGTCGAACAGGAAGTGTTTGGACCCATCGCATGCCTACTGCCCTTTCACGCCGAAGACGAAGTATTAAAGAGAGCCAATCAAACCCAGGCAGGCTTGGCCGCCTATGTGTTTACTCGCGACTTTCCTCGCCTGTGGCGCTGTGCTCAACGACTGGAAGCGGGCGTGGTTGGCGCAAACAGCACACAGCTCTTCGCCGCCGACACCCCCTTCGGCGGTATCAAACAATCCGGGTTTGGACGCGAACAGGGCATCCGCTGTCTTGAAGAGTTTGTCTATCAAAAAACCATCTGCCTTGGGACAGATCCATGGAAATAGTCAGCTGCCAACAGGCCTTCGAAAAAATGACCCAGCTAGCGTGCCAGGGAGATGTACGCAACTATGTGCAACACTTGCACATGATGGACTTCACCGTAGAAACGGAACTGTTCGACCGTGCCACTCTAGAAGCCTACAGCGCTTGGAATCTCGAGATGGAGGTTAGCGACGCCCAACGCGCCCTTTTCTCCCCTGAGCGAGGCGGCGGTCAAGGTGATTACCGAGACGGCATGCAGGCGAAAATCGACAATGTTGTCGATTGCCTCACCCACTACCCTCAATCCAAGCGAGCGGTGATTACGATCGCCAACGATCCCTGCCCGCCTCATAATGATGACACTCGAGCAAAATGTTTGCGGGAGATCCACTGCTATCTCGATGCGGAAAATCACCTCAGTGCTACCGTATTTTTTCGCGCGCAGGCCGCCCTGATATTTCCCAAGAACATTCACTTTATTGGCTCTGTCATGACGGCCATAGCCCATCGCTTGCCCAATCGACCTGCCCTTGGCACCGTGTTTTATCTGGCTACTCTGCTGGTGGCGGACCGGCGCTGACGCCCTCAAAAGAATTGCCCGGTAACGCCTGATCCGATTGTGGGAACCAGGTTTCACCGATGGACAGTGTGAAAAACTCCTGCTCACGGATGTTTTCTTCTTCCCGCAAGCGACGCAAGGTTTTTACCGGATCGTCGAGATTTTCCGCGGTGAGTTGAAAGGTTCCCCAGTGCATACCAATACTCTGAGCGGCGCCAATCTCTTTATGTATCGTGATGGCTTCCGCCGGATCTATGTGTTGAGCCTGCATAAACCATCGCGGCTCATAGGCGCCAATAGGAATGAAAGCCAAATCGATACCGGGATAGCGGTTGCCGATATCTCGGAATTGAACGGGGTTATAGCCAGTGTCGCCGCCAAACCACAAGGTAAAGTCATTGAAATTGACCAACCAGGACGCCCACAGACTTTTGTTGCGATCCCAGAGGCCGCGCCCAGACCAATGTTGCGACGGTGTCGCTGTGAGTTGAATGCCTTCACCCTGCCAGGACTCCCCCCAATCCAGCTCGACCACTCGCGTTGAATCAATGCCGACCTTCACAAACCAGTCTTTTAACCCCAGCGGCACCAGGTACATAGGGTGATCGCCTAACTGACGTATGGTCGCTTTGTCCAGGTGATCGTAGTGGTTGTGAGAGATAACCACATAATCGATGTCAGGCAGATCTTCCAGTTGATAAGGCAGAGGCGCCAGCCGCTTGGGACCGACAAAGGAATACGGAGAGACTCGACGCGAGAATACGGGATCAGTAAGCAGGTTCAAGCCATGCAGAGAGACCAAAAACGTAGAATGTCCAATCCAAGTCACTCTCGGCCCATCACTATCGAGCTTTAAATCTCGAAATGTTGTCGCTACGGGTATTCTACCCTTTTGCGCCTCTTGATCCGCCCAGGGTTCATCGCCAAACACTCGCATTTTCATGAAGGTAAAAATTGTGCCGCGCAGGGGCTCTATATAGGGATTACGAAACCTGTCAGACTGATGATGATCGATTTCCTGCGCTGGCGGCGTTTTTTTCTGCCCATGACAAAGGCCTGCAGAGATTGCGATCGCCAACCCAGCCACGCATCCCACTAAAGGTATCCAAGCAGACATATTGACCCCGTCTATTGTCGTGTTTACCGATCAGTTTTAAACAAGTCACGGAACTCGTTCGCCTTCACCAAGGGTTAAAATTTCACCAATTTCGCCATCAATCTCGATCGAAAGGAAAATTTATTTGGCCAGCGCTGCCAATTTCTTGTCCGCAAGTGACAAGCCTCTTTGGCGTGTGAACCCTTTAGTTATAATTCTGCCTATAACTTGGCAATAACACAAAATGTGTTACGGAAATCAGCGGGACGGCCTTGTCCGTCCAAGCAAAAAACATCAGATGGACATTGAGGTGAACGTGAAAAACATAAGCGACATGATCAGCGATATCATCACCCGTGAAAAAGCGTTTGAAAATCGCCCCCTGGATGAAGGTGGCCCATTGCGCTTCGGTATCAGCCAACAGGCCTTGTCAAACTATCTCGGCCGAATTGCCACGAAAGAAGAATTCGAGTCACTGACTCAAAGCACCGCTCGTCAGGTGTTCGAGTACAACCATCTGGTCAAAACCGGCATCGAGTCTCTGCCTGGGGATATCCAGCCTTATTTGGTCGATTGCTCTGCCTCACACGGTGGTTCTCGGGCCATTAAGCTGCTTCAAAACGTCTGCAATCAAGCGGGCTATCAAGCACAGTTGATTGCCGATGGTATCGTCGGTGTAAAAACCCGTGATGCGGCCAACTGGGCAGCCAAAAAATTAGGCAAGGATTTCATTTGCGCATTGTTTGAAGAGAGAAATGCCTTCTATCAGAAGATCATTCGCAGTCGTCCCAGTCAGACCTTTATGGTTCAACAGTGGATATCTCGCAACCAAGCACTGACCACAGCTCTAGCCTGATCGGCTGTTGATTGTTTCCCCCCTTGGATTTGCCGTCTGCTGCTCAGCGGTAAATCCGTCTTTAGCCTCCTTCCCCAATCAGCGTTAAGCGTCGTCTACGCTTAATCGTAATCAGTTTGCTATCGCAAATTGGGCGATCCAACCCTAGCCCTACAAATAAACTTCAACCATTCTTCGCCAGTAGTATCCCGAGTGAGCGCGACCATCCCACAGATGAAGACTGTGGTTGACGCCTTTACTGCTCAATATGCGGCTCAATTGTAGATTGTTGTAGAGAAAAGGATCGGACTTCCCCACCACGAGAACAATGTCCATTGACCGCAATTGTGATAATGAATCTTCTCGTTGTAAGTTGGGCAAAAAATGGCTGGGCGTATTAAAGTAAACATCGTCGTTATAGAAGCCATCGAACAAATCATTAAAACTCTCGACCGCTAGCGTTAAATCATAACGTCCGCTAAACGCGCAGAGTTTTTGAAAAAGATGAGGATGGCGAAATGCAAGATTAGCGGCGTGAAAGGCGCCTAGGCTACAACCGTGGCTGATCGTACAGGGATGAGTGTTGATGCTGTCCATGAACGGAAAGACTTCCTGTAGGACATAGTGTTCAAATTCCAGATAACGTTTAACCCTGCCAGAAGGGTGAGCCCAGAAACAATAAAAACTCTCATAGTGCAGCTCATCAATACAAAACAGCTGCATCGTGCCCGCATCTAATTTGGGGGCGAGTCGTTCCACTAAACGTAGATTCTCATATTCGTAGAATCGACCACCGCGAGTGGGGAACACCAGAACTCTGGCACCACCGTGCCCAAACACCAACAGCTCCATTTCACGTCTAAGGTGAGGGCTCCACCACTTATGATAAGACCTGTTCACCGTAAACCCCAGCGTCCTGCCCGATAGCCACAATACCGATCATAGCGCCTCCGCCTCGCCGACCAGAGGTGCGAAGAACTGTTCTAGCTCCGCCACCAGTTCCCGTCGCTGAGCCTCCTGACGGGGATATTCCATATGTCCCGCGTCCAGCACAAATAACTGCTTATCGCTCGGCGCCATATTGTAAATGGCGAACTGGCCAGGCGGCGTCACCACCGGATCTTGTAACGCTAAAGCACAGTGAATTGGCATGGTTAACCGTGGAGCGGCACAGGCGGCATCGAAATAACTCAGCGTCTTGAGTACTGTTCGAGAATGCGCCCGACAGTGGCTCTGCACCGCTCGACCGCTGCCGTGCGTTGGCAGACGTAAGCGCAACCGGCGCTGCCCAAAGGTAGGGACATTAAAATGTGCACTCGCGATGCGTTTCTCACAGGCCAGCGCCAGCGCTCCAATGCCACCACCGAAACTGATTCCCAAATAGCCAAGTTTGCCTTCCAACTGAGGGAAGTGTGACAATAAGGCCGAGACGCCTAACCAAAGATCTTCAACACACCCTCGCAAAACATAGCGTTTAGGGTCATCTATATGATGCAATACATGCCAATAGGGATCGTCCGAAATCCCCTCAGTACGGCTGCGGGAAATACCTCGAAAGCAGGGAAATAACAGCGCGGCATCGTGAAAGGGCAAATCCAAATCCGGCGCATCTCGCCCCCCGTAGCCGTGACCGATGATAAACCCCCGACGCGGCGGCGCCAGCTTGGGCAGCAACAACCAGCCGCCAATGGTGACCCCATCCGTCGACTGGTAGTGCATATCAAAAACTCGCCAAGGCCCTTGCCCACGCTCTCCAGCAAGCCGAAGTCGTGGTCGTCGGATCAAAACGGTTTGATAAGCCTCCTGCCAGAAAGATTCAAAATCATTCGGTGTGGGCGGCGCCTTGACCTTTAACAGATCATGGAGCTGAAATTTGTGCTCAGGGGCTAAAAAATCGCAGGAAGGATGCATTGGCATGGCTATACAACATTGCAGGGGGGATCGGCAAAAAATAGCAACAGGCCCCAGCATAGCAGCCAGGAGGCAAAGCACCAAATACAGATTTAGAAGTCAGTGATCGTGCAATTTTTCACTTGCTTCAAGAGCGGGTAAATTCTTGAAACAACAGCTCGCAGGCAGGCCCCATCACCGGACCTTCGACCTCGGGGGCATTTTCTACACAATCGCACAACTGCCGACTCGACAAGCGAATCTGGGGCATGAACCGTGCAATCTTGTCGATCGCTACGCCGTAAACCAAGCGCCCTATCCCGCTAAAGATCGCTGCCGACATGCACATCGGACAAGGTTCACCCGTGGTATATAACGTCGCACCGTGCAACTGGCTTTTCTGCATTGTCTCACAGGCTTTTCGAATAACCACAATTTCACCATGGGCGGTTGGGTCGTTACTCCGAGCAACGGTATTGTAGCCTTCTGCCAGTATGCGCCCGTCCTGGACAAGGAGCGCGCCAAAGGGTGTACGCCCAACGCGGGCTTGGCCAATGGCCATATTCATATAGGTGTAATCGTCTTGTGCCATCGCCCACGTACGTAATTAAGGATCCGGAAAATCTCCAGCGTAGCGCCCAATCCACTCGGCGGCTGCCTCTTCCGAGCTCAGGCTACGCCCCTCTTTAGTCTCAATGTCACGTCGATAACTTTCAATATGACATACCTGCTCTACCATTCGAACACGATAGGCTTCTGTCGAATCCTGAAACTCCACCCCTACCGTGTACTTACCATTGATACGACGACACCAGGCAACCCGGGCCAATGTGGATTCTTCTGCTGTCATGACATGGGGAATATGTAGACTTATCAGTGACCGCGGCCGCATTGCCGTATCCGAGTAAAACGCCAAGCCACCATAGCTGATGTCCTGAGCTTCTTCCATGGCGACCGCCTGATCCTGAGCAGTGCGAATTTCAATCGGAATATCAGAGGGATGACGAATGTACTCTCTCATAAGGGACACCTCCATTAACAGGCTGCTGGCGCCAACCCCAACAGTTGGCCAGCCTGCTGCTACTAGAAAGTGTACACAGCAATGCGGAAATTTCTATTGTCCATTCGCAAAAAATGATAGGCTTCGCGACAGTTATACACTCTCTAGAAGCCAAAAATCAGAAACCATGAACGGTGCGACAATCTTTGCTGAAAGAAAATCACTGAGCTGCTGGCGACTGAGCCAGCTCATCCAGATTACGTCGTAAGGTAGACGCCCATTTTTGGGCTTCCAGTCTCACCTCCCGCCAATTGGTCACCGCATTTGATCGCTGCAGATGTGGTAAATCACTCTCTGCCGTTCCCTCATCCTTTGCTCTGGCCAGGATAGTGTCGGTCTGAGAATCGTGAATTTCCAGAATTAATGTCGCACTGCCCACTTCATCGATAAAAATATCCGATCGCCCTACCGGCTCTGGAGGTACATTTGAAACAATGTCCTGCAGACGGGCATTAATAACCAACACACCGGGTCCTGGCTGGTCTGTTAACGTAAAATGCTCGCTGTGACTCAACTCCGTTGTAAACACCTGCCGAAAGGTATCGGCCAGCTTTTGTTTTTGCTCATCACTGAGTGGAAATTCTGTTTCGCCTCCATAGGTTGCCGAAAAACGACTCGCAACACTCTCTTTGACGGGCTTATAACTGAATTCTGGCTCTGCCAACATAATCTTGTCATAGCGACCGATGCTCGCATCCGCTCGAACCCAAACCTCATCCATGGTCGTGTGATCAACTTTGGTCAAGCCATCAAAACTGACCTCTGCATTCGGCCCGGTCTGCAGAGACGGTGAGGCACAACCTGATAATCCTAGAATCACACTTACGGAAAATGCCAAGAGCAAATTCTTCCTCTCTGGCAAACAAAAACGTTGACGATTGACGTTGTTCATTAACCTTTCCTCTCATTAAGCAAGCCACCACTTACGTCGATTCGCGCGTGGATCGGCCTACTCTTTAGTACGCAGGCGTACCAGACAGTTGCGAAAAACAAGGTCAATTTTTGTGAGTATCTGTCGAAAACTGTCGCACATCGAAGATATTCAGATCGTCAAAGACGTGTCACCAGGTTAAAGAACTCAACGGTTATTTTCCACCAGGCACACCATAAGCCACACGCTTCTCGTATTCCGGGTCGTCTTCTGGAAGCGCCAGCGATGCCATAACTTTGCGATGCCCGTCCTCTAGAGCCTGTTTGAACTCTGGATACGGAAGAATATACAACTGATCCCTTTCGATACCTTCTAACGTGAATGCCGCCAGCGTCTCCGGCTCCATTCCGATCTGAATCACCTTTTTAAGATGCTCAAATACCGTTTCATCCTTGCCGTAATAACCGGTATTACTTAGATGTTTGGGGCGCGTTAACACGGCTTCGTGGATATTGGTATTGACGGCGCCAGGACACAACATGGATACGCCAATATGAGATTCCTTCAACTCTAACGCCAGAGTTTCAACATAACCACGCACCGCCATTTTCGTCGCACAGTAAATCCCTGTGGTCGGCAGCGCCATAAAGGCCGACATCGAAGCCGTTGTGGTGATATGGCATTCATCTTCGGAACGCTCCATCATACGAGGCAAAAAGGTTTGCACACCGTTGATAACGCCGATCAGATTGACATTCAATTGCCACTGCCAATCTTCGAGGGTTGCATCTCGCAAGGGGCCGAAATGAGACACACCTGCGGTATTAAACAGCAGTTGCACTGGTCCCAATTCATCCTCCACGCGATCTGCCGCTTCCAGATATGCATACGGATCTGTAATATCGAGCACAACCGGCAGCAGACTGCCTCCGAGAGGAGACAGTTTGTCAACGGCTTCCTGCAGGTGGTCCTCGCGGATATCCGCAATGGCAACCTTGCAGCCAGCTTCAAGCAACCGATAAGCTTGTCCATAACCAACCCCGGACCCACCTCCGGTAACAAACGCCGTTTTATGCGTGATCGCTGTCATGTGGTAATCGCTCCTTGAAATTATTGTTATTTGAGCCGGCGATTCATTAGAGAAAACAGGGAATCACCGGCATGGGAGCGAAAAGAGTAGAACTGGCGCATTTCTGGGTCAATTCATGCCGGTGATACAAGCCGTTCCATTTTATGCACCAGAGCTGGGACTAGAGTATCGTCTCAAAATGCCAATATCAGGTCTGAACTCACCACCCAACCATTACCGCCGACCGCGAAAGGAACGCTGCTATAACCCACTGGAGAATCCTCGAGATACAAGCCTTGCAGATTCAACCGCACCTCTTTGCGCTGGAATGGAAACCAATTGATGCCGGCACTAAAATCCCATGGGTTACCGTACTCTCCCAGAATCTTTGAGTATGCAATGTAACCCTGTAGGGAGCGCGGTTTAAGCATCGCGGACCCCTGTATTTGAAAACCTTCGTCATTCAGCTCTGAAATCGGTAAATTGCCGCCACCTGTGGTAGAGAAATCATCGACCCAACGTTGATAATATTCGGCTTCGACAGACAGGCCCTGATATTTAAATCCACCGTTTAGCGCCATCATCTGATAGGTTGCCTTACGAATATCGGTATCGGTGCCAAATGGATCATCGCTAAAAATTAACGTTCCATCCGACAGGCGAATCTGAGCATTCTCAAACCCTTCCGTGCCCGGTTGCCCCTGGGCATCCTCTCGGCTGCGCGTAAAGTGAACGCCAAACAGTGTCGAGAAATTCTCATGCATTTCATAATCGCCAAGGCCGGCACCTGGCCCGTACTCACCGGTTGTCGGCATCCACCAGAGCGCTGTGGATAGGGTATTTAAACCATCATCCAACTGTGAGGCATTCACTCCTAATTGGCTTAAATTGTTGCCCAACATAGCCCGATATTCGAGCCCCGGCAGTAAACTGCCAGAAGCCCAGATACCAGATGTGTAGGAACCACGGAAAAATTCATCGGCAATCGTCCGATGATCATTCTTCAACCAATTGGGAAAGGTGTAATTGGTCGAGCGAGTGCTGGGCAGGGCTCCGATACCGGCATAGAGATTAAAAGCGTCGTTAAACTGATAGCCGAGATTGCCCGCAACAACAACCTGAGCCGGATCGCCCTGACTGGTATTGGACGTCCAGGTGTAAAACAGGAATCGAAAACGAGGATCGAACAACCAACCCTTGAAGTTCATGGTCAGCTTTTGAAATTGAATGTCATTGCGATAGTCAATCTCAGAGGTCCGCCCAAAACTGTCCGTGTAAGTCTCATCCAACCCACGCTGATTCAAATAACGAGCATAGGTAAATACACTAAAATCTAGTTCTCCTAGTTCTGTTCGTGCAAGCACAAAGCCCTTGCCGGGTTCAAAACGTCCCCAGGCGTTGTCTGCATCTGCCGAATTTGCTATCGATTCCAGTGGTTTTGTTTTCGGCGTTAAAGGTAATTCTTCTTCGGCCACGTCCAGCTGCAACTTATTTTCCAATGCTTTAATCCGTGTATCGAAAGAATGAATGTCCTCCAGCAAACGCTCGCGCATTTTTTGTAACTCTTTAAGCTCCTCTTCCGTCGTAAGATCTGCCGCAACGGAGTTGAAAGACATACATGTGAGTAAACAAAACGACATCACCCTTGACGTTTTTAGAGGGCTATTCTTTTTAAGCGAAGCCATAAGCGCATCCTGCACTCGCGAACTGCGATAGTAGAGTTATGGGTATCTCTAAGAAGGGTTTTTTGAGTTCTGGCAACGTGATGGCTGTGATCGCTCATTACTTGCTTGCCAGAAATCGAAACCCCTATTTTATGAAAGGTGCCCTTATATCAAATCCAGATCGTAATTAACGATGATACGAAAATCGAAAAAATCATCACCGTCAGCGACACCTTCTTCCTGATCAATCCAGGCTGCACGAATTCTGATCCACAAAGATTCCGCAGATCCGCCCAGAAAGTGTGCATCGAAAGTTAAGTCATATTCCGTTTCATCGGGCGTCGCATGAACGCCTTTATCGGGGGTATCCCCTCGTACAACATTACCAAATGCACTCAAATCTGCATTGGCAAATTGACCTAAATCCATAGACACACCAAACATCATCGCCTGCTCACCTGCCCGGTCAAAATCATCGACAATGACGGAGAGATAATTTGCTGGATTACCGAAGGGTTTTTGCAAGGGGTGATCGCTGTCTGTCACACTGGCGCCCAGACGCCAGGTAAACTCATCGATGGAATACTCCAGCTTTGCAGACCAAAGATCGGTTGCGAAATCACCAATGGCCTGGTCACCGACGCTGTACTGATTGGTGTATTGCAAACTCGCTTTTGCGGACGTTGCCGACGTGAGCGTCAGCCCCTGCTCTGTCTTAAAGAACCAGGTATCGAAAACATCATCGGTATGCTGATAGATTCCGCCAACCAGAAGTTGATCAGAAAGTGTGTATCTGGCTCCCAGCAGAGCGGTTCCCCCGTCATCATCCGCTCCAGCCGCCTCCGCCATGCTGATAAATTGATCATCGTTCTTGCGTTTAATGTCGGTGATATAACCGCCAATATACGAAAATCCCTGATCAACTGCCGAGCCTATAACCACCCCTTCAAACGTATTGGGAACCATACGGATATCGTGTTTTCCCAGGTAAGGGAGATCCAGACTCTGGCGACCGGCTCTGAGACCCAGGGTATCCGTCAACCGCAGAGTGACGTTCGCCTCCCCCAATACCGTAAACCCTTCTGGTCCTGGCTCGAACAACAGTGTGCCGTCTTTATCTGAAGGGCCATGGAGCTTCTGCGATGTGAACAGCGTGGCAGCCACCTGCAGTCGCTCCTGCCACCAACCCGACTGATAGGCAAGTGAGCCTCCCAATGCCCAACCCAAGTTATCAGGATTCTCATCACGGTTTCGATTGAGATAGTAGGTCCTTGGCTTTACTTGCAGCTGACTGTCGGAAAACACGGGCATGCTTTCAAGACGCTGCAACAAAGGCAAAAACTCACTGTGCTGATTGGGTTCCGAGGCAAAGCCCTCAACGTGATATTCGTCGGAACTTTCCGGTTCGATCACGTCAGTCGACTGACTCAAAACCGAACCGGATACCAATAACGCCGGTCCTATACAAACCAGATTCCAGACGCGTAAACGATATCCCATGGTTAATTCGCCGAGGGAATTTCCGGAACCTCATAAGGACACACGCTGGGCGCTTCGAAATCCAAGTTCATTAGCGTGAAGTAGTTCTCTCCTAGGGCAATTTGACGAAACGCATTGTTATCGAGAAACTTCAACGCTCGACTGGTTACATCAAGTTCTTTGGCGTATTGATCTCTGGGTTTGGTATCCGCCGCGACAAAATCTGTGCCCGGTAAAATCCGTGTTGGATACGCATTAAAGAAGTCGATAAACACGTCGCCCCACTGGTGGTAGGCATTAAAAAGAACATCCCAGGAAATATCGAGCATCAAATTGGGATAGGTATCGAGAAACTCTTTCATCAGAGCCACGTGCTTCTGTGGATCCATCGTTGTGAGTTCTTTTGATAACCCCATATGCGCCCAAACAATTTTATTATCGGGATAGTGTTTTAGAACACTTTTCATCAAGGGCAGAAACTCAGTGGGATTGTCGTCATTCCCTAAATCGGAGTGTAAGGTGACAGGAATATCCCTGTCCCGCAGCACCGCCATAAATGGCGCCCACTGTTCAATCGACGCTTCCGTTGAAGGCTCAGCCAAATTCGGCAACAACGCCTGTTTCATCACATTGAGTTCTCCCGACCAGGAAAACATGCCCGGATATTCTCGATCGTAGAGCTCAATCAGTTCCACAATATTTTCTGGATGCGCCAAGTCCATAAACGTCATGGATAAGGTGATGTGCAGGTTCTCATGGGGGTAAGCCCCATAATTCATACCATTCACGAAATCATTTTTAATACTGGGCTGCGCAGCCACACCGGGGCAATCCAGATAATAGGTGCAACCGGAATTCAATTCCAAGACCTGTCCAATACCAAAATAATTGACAAACCTAACACTGGTTTGATCAAAAATATCAATCATTTCATCAGGAGGAATGGCTGCCCCACCAAAGGGGCGAGGATGAAAATGAGCATCGACAACGGCAGTATAAGGTTCCGTTGCTCGATCATAACAAGCCTGCTCAACACTCGGCTTAGAAAATGATTCTAGAGAACGTTGACTGTTTGCTGGGGTATTGGCCAGCTGCTCGGTAACCGCGCAGCCACCGAGCGCCATAACCGTTAATCCCATCGCGGTATATCGCTGAAATCCTCGGCCAAAGGCGCGGGGCAACATCCGTGTTAACACCATAAAAACCAATCCTTGTTTTTTTGTTGATGTACACAATTTCCTTTAGAGTCGTGATCTCTCAAATTCACAGAACCTCGCTCGATGCAAAGATTCTTTCTTGGACTTTTCCGACGACTCTCTAGGACGCATTATTAGCAAGTCATCATAACCAATTTATGACAATCTCCGTAAAGAACAATATGCTGCCAACACCGCCAGGATGTAAATAGAAAAAAGAATATGAGGTGCCAATTTTGACAAGAGCGCAAACATTTGCCCCACACCACAAGTCAAAATTGCACTCTTTCAACCTGTAGTCGTTTTATTGAAAGTCATGACAGATTGGCAGTCGATATTTCATTACCGTGAAGGAAACCATTTCGGAAATTCCCTACTATCCTTTGCTAAAGCTCCCTCCTGCTCAAGTATACGCCCGGTGTTCAAGCCGCTTTGAGAGAATATTCAAGGGTGAAAGCATTCGCCAATTGCGAAGATGACCCGATACTTCCGATCAAAAAAGGAGAGTGATTCAGCTAAGTGACCGCCTCGCGCGGGTAGCGTCGTCGCTAACGGAATGACCGTCGAACCACATATCTAAGGAACGTCTGATTCGTGTTGGCGAGGCAGCCAGTACAAGGCAGTCATGGCCGAAAAACGCTGGGACCGCCCCCTCGGGTTTACGTGGCGTAAATGGGCATTTTGATATCATTATTAACGTGGCGAAGGCAACGTAGGTAATTAATCAGAGGTTCCCGAAACGACGTGATGCGAAAGAGCTACAAGACGCCTTTGTCAGGCGCCAACCCGCGCATCATTTTCATAGTGACCAGCCAGCCAGGTGGTCGCCTGATTGGCGGGCATCGGCTGTGCGAATAAATACCCTTGCAGGTATTGACTGCCAAGTTCGGCGAGAATTGCGGCTTGTGGCGCGGTTTCCACACCTTCCGATACCGTCGTCATCCCCAAATGTTGAGAGATCGCAATAATAGACTTAATGATGACGCCAGAGGCACCGCGGTTACTCAATGCCGAAACAAAGCTGCGATCAATCTTTATGACGTTAATCGGCAGTTTTTGTAAATAAGACAGAGAGGAATACCCGGTGCCAAAATCGTCGAGCATTAAGTCACATCCAAGATCCCGGAAAGCTTGTAACCGTTTTTGAACCAACTCGGTATCCCGCATCAACACGCGCTCTGTTAATTCGAGTTTGAGCTGCCCACGATGAATCCCGTAATTTTCGATCACTTCTGCGAGCTTCCGTTGAAACCGCAGATCACTGACTGAGACGGGCGCCATGTTGACACTGATGTAGAGCGTCGGATCGAAGCCCCGTCGGTTCCATTCGCTGATTTGCAGGGCTGCCGATTCCAACGCCCACAAACCGATACTGGCTATAATTCCACTCTTCTCAGCAATGGGAATAAATTCAGCGGGCGAAACCATTTCGCCATTGGCACGACGCCAACGGGCCAGCGCCTCGAACCCCTTGGCAGATAGATCATTGGCGTCAACAATCGGCTGGTAGTAAAGCTCCAGGCCGCCATTGGCCACGGCAAGCTTCAACTCCCCTTCAAGTTCACGCCCCCGCTTAGCGGCTTCGTCCAGTTTTGAATCATAAACCGCCCAAGTAACCCCTTCTGCGGCCTTGGCTCTTACCCTGGCCAGCCCCAGGTCCCGCACGACGTCATCTGCGCGCTCGTAACTTTCTGCACACAGCGCCATCAAACCGATACTCGCCCCGACTTCCAGGACGACGCGATAAGGGCGCAGGGATTCCTTAAGGACATCGCAGAGAACGTCTGCGAACTCATCGAGAGGGGCCTCTTCCGACTCAACAGGTCGAATGACAGCAAATTCATCACCGCTCAGTCGCGCAATCATGTCGCCATCACGGGCTTGTTCGTTCAGTTTATTGCCAATGTACACGAGAATTTGATCCGCGCGATCATGCCCATAGCAGTCATTGATCAAGCGAAAATTGTCGAGATCGAAAATAGCGACATGATAATGCCCTGGCCTGCCTAATTTGGACTTCAGGTACTCCATAAACCGAAAGCGATTTGGCAGGCGGGTCAATGCGTCACCGTAGGCGAGATCCTGAAGTTGCAGCTCTGCCTCTTTTTGATCCGTGATGTCCAGAGCACTCGCCAAGCCGCAAATACTCTCCCCCGTTTCACCCCGAGTCATGCTCAGGTAGAGCCAGTGCTTTTCACCGGACGCAGATACGACTTCCAACTGAGGGTAATAGGTTTGCTGTTTCTTAGGCGCGTTTTCATCGAGGATTTGCCGCGCATAAAACAGAAATTCATCGCCCAGCAAGGTACCCACAGGAATACGCAGCAGTTGTTTGGGGGAATATCCGGTTATCTGACTGAGTGCTGGGTTGGCGTAGGTAATAAATTGCTCATTAAAGGTAAAAATGGCAGTACGTGTCGTGTCTGCCAGGCGCTGAAAGCGAACTTCACTGTGCTGTAAGTTGCGCCCCAGTGCGACAAAGCGGCCATCGACCACCATTGCCAGAAAAAACGACGACAGAACAATCAGTGCCGCGACACTGACCGCAACGACCATCCAGGGAGACGAACTGTGGACGCCGGTAAGAACCGTATCGGCGTTGGGCTGAAAATACGTGGCCGCCATGGCAGTAAAGTGCATCGCAGCAATTGCACATCCCATAAGCACAGATCCGCCTATGGAAGCCACCATGCTCGCAGAGGTCGTATCACGCCCCAAGTAAAATTTTGCCAAAAGACCGCCGTAGGCAAAAATCGCGGCAGCAATCAGAGAAAAGAAAAACAGCGATGGGACATAGTACATATCGGCAGAGACTTGCATCGCCTCCATGCCTAGGTAATGCATGGATCCTATGCCCGCCGCGAGGATTAACGCAGGCAAAGCCAGCCCCTTCAGAGTCCGCTGATCCTTCCGCAATAACAAAATACAGCCTGCGGTTGCCACAATCGCCGGTACAACACTCATCGCTGTGATCAGTGGATCATAAGACACCGCGACGACCGTTCGAAATGCCAGCATGCCGGTAAAGTGCATCGCCCACACGCCGATACCGGCGGCAAAACTGCCAGACAGCAGCCAAACATACCGCTCAGATCCGCTGGATTGATGAAAGCGTCTGGCCAGAGGATAGAAAACCGATGCCGTAATAATGGCGATAAGGAACGCAGCGGCACACAACCAGTGATCGTGATGTGCTGGCAGGGCTGACTGTGAAAAGTCAGAAGGATCAACAAGACGCCAAAACGCCATAGAAGCGGCCAAATTCCGTTCCGTTAGTTACTCGTTAGCACCACTGAGACAGAGCGACGTCATAAGGCGGAAGACAAGAACACCTATGCCGATCGACCCTAGGGTTAAATCTATCGTCACCAATGTCACTGTAAAACTCGAGAATCTGATCCCTATCGTTAGAATGTTATTCCTTATAACTTAGAGTGAATCCCTCTCAGTTATAGATATCTCTCGCTATCCCCCAATGGACCTCTGTCTGGCGCGACCTGCATGATTTACGTCGCACCAACTCACAGCGTGCTGTTTACACGAGTATAGACAAAACCAAGCAGACTGCAGGGAGATCGCGAGGACATCTGCGTTTTGTGACGCAGTCTACACTTTGGCTTCCAGCCAATGCCCACACCCGCAAAACAGTGTTTTAAATGCCAATTTTGGCGAGCATTCTCTGTTTTGTTCGATGCTGCAGCTCAATATAGTCTTGGTTGGAATCGTCAAAGATCTCGCTGATACCAGGATCCTCCAAATACCGCTGAAACATTGGGTCGACGGCACCGGTAACCATTATCTGAATGTCATCGCCTTCCAAGTCATCAACCAGGCTCCGAGCCTGCTCCGCATCCCCTTTAATAATATGGAGCATGACTTCAGAAAGCTGCAGAGCTACGTGGCCCCATCCAGCGCTGTGAAGGTCACGGATACTGCTATCAACCTCACTCAAAATAGCTTGCTTGTCCGCTTCTTGCCCCAACCTTCCAGCAATATCAGCACGATACAAATCCAGTGATAACTCTATATCTGGATCTCCCCAGCACAGCCCACCCAGTTTTTTTGCCTCTTCCATAAGGCGGCCTGCTAACTCAAAATCAGACCGCCCATAAGCTCCAAGCCCTTGCCAATACAAGCTCCTCGCCCTGTTCGATTTATTGTAATTTTCACAG
Source organism: Pseudomaricurvus sp. ABR4_320 (assembly GCF_056159445.1). Lineage (NCBI taxonomy): Bacteria > Pseudomonadati > Pseudomonadota > Gammaproteobacteria > Cellvibrionales > Cellvibrionaceae > Pseudomaricurvus > Pseudomaricurvus sp. ABR4_320. The sequence goes on along the minus strand of NZ_JBSWVF010000007.1, from coordinate 224,718 downwards.
GCAACTTGTTTATCGTGGATGTCCGTTATAGAAATAGTCGCGAGACGCTTGGCGATATCATCGACCAGATCGTAGCGCTTCTGAACCAGCGCTCGGGTCATATCAATCTGCACAGACTCCAAATCTGAAAACACCGCCACCTGGTGCTCAATGAGCCTTTCCGCTTGGGACAAATTCCCCAAACGTAGCAGCGCCATACTGACGCTGTATGCGGCAAAGTTCTTTTTGTCTTCTCCCGAGAAGTTATGCAACAGCAAGAAATCAAACGCTTTATCGTACTGCCCAGTTGTAAAATAGCTGTCGAGTATTTGCTGAATCAGCCTTTCATCACGGGATTGCTCAAAAAACTGATTGCCCAATTGATTGGCTTCGTTATAGCGTCCTTGTAATTTTAATGCGGTAAGAAAATTCGTCTGAATCGATGGATGTAGGGGATCATTATCCAGAGCGCGACTGTATTGGTTAAAGGCGTCGTTTAACTTTCTCTCTTCGAGAAATGTTGTTCCCAACCACATACGCGCCATGGAATACGAGGGCTTTAATTGAACAGCGCGCTCAAAAGATTGACGCGCCGATGGTATATCCATAGAAATGGAATATACCAACCCCTTGGAGGCATGCGCCTCTGCCAATTGGGGGCCTAACTCCAACGCCCGATTAGACGCGTCCATGGCCTTACGAACAGAATCTTGTAGTGGCAGATGCGCATATTGATAAGAAAGGCTATAGGTGTCAGCCAAACCTGACCATGCCAGAGCAAGATCTGGCTGAATGACAATGGCCTCCTGAAACTGTTGCTCGGCCGCATTGAGTGACCGTTCGGTACGTTGATGCCACAAATGGCGCCCCTGCACATAATGGCGATAGGCCTCCGGATTCATAGGGGCAGGCTCACTAAAATCAGCGCTTAACTGTAACTCCAAATTTTTGCTGACCTCCTCGGCGATATCCTCTTGGATCATAAATACATCGGACATATCGCGGTTAAAGCTGTCAGCCCACAGAGGGTGTCCAGTTTCAGCGTCGGTGAGCTGGACGGTTACCCGCACCTGACGCCCCTGGGTACGAACGGTCCCTTCGAGTAGTACATCAGCGCCTAGTTGGCGCCCGATTTCTCGAACATCTATCGCTTTATCTTTAAAGACCAAAGATGATGTTCTGGCGACTACCTTCAGATTGGGAATCTGGATCAACGCATTGCGAATATCCTCTGCAACCCCATCGACGACATAATCCTGTTGATCATCGCCACTCAAGTTGGCAAAGGGCAGTACCGCAAGGGTCTTAGATTGTTCTGGCATGGCCTCTGCTCCGCTGGCCTTTTGCAAGCGCCGCAAAGCCTCCGACAAGGACTCTTCCGTTCCATCCTCGTGCATAACACGAATGCCATCATCACCCTGAAATAAAATCGCCGCAGTGATACCGAAAGTCACCAATGCGCCAATAGCCATGACAAAGAAGAAAACAAAGCGCCACAGCGTTCTCAAGGTCCGTGATACAAAGTTCACGCCGCCGAGGGCGACTTTGGTTGAACCGGCTAAAACCACTTTAGGAAAAGGCGTACCTGAGGCCGTTTTATTGCTGTGATCAACCGGTTCTGGTTCCGAGGCTTTGGTGCTGGATATCGCAGCTTGAGCTTGCGTCGCCGAATGCTCACCGGCCATGTTACTGGACGTACTCTGGGCGGTTTGCGCTAGTGATACCGAGTCAGCGCCGGCAACCTCCAGGGGACGAACCGGCATAATTAGCGCATATCCCCGCTTGGGTAGCGTGCGGATATACCGCTTCTCTCTGGCCGTATCTTGCAACAGACTGCGCAATTCGGAAATGGCTCGGGTCAGCACCTCTTCACTGACCACAACCCCAGGCCAGGCGTCCGCCAGAAGAGCTTCACGAGACACCGTTTCACCAGGTTTTAACGCCAGACAGAGCAGAACGTCCATCAATTTGGGCTCAACATGATAGCGAGCTTCACCCCGAGAGAAAGCGCCAGCCAGTGGTTCGACCAACCAATCCCCAAGATAAAAGCCTGATTCAAGTTCCGACTGTTCCATTTGCCGCCACCAGGTCACAGAAATCCACACAATGTCAAAACAGCCACCAATTTATCATAAATGCATGATTTATAGGGTGTTATTGTTTTGTCGCGAAGGTTTTCCGAAGGTTTCCGAAGCTTTGTTTATGATCTTTAAGTTTATCGTGACTATACCACCGACTTCCATCAGGCGCCGCTGACCCCGAAAAACGAGACTCCTCACACCGCCACAGGACACAGGTCAAGGAGGAAGTCTCATGTTGAACATCCCGCTCCAATCGCTGCTCCAACAATGGACAAACCCGAGTCATTTTTATCGCCCTAGCCGATACCGCTTACCGATTGCTTGGGTTGCATTCATCTGGCTAATCGCCATGAATGTGCAGGCACAATTGATCGTACCAACGCCCCACCCAACCGCTGACGCGGCGGCGATTGCCGCAGGGAACTTTTTCAATCCGATTTCAATTTCTGAAGACAGGGAATTTATTGGCACCATTTTGCAACATGCAGAGGAAGGCTACTTTATTTATACAGTGACGCCCGGAGAACGCTTTAGCGGCCAGGCCAGTACGCGGCTGATTGGCCTAAAGGGTTATCACTTGCGGGCGTTTTGGCATACCCATGGGGCGGAGCACTGGTCACGCAAGTACTTTTCAACAGGCGACACTCGCCTGGTTAAGCAGTGGCAGCTTCCTCTTTATATGGCAGACCCCTTTGGCAATCTGAAAGTACACCGCCCTGGCGATCCACTCATTTCCAAATTAAAAGCTCGTAAACTGGGATTGGATGGACATCGCGGATTTTCAGAAGGGATTACCGTCACTGATGCTCGCGGACCGGTGAAACTCTTGACACACATGCGCGACTGGCAGGCGCTCGCTCAACGTAAGAATGCCGACCAAGGCAAGCTCACCTCATCGCCCAAACCTACATCGCATTCCATGACGACAATGGTCGATTCCTGGCGCCTAAACGTCGACTCAGGCTTGGTAACAGGCAGTATCCTTCAGGGATTGCGCGCCATGGCTCGCTAAACGGTCGCCACCGTGACAAGAATGACGCTCAACAGAATCAGCGCACCGCCCACCCATTGCTGGGCGGTCATTCGTTCGGCAAAGCGAACACGAGAGTAATATAAGGTCCCCAGAATTTCGACCTGGCCCAGGGTTTTCACCAAGGCCGGATTCACCAGCGCAAACCCGGTAAACCAGCCAATAGACCCCAGAGAACTTAGCACGCCAACTTTGATGTTCAACGACCGGGATCCCTTTAAAAAGACCAGAGGATCACCGCTTTTAATCACCTGTAGACCGCACAAAATCAACGACTGCAATGTCAAGACGTAGCACAAAGTCACACCAGCGCAGACGAAGATGGATCCCTCCAGTGAATGACTGGCCATAGATGCGGTAACGGACGTCACCGCAAAGCACAAACCGCTGCCCAGGCCGAAAATGAGCGATTTATCTTTGTGCATACCACGCAGATTATTAAAATCCACACTCATCACCAAAGCTCCGGCCATTCCTACGGCGACCCCCAACCAGGCAGTAAACGACAGCAAATACCCGGCAATGACCAGCCCCACCAATGCCGCCAGTACCGCTTCCGTCTTAGCGAGTAAAACGCCCAGCGCGAAACTCCCCGACTCAAACACCCGCAACATCAGATAGGTCGCCATTACCTGGGCAATGGCGCAGACACTGGCGGTAATAAAGAATCTTTTTGAATCGGCCAAAGACACCGGCCCCAGACACAGAAAGCAGATCAGCAAATAGAGGCTGACCAACGGTAAACCGTATAGAGATCTGGCCATCGTGGCGTGTAGAAAACCGCTCTCACGGGCCAGAGAATTTTGGTAAGCCGTCCGCGCAGACTGACAGGCTGCAGCAAAAAGTGTAATAACAACCCACATAAAACGACCTTCCCATACATCACAAGGATGCGAAGGATGCGCCCATCTTTCCCATATGTAAAAGGAATTAATTTTATGATTGGCATTCCTAAACGGAATGCCAGGTCAGTCTCGATTTGCCACTTCCATATATTCAGCGTCCTGGAGACGATCCAATCGCCTTAGGGTCGGATAGCGCCACCACCCGGCAATGGTCACCACAAACGCTAAGCCTGCACCGGTAAGCACCGCCGGCACAGCCCCTATTGCCGCAGCAAGCGCACCCGCTCGGAAGTCCCCAAGATCGTTCGATGAGGCGATGAACAGGGAGTTGACCGCGCTCACCCTGCCCCGCAAGTCATCGGGCGTCGCGATTTGAATCAGAGTTGAACGAATATTGACGCTGACCATATCAGAGGCCCCATAAATAAACAGGGCCAACAAACTCAGCCAAAGGGTGTGCGACAGGGCGAACAGTAATATCGAACCACAGAAAATCATCAGGGCAACAAAAAGCCGCTGCCCAGAAGCGCGCAGATCAGGCAACCGGGTCAATATTGCACCAGCCACCACAGCCCCCAGCGCCGGCATGGCGCGTAACAAGCCCAATACCTCAGGCCCGCCATTAAGAACATCAACGGCAAATACTGGCAGCAATGCCACAACGCTGCCGCACAACACAATGAACAGATCCAAAGTAATGCTTGGCATGACGATGGGATTAGCCAGTACAAATCGGATCCCCTGCAGGAGTTCCTGGCCGCCACGCTGTGACTTCTCTGCAACCCTCAACGTTGGCAATCCCAGCAAAGACAGCATGCAGGCAAACGCGAGAAGGGCTAACAACCCGTAGGTATGGAAATCCAAAACCTTGATTAAAAGTCCTGCGACAAATGGCCCAGCTGTCATCGCCGCCGTCCAGGCGGTACTGGTGAATGCAACCGCACTGGACAACTGATCGCGCGCAACAATATTGGGTAACACCGCTTGCAGAGCCGGCCCATTAAATGCGCGGGCACAACCGTTGACGAAGAGCAGCCCATACACCCAGACCGGCTCAACCGTGCCATCCATCATAACCAGTGCCAAACCGGCAAACACGGCCATCTGAGCGGCGGCACAAATCACCAGCACCTTCTTGCGAGAGACGTTATCAACCACCCAGCCAGTGACAATAAACAGGCCAATGATCGGCAGAATCTGCATCAGACCGACCAACGCCAAATCGAAAGGATCGCCCGTAGCCTGATATAGATGCCAGCCGATCGTCACCGAAAGAACGGTAGAGGCGAGACTCAAACAGACGCGCGCAAAGAGATAGCAGAGAAAGGTTTTGCCAAACACAAAAAGAACAACCTGTTATTGATGGACTGTCAACGACAGTGCGGTGACGCATTCTACACGGCTTAAGCAGGAAACAGCGACGAACATTTGTCCGACCTGCAACACCGACGTATGTTCAAAACATCTGTTGGCGGCACTGCCGGAATGGAGGTTGTGTTACGCCTCCATAACCGGCGGAAATGGATTCAGACCCGCTCTTCCATCAGCTCCATATGCTCGGGTTCATCCTCGTGCGAAGCGCGGGGATCCATAGCAATTGCCGCAGGCGTAGAGCGTTGCGCGGCCGTTTGAATAAAAAGCTCTCTTTCTTCCGGCGGCACGGTTTCCCGCACACTCATCCGATGCAAAACAAAAATCATCAGCAAAAGATGTACAGCCGTCGTAAATACAAACAGAGCTCCAGCACCGACCGTCTGCATAAGCATTGCCGCCAGAAAGGGGCCGAGAGTGGCACCGAGACCGTACATCAAGAGCAGCGCACTGCTCGCCTCGACAAAATCTTCTGGAGAAATTTGGTCATTGGTGTTGGCAACACAGAGTGCGTACATGGTGTAAATAAAACAACCAATAACACCGCTCAAAATAATCAGCGACATGGGGGAAAACTCCAGAGACACGCCTCCGTTTATACCACCCGCCATCGCCAGAGGCAGTGCCACCAGAATCGCACACGCACAAACGGCCACAATGACACCGCGCCGATCCACTCGGTCAGATACACGCCCGATAGGCACTTGGGCGAGCACCCCGCCCACCAGACTCGCGCTCATAAATAAGGCAACTTGAAACATGGTGAAGCCAGCCTGGTGAGCATAGACCGCTCCTAATCCAGAATATGCACCATTCGCCATACCGACAAAGAAACAACCGACAATCCCAACCGGGGACATGCGATATAGCCGCATAAGACGTAATTTGACGTTGACAATTGGCGCGGGTGCCGCGGACGTGGTCAGACTTACCGGCACCAACGCCAGCAGAATCGCAATGCCGGTCACCACAAACAGCACGTGGCTGGAAGGATCGCCCAAAGGCAAAGACAGCTGCCCCGCCATCGCTGCAAAAAGATTGATCATCATGTAGACGGCAAATATTTGGCCACGATTCTCATTTGAGGAACGCTCGCTCAGCCAGCTCTCGATCACCATGTAGAGCCCGGCCATACAGAAGCCGCCGATGACTCGAATCACTATCCAGGTGACCGGATGCACAAACAAGCCCATCAACAGCACCATTGATGAACCCAAGGCAGCCAACACGGCAAAGGTTCTAATGTGGCCGACTCGCTGAACCATCACCGGAGTGCAATAACAGCTGAACACATAACCGAGCGAAAATGCGCTCGACAGAAGGCCAATTGCCGTGGTGGCGAAATCTTCCAGCCCGGCCCGGACCGGTACCAGCATACCCAACAACCCGTTGCCGGCCACCAAAATCGCAACCCCCAACAAAAGGGCTGCAATAGAACGTAGTGCAGCTTGCACAATATTTCCTTGAATCGCGTTAATTTAAATGATGTATCCGGCAGGGCAAACTGGGTATGCCCGTGAGTGGTCACCAGATGAGGACAAAGACATTCTCTGAGCGGTTGCAACCGCTCTTTCAAACATAGTCGTTTCGGGGAGAAAATCGAGATGAGTCGTCAGCAAAATCGACAACGGCGACTAAGCAACCTCAGTGACCGACTCAGGCGCGCGAGAGTATCATTTCATCGTGTGAAAACGAAACCTTTTAACGTCTTCTTAACAAGAGCCAGACGTCACCTGCCAGGGTCTGATAACTGGTGACGTTGGCGTGCCCAAGCATGGGCTTCAGGACTCATGACCCAGTGCAGAGCGTTGCTTAAAAGCTTGCGGAACGTGGGGTGCTGATAAGCGGTCGGACCATCCCCCATCTGCAGATAAACAATGGGGCTGTTACGATAGTGTTTAACCCACCCAACCAGAGAAGAACCCCCTTCTCGCTGCCAGTTTTCACGACTGTACATGCGGCCCGACACCGCTTCTGTCGCCGAATAAAATTGATTGGGGGCAAATGGAAAATCGGATTCAAGCAATGCCAGCTTGCCATCATCAAAAACGTCATACAGGTAAAGTTCATCGGTAAGTGCAAACTGCTCAGGAATACCTGCGGTAAGAGGATGGTCCGCTAATACCGATACGCGATGCTCGGTATCATGGCGATACCCTCCATCGGCGTAGTGACGCCCTTTATGAATCTGAGGCAAATACCAAAAGCGTCCACCAACGATGTCAGCGTATTCCGGCCAGAGTGGCCAGGCAGCAATGCTGTGATGCAAAAAAACCACGCCCTTGCCGTTATCCAACATCCTAAGAAAATCGTTTTTGTAGGCTTCGGAGGGCGCCACCAGTTGCGGAGGCTGTGTCGCAAAATTGATGCCCGGCATGTCGTAAGCGACAAGGGCATCGTACTGCTGGATGTTGTGCGACTGAAACAGTGCCTGACACGCAGGCTGCTCAACAACGGAATACGCCACCCCCGATAAACTCTCTAAGAGTTTCGCAAAGTCATCCCGCTGATAGGGATGTCCCTTGACCGTCACCAAAACCTGCTTGGTGGACTCGTAATTAATGACAGACACAGTTCATAGCCTTACCCAAACCTTAGAAACTGGGCTTACAACACGGTCAACCGAGTAAAAAACGATCTCGCAGAACTAAATCTGCGCCGCGTGCAGCGATCACAATCGTCGGGGAACAGGTGTTGCCAGAGGTGATCGTCGGCATTACAGAAGCATCGATAACACGGCAATTGGCAACGCCCTTAACCCGTAGGCAATTGTCCGTTACCGACGTGAAGTCTTCTAGCCGTCCCATTTTGCAGGTACCCACAGGATGAAAAATGGTGGTGCCTATGTCGCCAGCGGCCGCCAACAAATCATCGTCTGAGCGCACATCGCCCCCTGGCAGAAATTCTAGAGGCTGACATTTCGCCAGCGCTGGCTGGCGCACGATTTTCCGCGTAAGCCTTAGCGCCTGTATCGCTTTGCGACGATCTTCAGGATGCGACAAATACGCGGGCGCAATGTGGGGTGGCGTATCGGATTCAAGATCAGAAATCATCACACTGCCCCGCGATTTTGGTCGCAAATTGTAAACGCTCGCGGTAAACGCCGGAAAACGATGTAGGGGATCGCCAAGGGTATCCATCGACAAAGGCTGAACTTGGAACTCGAGATCCGGACTGGTTTCCGTAGGCGAAGAACAGGCAAAGAGACCCAGCAGCCCAGGAGCCATAGTCAAAGGCCCACGCCTCAGTAAAAGGTATTCCAAGCCCATTCGAGTTTTGCCTAAGACGCTATGGACCTGCTGATTCAGCGTGGGCACCCCCTGTACACGAAACACACTGCGCAGCTGCAAGTGGTCTTGCAGGTTTTGCCCCACGCCAGGCAAAGGTGCAACCACCTCGATGCCAAGCGACCGTAGCGATTCTGGATCACCAATGCCCGAGCGCTGCAAAATGCCGGGGGATCCCAGCGCACCGGCCGCTACGATGACCTCGCCACGGCAGGAGGCCGTCACGGCATGTCCTTTGCCCACAGGATCTAACAAAAGACCGCGAGCACGCCGTCCTTCAAAGAGAATCTTGCGAATCAGCATGCCGGTTACAATGGTTAAATTGGAACGCTTACGAATCGGATCAAGGAAGGCTTGCTCCGCACTCCAGCGATGCCCTCGCCGTTGATTGACTTCGAACTGGCCGACCCCGAGATTATCGCCACAGTTAAAATCCTGCACACTCGGGATGCCTGCCTCGACGGCGGCAGCCGCAAAACGATCGAGCACCTCCCACCGCAACCGCTGTCGCTCAACCCGCCATTCGCCATCCACACCGTGGTAATCGTTGCGACCACCATGATGATTTTCTACAGCACGAAAATGCGGCAGCACGGACGCCCAACTCCAACCCGAATCTCGGATTAATGTCGCCCACTCATCATAGTCACGCTGCTGACCGCGGACATAAAGCATGGTATTGATCAGAGTGCTGCCACCTAATCCTTTACCTCTGGCATAACGTATCGAACGGCCATTGAGTCCAGGTTCGGGCTGAGTGTGAAAACACCAATCGGTTTTCGGATGGTTTATGCCATAGAGGTAACCGGCCGGCATTTGAGTCCGGCGACTTCGGATTTTTTCTCCGGCTTCGACCAGAAGAACAGAATTACGCGGGTCTGCAGAAAGGCGATTCGCCAGTACACATCCGGCCGCTCCTGCGCCGGCAATTATATAGTCGTATTCACCCAGAGACGTCATGGCGGTTGGTATCGCTTTAAACCTGAAGGTCGTCGATGATGGTCAAAGGTTATGACATGGGCGACACATTCAAGCTCCGCGTCAAAATTTTTATAACATGAAAAATACTACAAAACACGCAATATCCAGCAGATTTCGACGAAAACCATACCGGCAAGATTTCGGCAAGAATAGAGCGCCCCTCTGACGATAAGCCTGCACCGCAGCCTTTCAAGCCGCAGCCAGGCTTGAGGAGAATAGATCAAGCGACAGGATACTGATCTTCCCTTACCCACCATCCATGCACTTGAGGAGACGCCTGCACCGGCAGTTTCACCTTGGCAATGGGACCTTCATTGATACACTCAGCATCAAAAATTAACAGGTCGGACCGCAGATTTTCGTCGCGATAGTAGGCGGTTCCTAGCAAGTAGCCAGCGCCTTCTGGTGCGTCAGCATGTTTCGGCGCAAAGACCGGCTCTGCGAGAGAAACTCGATTGCCCGCATTCCATAACGTATAAGTCTGCGTTTGATGATCTACGCGACTGTAGCAATTTCCAGCAACCATCGGGTTGGGTACGTCCGGATCGGGGCAGGCGCCAAACCCATAGCGATACGGCATCGAATTATAGCGATCATCCTGGCGCGGCAAGGGCATCCGCAACGGATAGAGCTTCTCAATCCCGTACCCTTTATTTGTCCCGCTGATGTTCAAGCTCAGTCGATGGATGTAACTGGAACCTGCAATGGGATCCCAAGGACTGCCATCCTGATTGGGAATAAACGGAAATGGATTCTTTTCGCTGATTTCCATATCCACATAAACCTTATTGCCATCTTCAAAAGCGCCCATAGTATGGGTGCCACTGCGGGTTGGCCCTTCAACCCAGCGAACGTCTTTACCATCCCCATAGCGCCGCAAGATTCCCAGGTAGGTCTTTTTGTCGCTTTGCCAGGACCAATGAATCCCCCCTCGAGCCATCTGTTCGTGATCAATTCCAATAGGAATAACAAACAGCAAGATATGGTGTTCAGTAATGGCAAAGTCGTGCAGCAATCCCACATAGGGAACCTGTATATCCACCCCCCAAACTTTTTTTCCTTGGGTGTCGATTTCAAACAAAGCCACCACATCGCTGCCAAATCCTTTGGCTTCATAGCCAAATCCGACAATATTGCCCGTGGTTGAACATATTTTTGGGTGTGCTGTAAACGGCTGTGTCCGTGGTAGCTGATCCTCAAATGTATACACTGGATCGATGGTTTCCAAGGTATTCATATCCAGTGCTGTCGCAGGGCTGTCTTCCTTGAGCGCCAGAATCATATGCTTGTGATTGAGCACGTGGGTGTTGGCGGTGCTGCGACTGAGGCCTTTGACACTAGGGTCATCCAGTTCTGGATTACGATACATGGGCATCAGCGGCCGACGCGCTTCATCCTGGGCGTTGTACCTTTCTGTGCGAGCGAATCGGGTACGATAATCGACCCGCCCATTGTGAATTCGAAACAGGCGAACATGCCCCTCGCCATCGAACGGAATGTTACCAGGCGCCAGTGGATACTGAGGATCAGGGCCTGTGGCATAAAAACCACCCTGCAGATCTTCGGGTATGTTTCCTTCGACCTCGCAATCCGTGACGGAAACTTCCGCCCCGAGCGGACTAAAATAGCCACCCACCGGCTGGCCACTGAAACTCACCTCTTCTTGCGGAGCCGCTCCCCCGACGGTGGCAGCTTCTGCGGGCGCCCGTGGTTTGCTCAACAGGGATGAAACAGGTTCATGCATGACTCTCGCTCCTTTGATTTTTATTGGTATTCAGGCTTTTGCAGGGGCTCGTATTGGTGACGACTATCCCATTTCGGCAAACATCAGGCATAACGCCTAAATATGACCATACCCAATTGATTTGTAACAGTTTTTTATTTTCGAAGTGTTCAATCGAGCTCGGCCAACGGGCCAATCCCATCGCGCGAAAAATCACCGTAAACCCGCGCAGACTAACGCGATGACCGGCTTTTGGGGATAGCGATTTTCGCAACGCCTTTTTCCATTTCCGCAACACTGACTTCTGTGGCTAAGCGTGAACTGGTTCCAGCAACCGACGATCAAGATCTCTATGCTGTGGGAAATAGCGCATCAAGCGGGTTTCAGGGCACACGCTTTGGCATCCGGAGGTCGCTTTCAAAGAGTTTGGAATCAGGAAAACGTCGCCATGATCAAATTACAGGAACTGCTGACCCGCTACGAAGAGGTCGCTGCTACAGCGACTCCGCGAACCCCCGTCGCAGATCCGGCGGCAACCCCAACACTACCTGAGCGGGTAGCGTTAGAATCAGCCCCAGAAGCAAACCTTCACGAACTTATCGAAGACTTTCGCCGTCGGGTTCTCTGGGCAGAGCCACAGACCTTGCGCAAAGCCTTCCTGGACACGCCAGCTATCTACATCTGCCATGCTCTGGTTGCGACCAAAGATCTCGCGGTACATTGGAAAGCCTATGCTGTCATCGGTGAACGCCTGGCCCACTCGGTCGCCCGCGGCGTTCAAACCGCAGCCAAAAATGAGCTGGATACCATTGCCTGCGAATCCTTAACACACTGCATCGAAAATCTGGCCATCGCAGAAGCGGACAACCACTGGTCAGATCCGGCTTTCGCCAACGCCGTATCGGTTTAACGGTTAACAGGACGCCTCAGCTTGGCAGGGATGCCCGCAGGCGCTCACAATCCTCAGCAACGACACGCGCATAGTGTTTTGCAGACGCAATGATTGCATCAAACTGATCTGGCAGACAATCAACCACCCCCTGCTCGAAAGCCACCGAGCGCCGGTCTCCACGACTGTGTGCTAACGCCAAAGCTGCACCACAGGCACTCGCATAGTCACGAAACGCCTTTGCCGCATCCTCTTCATGAAGACCGATGTCTTCCGGGTCAAGACTCACCCGGGCATGATGACGAGAGCGAATCAACCAATGTGCCCCCTCCCATTCCGCTTCATCAAGCACCAAATCAGGACGCCGCTGCATACGCCGCTGACAAACCGCGGTCAGATGGGCAGGATTCAACCGGTTATTGGGACTCAAATCTGAAAAGAATGCCAGAGGTGCCGCCTGGCGCTGCTGTTTTACCTCCACAATATGAAACCATCCCAGGCTATCTGCCGATGGCCTCGCATTAGGGCCAACCAGAAAGTAAAAACGGCTCATATTGATAGACCCTGTCCCCGCGTTTAAACGTTCGACAACATCGACAATTCGATCATCCAGATAAGGCGCGAATGCCGTTTCCAGTTGCCCCACCCGATCTGCACAGAGGCGGCGAAAGCGGGATTCTCGAGGACGAAACTGCAGCGGAAACGCCTGGAGATCGACCGCCTTCGCCAGCGCACTTTTGCTGTCAAAGTGTTTTCCACCATAAGCTCGGCGCTTCGCTTTGCGCCAGGGCTTGTACAACATATGGGACTCAGGAAAGGACTCCAACGCAGAATCCTGCACATCTTGATCATCAATGACCGCTCGACACTGGTCGGTATAGGCGGACAAAAAAACTCGCATTGCCGCACAATCGTCTTCTATGGTGACGCTCGAGAGAAGTGAATCACCATGGGACTCGTCAGCAAGAGCTCGACACTCCTCGCCCGTCAGAACAACACTGATACAAAACCTCAGCAGATCCCACACCGCGTGACCGACACAAGCATCATCAAAATCATTGGGTGAAAAAATCACTCGATCACCAAAAGATCCTGCCTCGGTTAAGAAACCAAAGTTGGAAACGTGGCAATCTCCCATCACACCAGTGAGCGGCAGCGCCAGGAGTGACGATGAAATCAACGGATGATCAGCGGCGATGTCTCGATAATATAATGACGCGGATCCACGAAAAAACAGAAAAGGCCGCTCCGCCATGCGGCGGTGTTTAACTGCGGAAGCTGGGGTAGCACCATCCACTCTGGCCAATTCATCAAGCAATATTGCTGTTCGGCTATCCACCTGCCCCACCATTTTCTGACCTCCACCAACGTCGTTTTAGCCATAATAGCGAATTTAAATCAGGCGTATAACGTTCAACCGATTCTTATTTATATTGGCGGAAATAGCACGGGTAACAATATCTGGGTTCCCTAGCTCGATTGACCGCCATCCACCATATATACCCCACCGGTACAATAACTGGCTTGTTCACTGGCGAGAAACAGCATGATATTGGCCACTTCTTCCGGCGAACCATAGCGCCCCATGGGCGTAGTACCGAGCACCGCCTCCTTCATGGGATTGGCCTCCTCAGTGCCCCCAAAGCCGACTTCGATGGACTTTGCCATACGCGTTTCGATCATGCCTGGATTGACCGTATTAACACGGATGCCGTGTGGAGCCACTTCTTTAGCCGCACAACGCATCAAACCGATGACAGCATGCTTACTCGTGTTGTAGGGAGCCAACATGGGGGAACCCTGGACCCCGGCGCCCGATGACGTAATGATGATACTGCCGCCACCGTTCGACTTCATAACAGGAATGACATAGTGTAGCCCGAGCCAGGCCCCACGAACATTTACTGCCATGACTGCATCAAAATTTTCGACTGAAGAATCTTCGATGGAACCGATGCGACCTTCAATTCCCGCGTTGGCGATAAAAACATCAATACGCCCTAAAGCATCGACGCAGGCTCGTACCATGGCGTCATTGCTGGCGGCGTCAGTAACATCCACCCGACAGCTCTTCAATTGATCGCTGTGCAAAGATTCGCGGGCGGATTCCAAGGCGTCTTGATCGAGATCGGCGATCATCACCTTAGCCCCCTGTTGTAAAAACGCTCTCGCCGCCGCCAAACCAATCCCGTTCGCACCACCGGTGATTAAAACAACCTTTTCTGAATCTTTCATACAAGAGCCACCAATTTATTATTTGAAAATATTCACTGACCGGACCATCGCCGTGTCCGTTACAACGAGGGATTACCGCCGCAAAACCAGCGGCGAATCGTCATCGGACGGACGAAAAGCTGTGTTGATTGTACAACTCAACCGGCATTTATCGCAGAACTTGAAGGTTGCCGCTACTGTTGAAAAAGACGGGAATGAAGTGTGGTACTGACAGAGAGAGGAATGGCTCCGGGAGGATGTTAGTTCACCTCCCTGAGCGAAATAAAATAACGTGAAAATTACCGTTCTGACAGATACAAACTGTCGATGACTTCAGCCAGCTTACTCAGAATTTTCTCGTGGCGCTGTTCTCGATCCTCTTCGATTGGCGTCATCATCATCCCCCGCAATAGAAACTGGGTCAGATCATTCGCGAGTCGAAAATCTTCAAGATCTCGCCAGTTGGGAAAGAGCTCTCGCAGTAACTGATCAAATTCTTTGTTGTAGGCTTTTTCCAGTGGCGCCATCACCGCCCATAGACCCTGTTCAGTCCGCGCGGCGGATAAGAGCTCTTGATACGAAATATACCAAGGCCTATTAACATGAACCCAAGCCGCATGAACGCCACGACGGTGTACCGCGAGGGATTCCGAGGGCTCGTTAGGCCGATCAAGAGACTCAAACAGTTCGCGAAATTCCCGAATACGGATCAGGTGTAACTCTTCAACCAAAGTGACCAGCAAATCTTGGCGAGTGGGAAAATGATGTAAAATAGCGCCTCGCGACATGCCTGCAATTTCAGCGATTAAAGGCACCGAAGTCTTCGAATACCCATGCTCTATCAGACATTTTGTTGCCGCTTCCATAACGGCTTTACGAGTATCAGCACTACGCTGTTCCTGCCAGATCCGACGTGTCCGGCGCCCCCTTTGAGGTGTGTCATTATCAATAGAAATCATCAGCGTTAATTATCATCTGTTACAAAATGCCAAAAGCCTTTCCAAAGGATGGGCCAAGAGCAAAATTTGATGATAAAGAACCAAGCAACAAAAGCAATTCTTTTGGCGCCAAAGCCATACCAACTACTCCCTAAAGACGTCGAGCTATCCTACCGAAGAAGGGGAATATTCTCGCGCCACTGCATCTCCATCCTTGGACCTGGAATTTGCTATGACAACAAAATATGAAACTCTATCCCGCAATTCACATTTTGCTACCGATAGCATGAGGAAAGGTTCTCGCCCTTTGCGATCCCTGAGTCCAAAAAGGCGCGGTTTGAGACGTAGGGCTCACAAGAACCAATCTTCATCATTAACAGGCCACCAGTAAGCGGAAATATTTGCCCAAATATCGCGCTAAATAATTGAATACAACGAATGATGTTTTTAAATAAAGCGGCCATTGTAATGCGGACTCGCCCATAAAAGTCTCTATCGATAGCACCAGCACATCTGCTGGTATTTAAGCTATCGACCTGCCAATGCCCGACCTCCCAAATCCATCGATTGTTGCATTCAGAAGCTGGTGCAAGCGAGAAAGCCAGGCCACTGGAAACTTATTAACCACTTTTTTGCTATAGCCCCCTTAAATCCAGACCTCAATAGCAGTACTGACCAATATGGAAACCACACTTTTGTTCAGGTTTATTTAAAACATATGTGTTGGTTTTTTAAAAGGTCAAATGCTACATTTAGCGAACGATTTTTGAGCTCAGTTAAGGATGCCATTCTGCCTGTGCTCTCTCGACACCCGATAATAAATTTAATAGTTTGGGGTATTACTAAATGCTGAAAAATAAGCTTGCTGCTCATATTGCTCTGATCGTGACGTCTTCTTTGCCTGTCTCTATTCCCGCCTTTGCACAACAGGAAAATGCGAATTCCGGCGGCTTAGAGGAGGTTGTTGTTACTGCCCGTAAACGTGAAGAAAGCCTGCAAGATGCTCCGCTCACGGTCAGCGCCATGTCTCAGGAACGTATTGAAAAGTTCGATGTGACCAGTCTCGAAAAAATTGGCGCCCTGTCCCCGCAGTTTTTCGTAGGCCGGTCTTCGAATGGCTCAGGCGCACAGATGACGCTGCGAGGAATAGGATCAAACTCTACCAGTATCGGTATCGAACAGTCCGTCGCCGTAATCATGGACGGTGTCTACTTTGGCCAGGGACGGGTTTTGAACGAAGGGATGTTTGATCTCGCTCAGATCGAATTGCTGAAAGGTCCACAATCACTGTTTTTTGGTAAAAATGCGACAGCAGGTGTTATTTCGATTACAACGGCGAAACCCACTGAGGAATTCGAAGCCAAAAGCCGCATCGGCTATGAAATGGAATCAGAGCAAACCCAAGTGGAAGGCGTGGTTTCCGGCCCCCTCTCAGACACGGTTGGCGCCCGGCTGGCCGTTCGCTACAGCGATATGAGCGGCGGTTATTTCGAGAACAAATCCACAGAGCAACCATACAGCGTTCTGGATCTAGCGACGGGAAATACCATTTCCGATATCTCTCCAGCCGATAACCGTGACGCTCCCGGAGAAGAAGAGACGTTGGCACGCCTGACGTTTACGGTCACCCCCAACGATGACCTGGACATGACCTTTACCGCGTCCATGACAGAATCTGAAGTCCAGCAATCGTCATGGAATTACACCGCGTTTAACTGTCCGGGTGGCGTTGGCGGTATCAACCCAAACCTACAGTGTGGCGACAACTTTGTGATTACCCAAAATCGCATGCCCTCAATTCTGGCAAACTCGCTTCCCTACGCAAAAAGCAATGGTGACCTGTTCAACAAGTACGAATCTTATTCGCTGACAGCCAGTATCGATTATGCCATTGGCGATTACTTCACGCTGGCATCGGTCACCAACTATCAAGAAAATGAAAACACCTTTGGTCTCTCTGGAGACTTCCAATCCATACCGACAGCAACCTTTGCAACAGAAAAAAACAGTTGGGAAGCCTTTTCGGAAGAAGTACGCCTCACCAGCGACTTTGATGGCAGCGTTAACGTTATGCTCGGCCTTCTGTATCAGGAAACCGAACGCCAATTTGATCAATGGGTATCAACAGGAGGCGTCGCGAACACGGCGGCGCCGGATCCATCCCTGATCTATGTTGCCTCAGTCAAAGACAGTTACACGGACGGGAAGACCATTTCACCCTTCTTTCAGGTCATGTACGACATGACTGAAGATGTTCAGTTAAGTGTCGGCGCTCGTTACACCGATGAAACCAAAGAATCAGAGTTTGTTCACCCCTACAACAACCCGGCGCTAACCAGCCTCTGGCGTACGAATGAAGTTGCCGTCGGCGATCAGGAATTTACCGAATGGTCACCGGAAGCGACTCTGAGCTGGCAGATGTCCGACGATATTATGGGGTATATCGCCTATAAAACAGCCTATAAATCGGGAGGCTTTTCCAACAGCGGAATCTACTCAACCGACGCCATGGGCGGCTCTGAATCGGATTTCACCTTTGACCCGGAAACTGCCGCCGGTTACGAAGCCGGCCTGAAAACGACCTTGCTCGACAATCAGATGCGATTGAATTTTACCGTTTACAACTACGACTACGAAGACCTACAGGTCGATTTTTTCAATTCACCCACCTTTGCCTTCATCACCCTGAATGCTGGTGAAGCCAAAACCCGCGGCTTTGAACTCGACGGAGAATTCGCGCCTTACGCGGCCCCCGGCTTAACCCTGCGAGGCTCACTGTCGTACAACAAGGCGGAATACGAGAACTTTATCGCCCCCTGTTGGGCAGGACAAACTGCCGCTCAGGGGTGCAGCACGACCGTTCCAGGCACCAACGGTACGCCAGGTCAAGACATCAGTGGGCAGCCAACCGCCATGGCTCCAGAATGGTCAGCCTCTGTCGGCATAAACTACGACGGAACGCTTGGGAACGGCTGGACGTATGGCCTGGGTGTAGACAGTATTTTCAGCGATGATTACAACGCCTCAGGATTTGCCAACCCCCATGCAGCGAGAGATGCCTATGCGACACTCAATGCCAGCGTTTATCTGGCCGGGCAAAACGATGTCTGGGAGGCGAAACTGCTCGGTAAAAACCTGACCGATGAGCACATTGTGTCCGGTGTGGTTGATGGTCCGAGCACCCCAGCCCCCGGTGGTGAATTTGCCGACCAGATGGGCTTTACATCACTTCCGAGAACAGTTGCCGTGCAACTGACTTACCGTTTCCAATGAGAACATTGGAAAACCGATCGTCACTGTTGCCCGCGTTATGCGGGCTTTTTTTATGCTGGGATGTATCAAAACGCTCCGTTTGAACATTGAAGATGCCAGGACTGCTCTCGCGCAATCCCGCCTACCCGAATCTCAACATCACTGTTTTTTCGGGAGCCTAAATAAGCTATCTCAAGAGAGCGCGGCCTATCCTTTGGATATCCGCGGCCCATCCGATTCTTATCTATGACGGGTCAACCTCAACAAAGCCATCCACAATGCGAATAGGGAAGGTTTGCAGAGGTATTTTTGTCATCTCTCCTTTGGGTACCCCGGTCTGTAAATTAAACATCACACCGTGCAGAGGGCAGGAAATAAAGCAGTTGCGAATACGGCCTCCCTCCAATTCAGCGCGCTGATGAGTGCACATATTTTGAACTGCGTAAAAATCACCCTTGGCATTGCAAATTAAAATGTCTTTCTCATCCACCAGAACGGCTTTTGACTGACCAGGAGCCAGCTCTTCGGTAGAAAACAGACGTTGAAAAGTGTCACTCATCGGTTGAAACCTCGTAGACGTTTTGTCTTTGTTATCATTTATTGTGGTCGCCTTTAACCCTATGTTCGCACGAGTCTTAGGGCTATTCATCGGCAAACGTTGGCTGTGACGGTGCATGCAGCAGATTGCCGACCCACCCGATCATTATAAACAGACAGGTTTGATTTTATTTTCTGACAAGTGAGTGCTTAAAGTCAACGTCATAAACGAACGAAAACAGGTTAATCAGAGCTACCCAGCATTCCTCAATGCATCTCGGACGGCAATTGACAAGCCTATGTTGTGATACCGCCCCCATCCCTCTCGCATTGAAAACGCCACGATAGTGCCCTCCCCCAGATAGAGATGAGGCCGCAAAAGTAGAATCAACTCTGGCACCTTAAACAACATTTATCACCCTGGTGTCTCAGGCTCCAAGCGATACCGTTACACACCTGCAAGGGGCAATTCAAAAGAAATTCAAATTTTCAAGCAGAGTCAGAAATTCTACTAAGCTATAAGAAGTCGTAATTGCAAAAGATGAGACTGACCGCCCTTTTCTGGCTCTCGTCAACATCCTTGTCAACAAGACTAATGATAACTCTGCGTATCGATTTCAAGCAGGTTTCGACGTCGCGAGAACAATGACAATGGCGAATAAAACCAATCGGCAGACGTTCATGTTATATAAAAATTCTTTTTTATAACCCTACAATTATCTGTAGCAGGCTAAAACCGGAGATTTCAGGATGGGAAGACACTCTTTACGATTTCGACTCTTGTTACCAACGTTTGTAATCATGGTAACCGTGGTGGTCGTGGCAACTTGGTTAACAGCGAGTAAATCCGCTGACAGAGTGCACGCCAACGCAGACGAAACCATTGAGCGTCAGGCTAATGCCATTCAAAGCATGATGCTTGTGACTCGAGCCATTATGTTGGAGCGAGTAAAGGACACGATGAATCTCCTCAAATATGAGGGGAATCAAATTGGTGCGGCAGCGGTGGGATCCGAAACCGAAGTGGCCGATCGTCCGGTCAACGATTTAACGTTGGGCGATCAAACGTTGGCCAACAATTTTGAACTGGTGGATCATGTCACCTCGCTAATGGGTGGTACGGCGACCATCTTCTCACGATACAACGAAGAATTCGTTCGCATCACCACCAATGTTCAGAAAGACGATGGCACCAGAGCGATTGGCACCATCCTGGACCCAGAAGGCCCAGTGATCAAAAAGCTTGAAAACAGCAGCAGCTTTTACGGCGTCGTTGATATCCTTGGCAATCCCTATGTGACCGGTTATGAGCCTATCACCACTAGCGCGAACATTACCATTGGCGCATGGTATGTTGGCTATAAAACGGATCTAAAGCCTCTTGAGGATGTCATTGGCACGAGCACAGTCATGACCAATGGGTTTCTCGCTCTCTATGATGATACGAACAACAAGCTTCGCTTCCATTCAGAGCAGGAAAATCTCACCGCTGCCGACATCGAGAAAATCGTTGAGGATAATCCGGCCGACTGGAAGATCATTCGTAAGGAAATCCCTAACTGGGGTTTTACATTAGTCTCTGCCTACCCTCTTGAAGATGTTGACAGTGTCATTCGTGAGCAATCTCTGTGGATTATTGTGATCGGTGTTATTGTCAGTATCGCGCTGATCGGTTCACAGTCGTTCCTAATCTGGTCGCGGGTCTTAAAACCCATTCAAAGCCTGACCAAGATTGCTGAAGAGCAAAGTGTCGGTCGCTGGGAACAGCAAATCACCGAGGTCGAATTGAAAGATGAAATCGGTGCTCTGGCCCGTGCCGTCAATCGGCTGTCCAACAGTGTACGATTGGCAATGGAACGCTTGAAGCGCTAGCGGCAGGATGTGCAAGTGTCTATGTTAATCGCTAAGCGCAACCAGGGTATTCGTAGATGACAAGTAATTTCATGCCACTCATCGACGTGCTGCGCGATCTGCGCGCACAGCTGAAAAGTAACGCTTCAGGCTTCTTCTTCATTACAACCGAAGAAAATCATTCCTGTATCATACGACTCAATAATGGCGATATTGAAAAGATAAACTTTCGCCTGCACAACAATGATGCTGCTGTCGAACGCTTAGCCATGGTCACCCAAGCGCGAGCGCGATTTGAGCCGGGCCGGCCTAACCCGGTCAGCAAAAGTGCGCCCATCAGCAATGACAGCAAGCAGTGGTTATTGGGCGGATTTGAAAGGCAACTGTCGAGTGGAAACACAGGTGTCGCTGCCCCTCCGGCGAGCGATACCGGAGGCAGCAAAACGTCTCTGGACCCAGCGCTTAGGGAAAAAGTCGAAAACATTGCACTCCATTATCTGGGCCCTATCGCCTCCATCCTCTGCGATGAGGCGTTTGAAAAAGCAACGTCCCTGCGTGAAGCGATCGATATTCTATCGACCAACCTCCCGCAACAAGAAGCCAATGAGTTTGTAAAAGCGGCACACGCCGAGTTTAAATGATCCTCTTATTTGACCGAGCGGTGGACAACCGCTCGGCTCCTATTTTCATTACAGAGACGGCATTTCAGAACTAGGTCGACCAGATAAATAGTGATCCACCAATTTATGGAAAAACTGGTTTGCCCGCTCGTTGCGTCCAAACACAACCGATTTTAGAGTACCTGAATCCAAGCCTTTCTGAACTTTAAGCCCAAGGCCATAATCCTCCTCTTCCACGACCTTCCAGATCCAGTCAATCATTTTTTCCAGGTCTTGGCGGGCTTCTCCCTGTAAATTTTCACGATGCAGGTAATGCATGACCGTGCGATTTTCAGACGGCTTTGTGCCGGGGATAATCATCGCAATTTGGGTCAGTTCAGGTGCGAGAAAAATGGCGACATTGGGGAAAAACATGCGAATGAAGTCGTAACCGTCGTTCTCGTATTGGTAATAATCGTCCGCTGAAACTTCTTTGAGCTGAGCGATTTTTCTCTGGGGAAAACCAATAACGATATGAGGCCCGTAACTGTCAAACTCCATGATATTAGAAAACGTCCGCGGATAAATCGTATCCGGGTGAGCCGCCTGAAAATGATAACCCTCCAGATAGCCGTCAAAGGCAACTTTCCAATTCGCGCCTTGCATTTCGCGAGTGCCGCAAAACGTAAACTCGTTGAAATTCAAACGCTCGACATCGTCAATCATACCACCTAGAAACGCCTCGAAATCCACCTCCAGACCCGGCGTTAGTACGGCGAAGATAAATCCGCCTCTTTCATAGCAGGCTAATTGCGTCAGGCCCCGAGTCGACTTATCCACATCGCCAAATTTCCCGGCATCCGCAACGCCTCTTAGAGAGCCATCGCAGCTGAATGTCCAGCCATGATAAGGACAAGAAAAAACCCCTTTTTTACCGGTCGAGTTTTCCTCGACCAACAGCATCGCGCGATGGGTACAAACATTTAACATCACCCTTACACTGCCACCACGCTGCCGCGTGATCAGCAAGGGCAAATCCAGCATTTTAATGGCTTTATAATCACCCGCTTCCGGCAGTTCATGGCTTAGCGCAACAAAAATAGGGACTTTCCGAAAAATCGCGTCCATTTCCTGCTGCCAGCGTTCGGGATCCGTATAATCGCTCGCCGGTACCTCCATCGTCGACGCCGCCTGATCGGTGGTCCCTTCATCCACATGCTCGATCATGCGAGCGACAATACGATTGTAACTTTGTTCGATACCCATTCGGACAACTCCTGAGATCAGCGACAGGTTTATTCAGGTAGAGACACTGGCCCTACAGATGCCACCTCATACTGGCGGGCATCCATACCGGTCATTTCCAGAGTGCTGATCGCCTGAAGGAATGCAGAGATATGTTCTGATGTGAGATGGCCTTTGAGTGCGGCTTCAGACTCCCACTCTTCACTGATCCAAATCACCTTGGAATCGGTAATGTCCCGGGCCATAGCGTACAGAAGGCAACCAGGCTCCGCGTGTGTTGGCCCCATGACTTTTAAGGCGTGTTCAACAAAGATGTCTGCCTGTTCTATTGTCGCTAACTCGATTCGCCCACTGATTGCTAACATAAATGCACCTTTTATACTTATTTTCTGTAGGGAAATTATAACGATGGTCGCTAGACTCGCTACCTGTCACATAGGACAGGCAGAATTCTCTATCGGCGACAGTTGCTCCACCCAGCTGCGGAAAGTACACGATTCGTCGCCTGTCCAGCCTGAGTCGCGGCTTCATCAGTGGGCAGCTTGTCGAGAGCATCGGAGAAGATCTCAGGACCAACACTGGCAAGGCGTGTCTGATTTGCCAACACGTGGCATAGCTCGACAAGCGGTAGCTCCCCCTGCCCTGGCAAACGCCGAAAGTGCAGGCAATCGTTCAGTAAATCACCTTGCACATCTAATGAAGCGTCGGCCAGCTGGACACAGGTGATCACCTCCGTATCCAATACCTCAACGTCGGTTAACGTGCCGCCGCTACGAAAATGATGCCAGCTATCAAACAAAACACCGGAATTACAAGCACCACCGCGTTTAACAATGTCGGTCGCGAGGGATAGCGAGGGGATGCCCCACATGGGAATAAACTCCAAATCAACGCGAATCCCCAAAGACTTTGCCTGTTCACAGAACACAGCGAAACAATCCGCCAGCTGACTTACTGGAAATTGACCCGGATTGAAAGCGCCCGTTGCGCAAATTTCCGTCAAACCCAATTCGGCACAATAACCGAGACAATCTTCTGTCGACACATCAAAAACCGCTTTTGCGGCAGGCGCAAGGTCTTCCGCAAAGCGCTGTGGCGCCCAGTCGGTAAAACCGTCGAAATGCCCGAGAGCGATACCCTCTTCCGCAGCCAGCTGGCGTATGTCCTTGCAAGACATGCCCTGCCGCATCAGCTCTTTCAAGGTAAGATAACCGATGGGCAACCTATCATAGCCTGCACGCTGAGCTGCTTGGATTTGCTCGACAAAAGATGCCGTTTTAACGCACGCCGGCCATAGGGTCCACTGTGTGTTTGGAAAAACCCTTTCAGAGCTCAGGCGCATTTTCAGCAGCCTCAGCCCGCGCAGCGCGGCTGGCAGCGTCTAAGGGCTCCAATGCCCACTGAATACCTCTGCGCAATAACGTGTAAAAAACCGGAAGATCCCAAGCGCAGCGATCCAGAGTTGGCCAATAATCCATCAGAGGCTGCATATCATAATGATGACGGCAGTGACCTAACGTCAGATAGAGCACTGCTCCTTCACCAACCTTGTGAATATAAAAAACCGGATGACGTTGATGCTCCCATTGGTCTTCTTCAAACCCAGGTGCATCGCCAGCGAATTCGGTGTCGAGCAAAACCTCCAGGTCTCCGTAGGTTTTCATCAGATATAATTCATCGGTGCTCTCGAATGGCTCAATGCCTTCTACCAAAGGGTGATCCGGCGCTGCCACAGAGACTTTATAGGGAGCAATCGGCGGATGGGATCGAAACATGGAGCCCAGAGTTTCCACAAAATGGGGGGCCCAATCGGGCGTACCGTAGAGGCCGCTAGACATCAGTCGGATAATCGAATTGGTGCCATGCAAGGCATACCAACGTCCGCCCTCCGCCACCCAACTGCGCAGCGCTTCCTGTGCCGGTAACGAAGGCACCACATTGCAGGTATAACTGATCAGGATATCTGCTTCGGCCAGGGCTTCCAGATTTTCGTAATCTTCAAAAACCCGCACCCGTATACGATCTTCTTCCGCCAACAATTTTAATAATTCTAAGCGTGCAAAATCGATGTCATGCCACATACCACCGGCGACCAAAACGCAATTGATTCGACCTGCGATCTTCGGAGATTGAGCCATGAATTATTCCTCTCTGTTTAGGGATTCAAAATACTCGTAGGTACTTTTGCACTTACGAGTCTTTAAAGCTATTTTCGGCCATCAAAGAACGCCCTGCGACCCGACCAAAAAAGGAGCCTGGGCCCAAGCTCATACCACTGGCATAGGCTTTTCCCGATTGGGGAATGTGAGCCGCACAGGCGCCCGCAGCAAAGAGCCCTTGCACGGGCACGCCGTGAATATCCACCACTTGTGCACGCTCATTAGTTTTTAGACCTCCGAGGGTCATAAACAGATAAATTGATCGAGAAAAGGAAATATCAAAAACAGCATAAGGCCCTTTATCCAGCGGCTTAACCCAATCTGGATGTTTATAAAACTCCGGATCTTCGCCTTTATTCGCCGCGTCATTATAAGAAGTCATGGTGGCGACCAAAGCGCCCTCCGGCATTTCCAGCGCCCGCTCCATCTCAGCGATACTTTCAAATCCATCGATCAATTCGTGACGCGCGGTTTCTATTTCCGGATAAGCGAATATTTCCTCGTCGACAATTAAAAATGCCCGCTGTCCGGGCTGTTCGCTGATAAAGGACGCGGTTCGTCCATGGTAGCTGTCCTCAGCAACGAAGCGACGACCATTCCCATTGACGATGATCCCCTTGATTAACTGTCCCGGCGGATAGATCGAAGCGGTCGCGATAAACTCATTCATTGCCGCTGTAGAGCCGCCGGCCATCTCACCGACGACAATGCCCGCACCATCCGTGTAAGACGTCCCCAATGGCTCGGCCGTCGGGCTCAAGGTGGTCAGTTTTTCTTCCACCATTTCTGTATTCATGGCGAAACCACCCGTCGCCAGCATCACGCCCCGCTTGGCTTCAACATAGCGAGTTTCGCCGTCTTGCTGAAATTTAACGCCGGTCACACGGCCATGGTCATCCAGCAATAGGCCGGTCATCTTGGCATCGTAACTGGCCCGTACGCCCTCCTCTTCACAGCGGGCCAACAGTGGTTGCATCGCGGCTAAACCGGTACTTTCCCCTTCACCAGTCACCTGGTGACCTCGCGGGGCGGGCTTGGCCAGCTCGCGATAGGGCCAGACCTTTTCGTTGCCGGTACTCAGCAAGCCTTCCGTAGACAGCAGAAACACCGCCTTATCTTTATAGCAACTGCGCTCAAAGGGAACCCCCTGCGCTTCGAGCCAGTTGAAATGATCGACATTATTGTCACAGTAAGATTTGATCATGGAGGCGTTTTCCGTTCCCATGGACGCCACCATAAACCGATACATATTCTGAGCATCGTCTTCATAGCCACAGGCGTTTTGAACGTCGGTTCCGCCGCCGAGATAAAAGATGCCTGATGACAGTGCACTGGCACCACCGCCGGCACTGGCCCGCTCAATAACCAAAACGTCGCCGCCAGCTCGACGAGCTTCCAACGCAGCACAAGCTCCGGCAATTCCATAGCCGACCACCACGACGTCCGCGCTATCAGCAAAATGACTGACGCTGGAAAATTTTTCGATTGTGAGAGAATTCATCCTGATCTACCCCCGCTCTATAGCGCTCAAATTGATTAAGCCTGAGAACCGCCGTCCATTACTGACTCGACTTCGTCGAGCCAATAAAACGTATTTTTTTTGCGATCAAACAACTTCTCTTCGTCTTCCGCGATTTCCGCGGCAATGGCTGGCGCTGAAAGGGACTGCATCGTCGCCTCGAAGGTTGCACGATCCGGATACCATATTTCGAGAATGACATCGCATACCGGTTCTGCGATAAGCCCAGTAATCGCATCTGGAAAACCGGTGGTGTAACGACGCATGTATTTAAGCGCACGTCCTCGAAGATATTTTTCCCCGATGACCCGATGGTAAGTCTCGTAATACTCGCGAAACGCCTCACTGGTTAAACCCGACTTACGCTTGAGTAAACCAACCATTTTGAACATTAATGAATTCCCCAGAGCTGGTTAGCGAGTGAGTTTCACCAATTGCTTGCCGAAATTCTTACCGGAAAACAGCCCGGCCAAAACGTCCGGACAAGACTCCAGGCCTTCAACGATATCTTCCTTAACGCTGATTTTTTTATCTTCAACCCAGGCTTGCAGTTCTTCTAGCGCTGACTCGTACCGATCAACATAATCCAGCACCAGAAACCCTTCCATGCGAGAGCGTCTAATAACGAGCTGCATGTATTGCTCGGGCCCAGGAGGCAAATCGGTACCCGTGTAACCGCTGGATATCCCGCCGCAGAGAACCACTCTTGCTTTAAGAGCCAGATTTCCTAAAACAGCGTCGAGAATGTCACCACCGACATTGTCGAAAAAGACATTGACCGAATTTCTACAAAGTGCTTTTAGAGCTTTTGAGACATCACCGTCACGATAGTCAATCGCTTCATCGAAACCCAGCTCATCTTTAATCCAGCGACACTTGGCTTCACCTCCGGCAATCCCAATCACACGACAGCCTTTCAGTTTTGCAATCTGTCCGGCGACGGATCCGGTCGCTCCAGCCGCACCACTAATGACAACGGTATCTCCTTCCTTCGGCTGGCCAATATCCAACATCCCAAAGTAAGCGGTCAGACCGGTTAAACCAAAAATATCCAACGGATAGGTTTCAGGGACACCATCAGCAATCTCTTTGATCGGAAAAATCAGCTCGCTGCCATTGCCTTGATAATATTCTTGCCAACCGAAGCCTCCCTGAACCCGCATTCCGCTCGTCCACTGGGGATGTTTCGACTCGATGATTTCACCAACGCCGACTGCCCGCATGACCTCACCGATTTCCACAGCCGGAATATAACTGGGCACATCATTGAGCCAGCCCCGTTGCGCGGGCTCAAAGGAGAGGTAATTAACTTTGACACGAACATCACCATCCTTAAGTGGGGTAAGCTCCGATTCCACTAACGTAAAATGATCGCGCGTGACCTGCTTATGAGGTCGCTCTTTTAGCAGTAACTGACGATTGAGCACCCTTTTATCCTCTGATTAATGTTCTAACTTGAAGGCGAGAAACGCATTGCCTGGCATATAAGGATTAAAGAAATATCCCGAGTTCACAAACATCATACTGCCAGTTAACAATGCTGATGCTCCACCTTCCAATGCGCCACCTTTTACGGTTACACCATTAACGCTTTCAAAGCGCTGAGCCGTATCAAACTTCCAAATGACCTTGCCAGTCGCTGCATCATGTAAGCGCAGAAAGCCATCCAGGCTACCGGCCAGTACTAATTCATCCGTTGCCACGATAGCCGCACCGTTACCCGGCATGCAGTATTCTTTTTGCCCACAAACTCCAGTCTCCGCTTGCCACTGCCATTGGTACTCGCCGGTATCTATATCGAGCGCAAAAACTCCTGGATTCGGCGTCCTCGCTTTATGATGACGGGCTGCCTGTGCATCGGAAATAGGAACAAATACCGATTGATCATTCGCCGCCATACCAAAGTGAATGCCTCCAACAATGCCCCCTTGACTGACTTGCCGTTTCCAAACCATTTCACCCGTCGCTGCATCGAGCGCCCAAACAATACCGGATTTCTGTCCGGCAACGACCAAGTCATCGCCTTGGGAATTCGTCACCAACAACGGCGGAGCACCAAAATCGTAATCCGGCCCTGGTACCTCCGGACAGTTGGCTGTCGTTGCCGACTCACAAGCGGCATTCCAAATATCATCTGTTGTGGCTTGGAACACCCAATTGATCGCTCCACTGTCCAGATCCATCGCCATGATCGCATCGCTGGTTGAGGTTGCCGGTGCAGAATAATTTTCACCCGTGCCGATCAGTAATTGATTCCTTTTTGGATCAATGGCAGGACTGTTCCAGATTGGCGCCCCCGAAGGCCCCATCTGCTGAGCCCCAGCACTATTGACGGCCTGGGGTTGTGGTTTCTGGGGAATAGTTGAGGTGCGCCAGAGCAGCTCGCCCGTCTCAGCCTCCAAGGCAACCACTGCGCCTTGAAAAGTACAACAGGCGTAATTCGGGTCGACCGCCGATAAAACTTCCAGAGAAGAGATGGGCACGTAGAGAACGTCATTGTATAAGGTCGGCGAGCCAGTAATGGTGGCATTGGGGTGCGTGTCCGGCCGCAATTGCCAATGCAGCTCACCGGTTACGGCATCTATCCGATACACATTGCCTAAATAATCGCCAAAGTACAGAGACGGATGATGCTCGGGTGACGGCGCTTCCCACGCGGATAGAACAATCGCCGTACGGACTTCTGCACGGGCGCGGAAAATCCAGCGTACACAGCCAGACTCTTTATCCAGAGCGAACACTCGCCCGTCCTGACTTCCTACAAAAACGGCACCCCCACCGCTTGCCGGGTGCGATCTGGCTCTTACCGCATCAGGGAATCCAAACGCCCAGGCAAGCTTTAAATTCGCGACATTGACCGGCGTTAAGTCTGTGGCCTGTGGTGTAAATTTACGGCGATTATCAAGATCGACACCCCAACCGCTAGCCGTGGGAAAATCCTGCCAATCGAATACTTGCTTGCTCACCGCGCAGCGAGGAAATAATGTTTCTTCATCTTTAAGGGTTAATGTCGCGCCGGTCAGAAACTCTGCGACATCCTTCTTATCACCCAATGACAGATGGGGAACTCGTGGCGCCATCACACCTTCCGTCAACGCATGATAGATTGCCGAGGGCGACATGAAACCCAGCATACTGCGTGTCGGCGCTTTCGGTACGCCAGTCTCATGGCAATTCGCACAAACGGTTTGATAGATGCGTGCGCCGTTCGCCACACGAGAATTTGCAGCAGACGCGCTCGGAGTCGCCTGACTTTGCCAACTGGCTAAAACGACCAACAGTACGCTAAACCATTTGGAAAAAAATGCCATTTTTTTGGAGCAACGCGTAGCGCTCTTTAACGCGTAAGAAATACAAGAAGTGCGATTTTTCGGGGTTATCATTATCTTTATCGCAACCAACATACAGACCTAAGTTCGAACATGTCTAAAAAAGGCCCACCCCATAATGGGGTGGGTTTAATGCCAAGCGTTAAAAACGATAGGTTACCTCTGCGCCGAATTCCCGCGGCGGCCTGGTCGTTGCGAACTTCCACAGAGAACCATTGTTAGCACTGCCGACTGTCGGACGATTCGGCGTAACCACATAATCATGGGAATAAGCGTCTTCGTCGGTTAAATTGCGGCCAAAAAGAGCAAAGGTCCAGTTTTCAAGATCGTAACTCAGAGAAGAATCCAGCAGGCCGAAAGCTTCAATGGCCGTACCGGGATGGTTGGTCAATGTCGATTCGTAATCATCGCGCCAGCTGTAGCCTAATCGCCACATCAATGTCCCTTCGCCAACTTGAAAATCCATGATCGATTGTAACGAATAGGTTAATTCTGGTGCTCGACGGAGCTGCAAATTGGTTTCGTCAGCGACGATACCGTCACCGTAGATATCCGCAACAAAATCGATATACTCCGCGTCCAGATAGCCCATGTTGCCATTAATTCGCCAAAAATCGGCCAACAGCAGCTGCATCTCCAATTCTGCCCCATTAAATTCCGCCTCCCCCACGTTTTGAATCGCCAGCTGATTGCCGTTCGCGACATTTTCGGCCGGCAGAGAGACCTCAATCTGCATATCTTCATAAGTCATATGAAATACAGTGGCATTTAGACGCAGACGACCGTCCCAAAGCGTCGACTTCATGCCTAACTCCCAATTGATGAGCGTCTCTGGGCCGAACCCTTCGGCTAAAATGTCTGCCGTCGATGCCCGGGGCGAAAAGCCACCACTGCGAAACCCCTTCGAGTTGGTGAAATAAACCATCAAATCTTCCGAAAAGTGATAGCGTGCACCCCAGCGATAGATCAAATCATTGTCGGATCTTTCACCACCGGCATTAGGACCAGCGATCAACGTGTTGCTGGGCACATCGGTAACGTCACGATCCATGCGTTTGGTTTCATAGATGTATCTCGCTCCCAGGGTCCACACCAGCTTTTCATCAAGCATTCGATAATCACCTTCCGCAAACACAGAATGGGATTCACTACTGGTGGTGGTATCCTCGTAAGGCGTCCAAGTATCCGTAAAAACCTGAGACAATTGATAAGACGTGGCCTCAGCATTGGACGAGAAAACGCCCGCCTGCCAGGTCAACGAATCACC
This sequence comes from Pseudomaricurvus sp. ABR4_320, assembly GCF_056159445.1. Classification (NCBI taxonomy): domain Bacteria; kingdom Pseudomonadati; phylum Pseudomonadota; class Gammaproteobacteria; order Cellvibrionales; family Cellvibrionaceae; genus Pseudomaricurvus; species Pseudomaricurvus sp. ABR4_320. The sequence continues at coordinate 193,622 of NZ_JBSWVF010000007.1, read as the reverse complement.
GGCATCGCGAGTTAATCGCAATTCGTTGGTAATCTGACGGTAGTCTCCCCAACGGCGCACGTGATAGAGAACCTGGTCGATACCATCCATATCAACTTCGTAGAGATCGTCGGCCGTTAACCAACTACCAATGTAGGTGAGAGTGTGGTCATCGGTAATGTCCGCGTTCAGTTCTGTGATCAGCTGGTGCTTTTCAAGCCCAACATCGCCAATATAATCCGCATAATTTTTATGTCGATCACCACCAATAGGATTACCTAAGGTTCCGCCACACTCGTAACCATAGGCGATATAAAGATTACAAAAAGTATCCCGCTCATCGGTGGACGTTGGCATCAAGCCAGCCGCCTTGCCCTCCATATTGCTGTAGTTATATTGGAATTCGCCGCGGAAAATATCACTGGGTTGCCACAGAAAGTGTACTCCGGCGCTATTTGTATCGCGCTTATTCATGTCGCCGCCAACGCGACTCTTATCGTAGCCTTCCCCCTGGTTAAGGGAACTCGCCGTCAGCTTAACCGCCCAATCATCACGACCGTAGTTCACCAATAGATCGACATCAGCCTTCTCGTAATCACCCACGCGAGCTCTGACTTTACCACTGGCCTCATCTAGTATGGGTTTACTGCGGATGATGTTGACGAGCCCTCCAACCACATTTTTACCGAATAAGGTTCCCTGTGGTCCCCGCAGAACTTCGATGCGGTCAATGTCGATCAAATCAAAGACGTTTCCAACGCCTGTTGCGATGGGCACACTATCAACAGCAATCAATACCGTGGGGTCGAAGGCTTTTTCAACATCTTGGTAGCTAATTCCACGAATTGAAAAGCCACCCCCAGAGGGTGACCCTGCTTCGATGTTGTCCATAATGACATTGGGTGCAAACTGCGAAATCGATGTGACATCCAACGTGAACGCACTCGCAACATCGGCACCAGAAACCGCAGAAACGGCAACAGGGACATCCTGTACACCTTCCTCGCGCTTGCGAGCCGTAACGACGACCTCCTCTAACGACATCTCTGCAGAAATTGCTGTGCTTACCGGCATCAAACTAGCCGATAGGCTTGACACAATTCCAACAGTCAACAGGCGTCTTTTTCTATGAGTGACTTCCATGGTACTTCCTTAACACGATGACGGATTCGTCAGACAACACGAGCGAGTCACTGTCAGCCTAATCCGCTCCTGAGCAATTTGTACGTTCAGTTACCAATCGGCTGCTGTATCGAGCTTGCGTGAATGCGCATACGGCGCGGTTATTGCCCAGAGCAAGCGCGGCAATTTTCTCGACCGTAAGTCGGAGAAATCTATTCTCCGTATAAAACCTGAAAGCTTCGTTTTACAAACAGCCACTGACCATCGACTTTTTCGAGAACGTCATCGTACTGACCACGGGGACGTAACTCAGTACCGTCACCCAGTTTTGCCACCTCAGACGTATAACAGCGTGCTGTTGCAGAATGACCATCGATGTGAATAGCGCCAATGGACTGTGACATAAAGGCAAAAGGAAAGAGCTCCATAGATTCAAGCCACGACTGGACAATTGCCCCTTTGCCGATAACTTCCTCTTTTCCAGGAACCACAGGTAAATTCCACACGGCGTCCTCAGCCCAGGTGCTGCCCCAAATCTCTGCGTCTCTTTGGTTGACACCATCAGAATAAGTATCGACCAGTTCGCGAATGGCGAGGCGGTCTTCATAGGATCCAGTAAATGCCATCGTTTTTATTCTCCTCGGCTGGGAATGCTCTCTCAGGAGCATCATTGTGTGCGACCTGAGCGATACCCTTAAACATGTCTTATTGTTTTAAAATTATCGATGAAGACATCGACTGGAGCAACCAGAGAGCTCCTGGTTTACCCCACACAAAGGGATGGCTTTAACGACCTAAGCCACTGATTACCCTAAAAACTGATAGCTTTTATCTTCGCGTCCGCGACAGCCTTGAAAGCTAAACGCTGTATAGCTGGCGCTGTTCCAAGGTGTCTCTGCGGAGTGGTCCAACGCCCAGTCAATAACGAAGGATCTGTGGCTGAAACGCCACTCGCCAGCACGTCGCTCATAGCGATCCAAATAACGACCGCCCACTGACTGCTCACTGGTGCCTTCCTCCAGCACCACGGAAACCGCAGCAACGACCTGCACCTCTCCCACGGCAGAATTTCCATCAATCTGATACAAGGTGTTCCCGATATTATGAAAACAGCGGGTCATCCCGGGATTTGGCTGAGTGATAACATCGGCATATTCCGTGGCTGAGCCGATAAATAAGCCAACATCAACGCTGGCATCGTCGTGCCAAAGCGTTTTCATTAATGGCGTATCCTGCCGGTCTACCGCGCGACAGTATTTCACACTCAACTCATACAGAGCTTGCTTTGACAGTAATATTTCCAGCGCTTGGTCTAACGTCTCCATAGATGCCTCTCTGTCTAAAAATTAAATCCAACTTCCACCGCTACCGTACGCCGCGGCCCATTCGACATGAAATTCATTACCCCCGGAGCGTAAAACCCCGATGCGCGATACTCTTCATCCGTAAGGTTTTTGCCTCGCAGCGCTATCGACCATTTTTCATTGGCTTGCGTCCATCGTACACTGGCATCCAGTAAGTCCAGCGTATCAATATGACCCACAGGCGCGTTACGGGTATCGGTTTCTCGCTCACTGGTATGCATCCAGACCATGTTGAGCGTCGTGAATCCCGGTCCCAAATCAAACTCGTAAGAAGCGCCAAGAGACGACTGTATTTCTGGCGCATTACGTAATGACAAGCCACTGGCATCTTCCTGGCCGTTCGCCTGATTGGCATCCAAATCGAACAAGAAATCTTCATAGGAAGCATCCAGATAACTGAAGGTTCCGTTTAAGGTCAGTCCCTCTACGGGAATGTAGACGACTTCAAGTTCGGCACCGGAGATCTCGGCAGACGCGGCGTTTTCAACACGAGTTACCGGTGTCGCCCCAACGTAGACGAGTTGATCCACCTGTAAGTCTTGATAATCGTTATAGAAGAGCGCAACGTTTGTTCTGAGGCTTCCCTCCAGCCAATCGGCTTTAATGCCCAGCTCCCAGGTATCAACTTCCTCCGGATCGTATGGCCCAATATCATCAGGAAAAGTAATACGGGCGTTAAAACCGCCGGATTTAAAGCCTCTCGCCTGGTAGCCATACAGCATCATGTCTTCGGACAAATTCCAATCGAAACCCAGGCGCCAGCCTAGATTTTCCCAATGCTCTTCACCGCTGGCCGTCGTAACGCCTATTGACAGATTAGAGATCAAGGTTTCATTGCGAACATCCAGCTCTTTTTCCTGCCACGTGTAACGGAGGCCCGCCTGCAGCCTGAAATCTTCTGTGACGTGCCAATATCCTTGAGCAAAACCAGAATAGGCGTGGTCGTCCTGATCGGTATCCAGGAGGAGAACCATCTCTGGCGCGAAGCCATTGGCGCCCGTCCAGGAGTCGAGTTTCCAATTCTGGTAAAAGTAATAAAAACCGGTCGTCAATTCAGTAGACTCAGTGGGGCTGGTATTCAGGCGAATTTCCTGCGACATCTGCTTGTTATCTGTCACCCGTAACGTATTGAAGAGGTCTTCTGGAGTGCCATCTTGATCCGTCCACTCGTCGAGCGTAAATCCGCGAACGTTAGTGATTGATACCAATTCCATGCTGTCCAGCCCCCAATTCATGGTCAAAGTACCGCCATCAATATCGTAGTCTGAAAAATCATTGAACTGGCTAGAAGTATGAAAATTCACCTCATCAAGTGGGGTCGAGTACTCAGGAACATACAGCGCCATTCCCGGTTCAGAGCCGTTGATCACTGTGGGCGAATCGTTACGACCACGACCATATTCCCACTGCAGCGTTGCATCAAAAGTGTCACTGGGTGAAAATTTTAAATATCCGCGGGCCGACAAAACATCCTGCCCCCCCAGATCTCCCCCTGTTTCATAGTCCTCATAAAAGCCATCGAAAGATTTAGACATAACCGCCAGTTTACTGGTTAGTGTCTCACTAAACGGCATCTCAACAGCAGCAGCGATATCTCGTCGACCGTAATTCCCAAACGTAACCTTAGACGTTCCGCCAAACTCTCCTGTTGGCTGCTTGGTAATGACGTTAACAACGCCACCTATGGTATTCGCCCCAAACAACGTGCCCTGCGGCCCCCTGAGAATCTCCACCCGCTCGATATCAAACATATCCAACAACGCAGTGGTGTTACTGCCTTGATAGACGCCATCGACGACCACACCGACAGAGGGATCAATAAAACCATCCGCTTCCTGTACCCCGATACCTCGGATGCTAATGGCCGCGGTCATGCTCGCATTAACGACATTAGTGACAACTAAACTGGGCACACTGCCGCTGATGTCGCGCAAATCGGCAGCGAAGGTTCGCTCCAGCATGTTGCCCGTCATAGCTGTTACAGCGACGGGCGTATCCTGAAGGCTCTCTTCACGCTTCTGCGCCGTAACAACCACCTCCTCTAAAGATCCCGACATCCGTGATGTTTGAGCATTCGCCCCTGTCGAAATAAGTGCTGACAACAATGTGAATCCATAGATATTTGCGCGTGCGCAAATGTTTGATTGCAGACTGATCCTGGTCGATCTCATGAGAACTCCCGATGTTTTCTTTATTGTTTTATGACATTGGCGTGCAAAGTAGCTTTGCAGAAAATCAGTACTAATGAGGACGGTTTAGCCGCCACTTAGAATTTCTTAAAAACATACATGTTTGTTCTTATACAAGCAATGTGATTCGGCATTTTTTAAAACATCGTTCTAAATTCGTGCACCCCAGATATCCAACTGAAACCATAAGTAACATTTTTGACGGTGAAGGTAACACTCACGGCAAAGATCCGTAATAGGCAAAGCAACAAACATACATTTATGTTTGTTTTTTCTAAAGTCGAATGCTATCGTCATTGCCTGCAATGCTTCACATCGATAAACATAATTATATGGGGAAGACCGGATGGCCAACGGCAACCAACAGGTCGCTCAGCCGGGCACGCATCGCTGTCCCGGTAGCAGCACCAGAGATATTATCGCGTCAGATGTGGGTGGCGCGCCGAATCATGTTCTCGACGAGTCCTACGAATTTCGCGGTGATGGCGACATCAGCTTTGACCGCTACACCTCTCAAGACTTCTTTAATCATGAAGTTGACGCTGTCTGGATGAAAGCCTGGCAATGGGCATGTCGCGAAGACGACATCCCTGAACCGGGTGACTATTTCGTCTACGACATCTGCGATAAATCCGTACTGATTGTCAGAACCGAACAAGGTTCAATTAACGCCTATGCGAACGCATGCCTGCACCGAGGTACGCAATTAAAACCCCCTGCCAGTGCTGGCAATTCGAAACAGTTGCGCTGCCCTTTCCATGGCTTTACCTGGTCCCTAGAGGGAAAATTGACAGACGTTCCCTGTGACTGGGATTTTCCCCACATCAACACCGAGGACTTCTGCTTGCCCCAACTGCAGGTGGACTTGTGGGGAGGCTTTGTGTTCATCAATTTTGATCAGAATGCCATGCCGCTTATGGATTTTCTCGGCGTTCTTCCGGATCATTTTTCAAACTGGAAGCTTGATGAAAAATTTACGGCACTTCACGTTCGCAAAATGCTACCCGCGAACTGGAAAGCCTGCCTGGAAGCCTTTTTGGAATCCTATCATGTATTAGAAACCCACCCGCAGGGCGTACCAACCGTCGGCGACGCCAACACTCAATATGACATCTACGGCGATCACATATCCCGCTTCGTGCATTTGGTGGGCTTTCCCAGCCCTCATCTAAAAACCCAACAATCAGAGCAAGAAACTCTGAATGCGCTGATGGCTGAGGGAGTGGTTGAAGGCGTTCAAGGCAATGGGCTTACCGTACCGGACGGAAAAAAAGCTCGCGAAGTCTTTGCCGATTATTTAAAAGACACGCTAGGCACCGCATACGGAAAAGATTTTAGCCATCTGACGATTACCGAAACCATTGACGCCATTGAATACTGCGTCTTTCCAAATACCTGTCTTTTTCCAACGCTGTTATTTCCTATGGTGTATCGCTTCAGGCCAAATGGCATGGATCCAGACTCCACCATCTTTGATCTTCTCTATTTACAACCTGTGTCTGACAATGGAGAACACCCAGACCCACCGGAACCCATCGAACTCGACTATACCCAATCCTTCCACGACGTACCCGGTTTTGACCCGGGGCTGGCGACCATCTATGACCAGGATACCGGTAATCTGATGGCACAACAGAGAGGGTTTAAGGCGAGCCTTAAGCCGGGACAAACTCTGGGCAACTATCAGGAAATCCGCATCCGTCAGCTCCATCAAACCATCGATAAGTATCTCGATAAACGCACACTTCGTGAGGCTTCGAAATGATACGGGGCGTACATCATGTGGCCATTTCCACCCCGGATATCGCCCGCTTACTGACGTTCTATCGGGATGTCTTTGGGTTTCGTGTTCTCAACCAATCAGAATGGCCGCGCGGCATCGCCGCCATCAACCAAGTTCTAGGGCTGACCGAAACCGCAGGAAAACAAGCAATGCTCAAGCTGAACAATCTCTGCTTGGAATTGTTTGAATTTTCCATTCCAGAACCCGCGACAATGGACCCGCATCGACCAGTCTGTAATCACGGACATACACATTTGTGTCTTGATGTAGTCGATATTGACAGCGTCTACCAAACTCTGCGCGCGAAAGGCGTAAGCTTTCACAGTGAGCCTCAGGACTTCGGCAGCTGTAAAGCCACCTACGGGAGAGATCCAGACGGAAATGTCTTTGAGATCCAAGAACTGATGGATCAGCAGGACCCATTACAGGTAGCGGCCACCCCCTAAATCTATCTTTAAATACCGGTAGAAACCCTAAAAATAATAGACAACCAAAGGAACCGACAGGAGTTTCAAAATGAATCAAGCGATTCCCGAATCTGTCCTCGATAGAAACCTCGACCACCCAATAAAGCACCCAGATCCTGAGCTGCGCGGCGACGCAGTAACCGCAGATCGTTATATCGACAATGAGTACGCCCGCAAGGAATGGCGTAAGGTCTGGATGCGTACCTGGAACTTGGCAGGAATGGCGTATCACGTACAAGAACCCGGAGACTACATTACCGTTGATCTCGCCCACGAATCCATTATTTGCGTGTGCGGCGACGACGGCGAAGTGCGGGCGTTTTATAACAGCTGCCCCCACCGTGGAACCCGGATTACAGAAGCGGAAGAAGGATTCGCCGAGAAATTTTCATGCCCCTACCACGGTTGGCAATTCAATGCCTTCGGCGAGACCATTCACGTACCCAATGAAGAAGATTTTCCCCAGGGAAGCCCTTGTGGCAAAACACACCTCAAAGAAATTCACTGCGAAATTAAATTTGGTCTTGTCTGGATTAATATGGACGAGAATTGTATCTCGCTAGAAGAATTTCTCGGTCCAGATATTGTTCAGGAATTGAATTCCTATCAAATAGAAAAAATGCTGCGCGTACTGAACATGACAGCAGACAGTCCCTGTAATTGGAAAATCATTACAGATAACTTTAATGAAGCCTATCATGTTCAAGTACTGCACCCAGGACTCATACCCTATATTGAAGCGAATTATAAAGCTTGCCAGTTCGACCTTTTACCAGAAGGGCACAATCGCGGCTGGTTTCCGTCACACAACCCTTCGGTACTTCACAAAGAGGATAAAATCGGAGACCACCTGGCGGCGATTATGAAAATGTGGGATCTGGATCCCGACGACTACGAGGGTGACAGCAAGCGCCCCCTTATTCGAAAAGCCATTCAGGATGCTAAAAGGGAGCTCGGTGAATCCAAGGGCTTTAACCATTACAAAGACTATGCGAACTATCAATTCACGGATTACGTGATCTACAACATCTTTCCAAACTCGGTGATCACTGTCGGCCCAGACGGCGTGCAATTACTGCGTCCTCGTCCCCACCCTTCCGGAGATCCCGGCCGTTGTCTGTTTGACCATTGGTGGATGGTTCAGAAAATCGACGGCCAAGACACAACGCCCTCCCCAGCCGGAGGTCCGGATTTGCCGGTAGAGGATGCGGAGCATGATGTCATTATGTACGGCGAAAAAAGCCTGGGACGCACTGCCGATGAAGATTTAAGCATCGCTAAAATGCAACAGCAAGGTCTCGCTTCAGCAGGTTTTCAGAATTACTATCTAACGCACCAGGAAAGACGCGTTCAAAGATTCCACGAGGTTCTGAACGATTATATGTCTAAGGATTGACAAACAAACGCCTTCGGCACAAGGACGTACCGAAGAATATAGATTTTTTTGGGAAGCTCAACTGGCGGTGTTGTGACGATAACGGGCACAGGCGCGTGTCGGTGATTTACAGCTCTACCACACGTCCGGAAACTTTTTCCAAAGACATATCGTATATCTGCCATCCACACTCTTCACTAAAACGGACGCTGTCGTGATAAGTGCCAATAAAAATATCCAATACTCGACCAGGCGCGTCATGCCAAGCCTGAAGATAACTGGTCATGTGCGCATGGCCACCGCTGCCGGAGCTGTCGGGCAGTTGGAGGCCTGAAACAATCTGAGTGCCGATCAAATGCTGGGTATGCGTGAATACCGATAGCGCCTGTGCGGCCACGTCAACCCAGGCATCCGGACCTACGACTGAAAATACCGTTTTACCATTTTCCGTTGCCGCAATTCTGGCATCGTCGGTAAAAATCTGCCGATAAATGTCCCGACCAAGATGGATACTCTCTTCGGTATTTTTTCCGATCAGATCCGTCGCCCGTGCATAATGACGCCTCAGGTATTCAATGGTTTGACGGGCGAGAAATTCGTCCGATGGTGATGGCCTATTCGGCATATCTCTACCTCCAATATTGTCTCTTATCGTTATTGTCGAATGGTAGTAACCGCTCCTATCAATAAGCTTGAGACTGACCACCATCAATAGGAATAATGGCACCGTTTATAAAGGGCGCTTCTTGCGACAGTAAATAGCATACTAACGAGGCAACCTCTTCAGGGCGTCCGAAGCGCCGCGTGGGGTTTACACTGACGAATTGACGTCCCACTTCCTCCCAACCATCTTCGCCACCAATTTGCTTCAAAGAACCCTTCACCATGTCAGTCATAACAGCGCCTGGCGCTACTGCATTGATGCTGACACCAAACTGCCCATATTCAATGGCAGCATCTTTGGTCATACCGGCGACAGCATGCTTGCTCGCACCGTAACCGACCTGATTAGGCACAGCTCGGATCCCCCCGACTGAGGATACATTCACAATAGAGCCCGAGCCCTGCTGTTTTAAATAGGGTAAGGTGTGCTTCAAACCGTAAAAAACACCTTTCAAATTAATGTCGATCACTCGGTCAAATTCTTCAGACCCATAGTCAGCTACGGGGTTCTGCTTACCTTCGACACCAGCGTTATTGTAGAGGCCATCAATACGTCCAAATTCCGTAACAGCGGTATCGACAAAGTGTTTAACATTGTCTTCTTTAGCCACGTTCGCGACGATCAGACTGCATTTTGCTTGCGGTGCACAGGCTCTGATTTCGGTTAAGGTTTGCTCCAGACTACTCATGCTGACATCACTGAGGGCCAACGACGCCCCCTCTTGAGCCAGCCGCACCGCCACTGCACGGCCAAGACCTGCACCTGCTCCAGTTATCAAAATAACCTTGCTTTGAAATCTCTGTTCCATGGTATATTTCACCCTTATTCTACTGTTATAAAACGTCCGAGTTTGGTTCGACACGCATCATCAATTTATGCCAAACCCACCGTCCACCGTGAACTCACTCCCCGTTATAAAACTTGCCTCATCAGACGCGAGATAGGTCGCCATGGCGGCAATCTCCTCCGGCTCGCCAATTCGCCCCAGTGGACGCATATCTTTGTAACTTTGCATTAAGGCTTCACCCTCATCGACCTGAGCGATGACTTTCTCTAGCATGGCAGTACGTATAACACCTGGGTGTATGGTGTTCGCACGAATCTTATACCCGCGTTTGGCACAATGCAGAGCAATAGACTTCGTCATCATAACTACACCCGCCTTTGCCGCGTTATAGGCAACCAGCTCGGCTTGAGGCTTGAAGGAAGACACAGAGGCTATATTGATGATCGCGCCACCGTTTACCTTCATAAAAGGCAACATGGCGCGACACCCCAGAAAAGGGCCGGTTACATCTACATCCAGAGTTTTTTTCCAAGCCTCCAACGAAATCTCTTCGATATCTCCCATCAGGGTTATCCCTGCATTGTTAACGAGGATATCCAGTTGACCGAAAGTTTCATCAACCAATTCCGCCATGGATGACCAATCTGACAGCTCAGACACATCCAGCTTGGCAGTGATCACTGGATCAGAATCACGAATCCCTCGGTAAAGATCAACATCTGGTGCCTCAATATCTGTGCATAGGACCTTAGCCCCTTCTTTCATAAAACGGCAGGCGATGGCATACCCCAAACCTGAGGCGGCGCCGGTAACCAATGCCGTTTTACCCCGCAATTTTCCAGAAACCGTTTCGCCCATAACCGCTTTTTTCCAAAAAACAATCGCTTGGTCAATTCACAACCACGACAGCTTCAACGTTAAACTGAACCGCAGGCCTAGGCCCCCATCATCTCGTCGTTAGTGGGCGTACGCCGCAATGACTGACCACCAGTGATATCGATCACCTGTCCAGTAATAAAGGCTTCGTCAGAAGCCAACCAAAGCGCTGCGTTCGCAATATCGTCCACCGTCACCAAACGACCGAGGGGAATCTCTTTTAAAAAGGCGTTAATGACCGAATCGTATTGAAAATAATCTTCTGTCATCGCTGAACGCGTAAACCCCGGCGCAATCGAATTTACACGAATACCTCGCGCCCCATATTCCACCGCGGCAATGCGCACCATTTGGTCGACGCCACGCTTTGTTCCTGCGTAGGCCGCTAGTCCTTCTGGAGCGACCAAGCCCGTCAATGTCGACGTGGTCATCATCGCACCACCGTCGGTCATCACCTTACCCATCTGTTTAAAAAACAGCGCCGTCCCGACAAAATGTACATCACAAATCTGCTGCAGATCTGCTTTGGTCATATCTGCAATAGCACCTGCCGCATTCATTCCGGCATAGTTAATCGCCGCATCGAGCTTACCGAAATTCTCAATGGCGACCTGCGCTAGGCGCTCCAGGTCTTCCTCAGAGGTGATATCACAACCGACCGCAATACCACCGGTTTCTTCAGCAATTGCCTTCAGTTTATCTTCACGACGTGCAGCAAGGACCAACTTGGCGCCCTCTTTTGCAAACCGTCGTGCGGTGGCCGCCCCCATACTCTTCTCTTCTGAAGCTCCCAGAATGACGACAACCTTATCCTGTAATCTACCCATAGCGACAATTCCAAATTAATGAATTTAGTAAACGGACACCTTTTACCAGAACCCAAAATCATCCGTTTTTACGATGCCCAAACGACCTTGTTACGAAAAAGAAAAATAATTCGAAGCCGACTAGGGGACGACCAAGCCACCATCAACAACCAATTCTGCACCCGTTACATAGCTGGAATCCTCGGAGGCAAGAAATAGCACGCAGGATGCGACTTCTTCGGGCTTGCCCATTCTTCCCAAAGGAATAGACTCATTTAATATGTCGTATTGTTCCGGATTATACTTGATGGCTTCTTGCTGAATATTGGTCCAAATAACTCCGGGATGAACAGAATTGCAGCGGATATTTGAGCGCGCATTTTCCATCGCCGTCGTTTTCGTGAACAAACGTACGCCGGCTTTGCTCGCCGCGTAAGCGCCTGCGCCGGGAATGCCAACAAGCCCTGCAACAGACGACATATTGATAATCGAGCCGCCACCGCCTTCACGCAACAATGGCAATGCGTATTTTGTTCCCAGAAAGACACTGGTCATATTGATGTGCATTTGCCGCTCATACTCGGACAAGGTCATATCATCGATGGTGCGCAGAATCGCGATACCGGCATTGTTCACCAAAATGTCCAACTGCCCGTATTCCGAACGACACAGGTCCACCGCCGCTTGCCAATCGGCTTCAACACCAACATCCTGCCGCAGAGTAACCACCGTTGCTCCAAGCTCTGCCACTTCTGCAGCGCAAGCTTCTAAGCCCTGGGTATCAATATCCGATAACACCAAGCGGGCTCCTTCGGAAGCAAACCGCAGCGCAATAGAGCGTCCCAGTCCAGGATTCGATGCTGCCCCTGTAATTAATGCCACTTTATTTGCTAAACGAGCCATAACCGTTCCTCATTATCGTTATTTTCACGTAATCGGTTCGTCGCTCACCGACCAGAACCTACACCGACGAGAATCTACGCCGACAAGATGCCAGAAAAGACGATCAGGCGCCCTGCCCTGATGGATAGGGTTTTGCTAAAACGCCGCCATCCACATACATTTGATGGCCTGTCATAAAACTGGATTCGTCAGTGGCCAGAAAAAACACCGCATTCGCAACTTCATCCACCGTGGCGATACGATTCAAGGGCTGCATGCCGGCATATACTTTTTCCAGCGCGGCGGGATCTTCCGCGCTATCAAGATATTGTTGTAACAAAGGTGTATAGGTGGCCGCAGGATGAAGAGAGTTACAGCGAATCTGGTACCCCATTTCACCGCAATGAAGCGCAACGGTTTTGGTCACTGCGTCTTGCGCCGCTTTGGCTGCACCATAACAGGTAAATAATGGCCCTGGGCGTATACTCTCTACCGATGAGATATTAACGATGCTACCACCACTGGCTTTCTTCATGCTGGCAATCGCCGCCTGGCACCCTAAGAAGGCACCTTCGCCGTGAACCTTCATATGCTCACGCCAGTCTTCGAGTGACGCATCTTCAATACTCGCCGGTCTAGACATGCCAGCAGACTGCACCAGGATATCAAGGGGGCCGGCGCACTCCTCGACCTCTGCGATTGCCTGTTGCCACTGCTCCTCTGATGTGACATTTAGACGTAAAAATGACACGGATTCTCCCAGAGTTTCGGCCAGAGCCTGACCTTTTTCTGTGTTGATATCCGCAATAAAAACTCGAGCCCCTTCACGAGCAAAACGGGCAACAATACCCGCGCCGATGCCGTCGGCGCCGCCGGTTACCACGGCAACTTTGTTGTTTAAACCTGCCATTTTCTTCTCCCGATTTTTATCATTATTTATCGCGTTTGACTCGTGTCAGAAAACGCCACGAATCAAAGTCGACTGGACTTAAATCAGTGCACCGCCGTCGACAGTCAACACATGGCCAGTACAAAAACTGCTATCATCAGACGCTAAATACAGCATCGCTTCGGCGACTTCGGCCGCTTTTCCATAGCGTCTCATCGGCGTTTGATCCGCAACCCGACTGCGATAAAAGTCGCTTCTTCCCGGAGCCAAACCTTCACCAATAGCACTCATCATTCGTGACTCAATAGGGCCTGGAGCCACGGCATTGACCCGAATATTGTGGCGACTGCACTCCAACGCCGCCGACTTCATCATGCCTAAAACCGCATGCTTACTGGTATTGTAAGGGACCATTCCCGCGGCTCCCCGTAAGCCTGCCACCGACGAGGTTATGACAATACTTCCGCGACCTGCGGAGGTCATCACAGATATCACGGCACTCAGGCAATTCCAAACACCGACAACATTAACGGCCAGTACCTGTTTTAAATCAGCAACCGGTATTTTGACCATTGGTCCCATCGGGCCTTCAATACCGGCGTTGGCCAGAAGAATATCGATCGAACCAAACTTCGCGAGCGTCACGCGGACCAATTCATTGACCGATGTTTCCGATGTGACGTCCACCGGCACATAGACCAAGCGATCTCGCCAATGGGAGTCATCCAATATTGCGCAGTTTTCTGGCTTTTTAAGATCTCCGCAGACGACGTATGCGCCTTCTTGCAAAAAACGCTCAACTGCGGCCAACCCGAGTTCACCACAGCCTCCAGTGATGACGACAACTTTGTTCATCAGGCGCATTGTGTTATCTCAACCGCTACTTTTTTTAGGAAATCTCACCGGCTCTGCGTATCGCATCAGTCATTTCATGGGCACGGGGGTTGCGGCGCAGACAAAGCCCACCATTCACTTGAAGATTCTCACCGGTCATGAAGCACTCATCACTTGCTAAAAACACCGCCGCAGCGGCAATGTCATCACTGGTTCCGATTCTCCCCAGGGGATAGCACTGACGAAACTCTTCAACGAGCGCAGCACTTTGCATGGCATCTTGTGTCATTGGCGATTGAGTCAACCCCGGAGAAATACTGTTCGCTCGAATCCCCTGCTCCCCATACTCGTTGGCAATCGTACGGATGACATGATCAAACCCTGCTTTGGTGCCCATATATGACGCGTGGTTATCGAGCATGATGGTTGCGGTTGCAGACGAAATTTGAATGATGGAACCACCGCCGTGACGAGACATGGCATTGACCAATGCTTGCGACCAAAGAAATGGCCCTTTAAATTGAAGGTTGATGATTTTATCAAGATCGTCTTCGCTGTGTTCCGTCAGCGGAACCAGCAATCCCCAGCCCGTTGCATTTAGCGCGATATCAATACGACCGTATTTGTCGACAATGCCATCCACCATCTGTGAAATATCAGACTTGCGGGTGATGTCGCAGAGAATGTAATCGCCACCAATTTCGCTGGCGATTTTTTTGAGAGAGGATTCATTGCGCCCGGAAACAACAACGGTAGCACCTTCAGCCGCGAAACGACGCGCGATCACTTGGCCCATGTTGTCTTCACCGGCAGCGCCAAGAACGGAAGCCACCTTGCCTTTTAAACGACCCATTTGACACCTCGGTTTGAATTGTGCGATGTTTCTCGCCGTTATTTTTATAAAACAATCGTGTCTGTTTGAGTCTGAAGGAAGCACTGCATAATAGCAAGTGGCTTCTTTCTCCCTCGATGTTTATAAGGCTCTGAGTCAGTAGTAAATCACTGCTGACAATTCACCAGCACCACAGGGAATTACTATGATAAAAGCCCAACAGGTCGTTCTTGCAAAGCGCCCACAAGGTCCAATGAACCCTTCGGATTTCGCGCTAAAATCCGTTGAACTACCACCACTCAAGCAAAATCAATTTTTAATTAAAAATAAAATCCTATCCCTTGATGCGGGTTTTCGTCAGTGGATGAATGCTGGAGCGTCAGACAACTACCTTACAGAAATGCCATTGGGCAGCGCCGTACAAAGTATTATTCTCGGCGATGTCGTTGAATCAAATAATCCCAACTACCCAGCAGGTACCTGTGTTGTCGGTCGCACCGCGTGGGAAAGTCACAGCATTGCGGATGGCTCTGACTTGATGACAAAAATTGATACCAGTGCAGACGTTCCACCAGAGCACTATCTGTCGGCATTGGGGCCCTCTGGAATGACAGCCTACTTTGGTTTACGGCGCATCGGTCAGCCAAAGGCCGGTGATGTGCTCTTGGTCAGCGCTGCCGCTGGAGGCGTCGGCAGCTTGGTTGGCCAGTTGGGTAAAGTATTTGGCTGCACAACCATCGGTATCAGCAGCTCAACAGAAAAGTGTGACTGGCTAACAACTCAAATGGGGTATGACCACGTCATCAACTACCGCCAACAACCCAGCCTTTCGGAGCAAATCCAAGCGATTGCCCCCGAGGGAGTCGACATCTATTTTGATAACGTTGGTGGATCCATGCTCGACACGGTTATGTCACACCTGGCTCTGAACGCCAGAATCGTTTTGTGCGGTGCCATATCTCAGTATGAGACAGATGATACGCCTGGTATTAAAAATATGTGGGAACTCATTACCAAACGAGCACGTGCTGAAGGCTTTATGTTTTCAGACTATGTCGATGAATACGAGCAGGCTTCTGCCGAGCTTGCCACCTGGATCGCCGAAGGGAAGCTAACCAGCCCCATCAATCGCAGTCATGGTATTGAAAGCACCGGTCAAGCATTTTGCGATATGCTCGCCGGTAAAAATATGGGCAAAAGCTTGGTCCTATTGGACGCTTAATACTCGACCTTGTTAAGGTAGCAATCGTTTCACGCTCTCTGCAGTACGTAGAGAGCGTCTGTCCGGATACCGGATTACTACACAGAAATCATCCGCAAACTGCAGGCTTTCGCCACCGCGTGCGTGCGGTTGGAAGCATCCAGTTTCGCCGTCGCATTACGCAAATGAAAGCGACAGGTATTTTTTGACCGGCCAATAATCAGCGCAATCTCTTCTTCCGTTTTTCCCCTGCCAGCCCAAGTTAAACATTCCAGCTCCCTGACGGTGAGGCGCGGCGCTTGATCTTGTGGTGGTAGATAGCGAGGTTTTGCCGCCAACTCCTCGTAGCGCTGAAAAAAGTGATGTGACATCAACAACAAAAGATCGCCATCGCGCTGGTAGAAATGCCTTGCACCGGCTTCACTGTCAGACATCCAGGTAATATAACCTGTCCTGCCACCTGCACGATGAATCGGCACGGTAACTCCGGCAGACGTAAACGAACGAAGGTATTGCAATGTCTTGCGTTCACGAGCCGGCATAACATCGCGAAACCACGTGCTGACACCTGTGGTGTCCCAGAAGAATGGGGCTGAACGTGATCGACAGACTTGCGCCACCGGGCAGGACAGTGCCATACGGCGCTCTTCCCACTCCTCCAGAGATTCTGCCGACCAGCCCATGGTCTCAGCGAGATAATCTCCGTTTTCGTCCTGAGCGAGCTCAGTGGAGGTGGTATCGGCATTAAAGGCGACGCGGGACCAGCCCAGCTGCGCCGCAACCTGAGCGAGGATTTCTCCAGATTCGGCCAGAGAGTTTCCTGCGAGAGAGTCTTTAAAGTTATTCAAGATGGATGTTGTCATCATCGGTTACCTGCAGATTACATTGTTATAGTCTTTGCTCAGAATGAGACTCCCCAACCGGGGCCAATTCATTCTGATATTCTGCTGCTGTATCGTTGGCATAAAGGGTACTGCCACATCGTGTGTTTAGTTTATTGTTGCTTTGATTTACCTCCTCAATATTAGAGATTGCTTGCAGAGGGGAGAAATTCCCATCCTGCTCCGGCCATTTCGCCTGCTGATAAAGTAACTCTACACTATCCGCTAGGTAGGCAAGGATCGGCTGCTCTCGTATGCTGCAATTCGGTTGTGCAAATCGCGTGACCATACCCGTGAGCACAAACTGTACAAGATCGTTCGCGGTTTCCAGAATATCAGTATTCCGCCAGTGGGGAAAAACCTTGCGCATCAAGGCGGAAAACTGTGATTCATACACGTCCACTAAAGGCACCAATGCCTGCTGTAAGCTGGCGTCTGTTCGCGATGCCAGGACGACCTCCTGAAGCGCGATGGCGGATGGCATCTGCACATATTGCCACGCTGCTTGTATCGAGGCCTCAATCGTCGACCGATTGATGTCAGCCCTTGCGAGATCGACATTCGCCATAAGCTCTCGATACTCGGCCAACCGCCTATCCTGGATGAGCGCTATGGTCGCTTCTATCAGGCTCGCTCGACAGGGGAAATGGTGCATCATAGCGCCCCTGGAAACCTTTGCATGGTTGGCAATCAAACTGGTCGTCGTACGGGAATAACCCCAGCGTACAATACAGTCAATTGCGGCGCTGAGAATACTCTTGCGGGTAATCGCACTCTTCTCCGCCTGCCATGATTCTGACATAGTCATCCTATCAGCATTTTTGCCGCAACCGACACCCACAGACTGCTTTTTTAAATCAGGCCTAGCAACCTCTGGCAAGTTCGCCTGCCGACGCCTTCTGCGCGAGCTTCGAGGATGCTTTAAATATTAATCCTTTGACATTCATGAATACACTGCGGTCTGGCAAACCCTATGAAGCAAGCGAGATTCATCGAGACTGCATAGATCGATTTATGGCCTGCTTGATGTACAGTGTATTCATTGCAACGTCCACTGCCGTCAGCCCAATCGAATCGAGTGTCCCGCATCAACCGTGTACACACCGCCACTCATATACGTTGAGGCATCGCTGGCCAATAAAAACAACTGCCCATCCAACTCTTCAAGCTGCCCTAAACGCGCCAGTGGCAATTTGGCAACGTCCGCTTTGCCGGCCTCCGTTTCGTAGTAGTCAGCAGTCATTTCTGTATCAAAATACCCAGGCGCAATGGCATTAACACGAATGCCGTGGGGCGCCAGCTCCTGAGCCATGCAGCGCGTCAGCATGTTTACTGCAGCCTTGGACGCACTGTAGTGTGTCAAACCGGGAAACGATCGCTCACCGCAAATTGAAGAGGTGCTCACGATACTGCCTTTAATACCCGCGCCAACCATACGCTGTGCGGCTTCCTGAGCCATGTTCCAAACGCCTTTGATGTTGACACTCATGACGTGATCCCAGTTTTCTTCTGGCATTTCAAGAAACGGCTGACCGCCCGTCGCGCCTGCGTTACAAACAACTACTTCAGGCACTGAAAAGACTTCTTCTGCGGCCTCGAAGGCGGCTTTGACCGACGCTCTATCCGTAACATCGAGATCAACGGCGACACTTTTACCGCCCGCACTCGCGATTTTATCAACCAGTGCTTGTAATCGGTCTGCCCGGCGAGCGCCGCAAACCACGTGCGCACCAGCCGCAGCCAAAGATTCAGCAAAATGAGCACCGATACCACTGGACGCCCCGCTGATAAAAATAACCTTGCCATCCACAGAAAATCGATTTTTATTCACTGCACAGGTTCCTTATATTCTTATCGTATTGAATGCACCGGAGCGAATCGCTCCGGCCCTGTTGTCAGAATTGGATACGCTTGGTAAAACAACCGTCAATCACAATGTTCGCACCGCTTGTCGACCCGGTAATTGGGCTCATTAAAAATACGACCTGCGTTGCCACTTCCGCAGCCGTCGCCATCCGCCCCATCGGAATAGCTGCCACGGTACTGTCATAGACTTCTGGCATGGCCTGCTTAATTTGATCCCAAGCGCCACCATCAATAAATACTGGACCGGGACTCACGGCATTGACACGAATCCCCTTCGGCGCCAGATCAATCGCCAGATTGCCGGTGTAATTCAACAGCGCCGCCTTCATTGCGCCATAGGGCACTGCGCCGGCAAATGCTTCGAGGGCTGCCGTGGATGAAATAGCAACGATCGAACCACAAGAAGATTTTTCCAGATAAGGTACAACGGCATTAACCGCTTTCCAGGTCGCCAATAAATCCGTCTCGAAATTGCTCCGCCAACCCGATTCTTCTGCGTCGGCACCACCCGCACTGACATTTGAAACAAAGCCATCAACGCCGCCAAACGCTTCGGAACAATGGGATATCCACGATTCCAGTGAAGCACTATCGGTAACATCGACAACCTCGCCGCACACTTTTACGCCCAGCGCTTCAAGCTTGGCAACCGTTGCCGTCACATCATCTTGATTGCGTGCACAGATGCCGACATTGGCGCCTTCTTTAGCAAGTGTCGTGGCAATTTCAAGCCCAATACCTTTGGTAGAACCGGTCACTAATACCGACTTACCTGTTAATTGCAGATCCATAGGGTTCTCCTGTTGTTATAAGGTTGGCAGCTTACGCGCAGTAGCGTTGAAACGCCTGTAGGTGATAATCGCGGCTGCCCAATAGAGTTTCAATCATCGTCAATCGCTTAAAGTAATGCCCCACGTTGAGCTCATCGGTCACGCCGATGCCCCCGTGTAGCTGAATTGCATTCTGACCGACGTAGCGGCCGGCTTTTCCTATTCTGGCCTTCAATGCAGCGAGCAGCTTGGCACTGTCGTCGGTCTTGTTATCAAAATTCCACGCGGCAGCCAGCAACAGTGATCGTGTTAACTCGACCTGCATAAACATATCAGCCATTCGATGTCGCAAAACCTGAAATTTCGAAATGGGTTGTCCGAATTGTTTACGCTGCTTGGTGTAATCGACCGTAGCTGCAACCAGAGCATCCATAGCACCGATTGCTTCTGCTCCAAGGGCGACAATGGATCTCGCGGTCATGACTCGAAGAAGCTCCAAACTATCGTTCGAATCACAAATGACCGCGTCTTCCCCAACGACGACGTTCGTAAACGACACATCGCTTGCATGACGATCATCGTAGGTGGGATAGTTACTGCGCCTAACGCCCGCTGCATCTTCAGCAACTAACAGCAAAAACAACTCATCTGGATTGTCGTCGGCAATTGCGGTAACGATAAATTGGTTGGCTGCCGGTCCGTTGTAGACCACTCTTTTGGTACCGTTGAGTTGAAAGCCATCTGCGGTTCTAGAGACCTTTGTGGTGATCTGTTGGCTGGTTGGCAATTCGCAACCGCGCTCTGAATAGGCCAGCGAGACCTGAGCACTCCCCTCCATCAGTTGCCCCAACAAAGCTTCTTGCCGTGGCGAGCGCCTACCCAATTCTAGCAAAGTACCCGCCATAACAACGCTCTCGAGATAAGGTTCAACCACGAGATAGCGCCCCATTGCTTCACTGAGCAGCATGATTTCCAGAGAACCGCCGCCAAAGCCTCCGACCTCTTCTGAAAATGGTAAGGCGAGCCAACCAAGCTCAGCGAACTGTTGCCACATATCAGAACTAAATCCACGACCAGATTTGACGACAGACTGCCGTTTTTCAAACTCGTAGTTGTCTCTTAAAAACTTCTCGGCGCTATCTCGCACCATCATTTGCTCGTCAGTAAAGGCGATATGCATAATCTTTATCCGAATGTCTTTTTAGAGCCCGAGAACGTGTTTGGCGATGATGTCCCGCTGAATTTCCGCGGTCCCACCATAAATTGTCGAAGCGCGATTGTTGATATATTCCGCCATGGTTGTTAATCCATAGTCAGGGCCAATCAACTCACCGTCAAAGTCTGGTGTGAGGGCGTGGTCCTGAAATGGGGCGATAAACACTCCCATCGCTTCAACGGACAGCTCGTTAAATTTTTGGCCGATTTCGGTGCCCATCACTTTTGTTACCGATGACAGTGCACCCGGATTTTGACCGGCCAGCAGCGCGCCTTTTATCCGTAATTCCGTATACTCAAGTGCCAGCGCATCCACGACAACATCGGCTAACTTTGTCATGAATACTGTGTCCTCAGAGAACTCAGTGGCATACGCGTTTTTTTGAGCCTTAATTTGCTTTTTCAGTTTGGCCAACTGTTTTTTATGATCGATTGTAAAATTGTGCCCGCCACGTTCAAATTCCAGAAGATATTTTGCGACCTCCCAGCCCTGATTGATTTCTCCCACCAGATTGGTTGCCGGTACGCGAACGTCATCAAAGAAAACCTGGCACTGTTCAACGCGGCCATCTAATCCGACGATAGGATCCACTTTTATTCCTTTGGAATTCATATCCACGAGAATAAAACTGATACCGGCCTGGGGCTTACCTTCTTTTGATGTTCTAACGAGACAAAATATTTTATTGGAATGCTGAGCGTAGCTGGTCCATATTTTTGAACCGTTGATAACAAAATCATCGCCTTCAGGTACCGCCGTGGTACTTAACGACGCCAGATCCGAACCTGCTCCGGGCTCTGAATATCCCTGACACCACACATCTTCACCGGATAGAATTTTAGGCAGGTATTCCGCTTTCTGTTCGGGTGTACCATAGCGAATCAACATAGGACCGAGCATCTGCAGACCCATCGGCAGTAACGCGGGGGCATTCGCAAGTTTGCATTCTTCCTGGAAGATATAACGCTGGCTGATGGTCCAGCCTGTGCCTCCCTGTTCCTCGGGCCAATCGGGAGCAACCCAACCTTGTTGGTGCAGAATTTTATGCCAGGTCATAGTCGCATCAAAATCGGCAAACACGCTGGTCATTAGCTCACCAGAGCGTTTCAATTCTGGTGCTAGGTTTTCAGCAATAAAGGCTCGAACATCTTCACGAAAGTGTTGGTCACTCATAGTGCGGCTCTTTTTAGAATCAGGTCTGTTATGTATTATGTTTGTCGCCCAGTTAAAACAGTCTAGCCTGTTTTATTTTTATTTGGCAACCATTATTCCATCGTTTATTTTCTTTTTATCTTAAGAACCTCTGGATAATGCCAGCGAGGCAGCCAGCGCAAAGCAAAAATGTTCAAGGACCGCTGACCGCCCCTCAGGTTTACGTCCTGTAAATAAGCACTTTTAGATCATTTGTAACCCAGCGGTGGCAACGCAGGTCATTCATCATCGGCTTCCTAAGGAGCAACGCGTTACGTCAGATATCTTGCTTTAATCTCCTGGCGCAAGACGTCTTTGCGGACTTTTCCTGACGCCGTCATGGGAAAACCCTGGTAGATTTCGTAGCGCTCGGGCCACTTTTGCTTGGCAAGTCCCGTATCCAGCAAAAAGGCTTTCAAACTCTCGACATCCGGCAGTGAGCGAGACTCTTCCAGAACGATACAGGCACATACCCCCTCCCCCAATCGCTCGTGCGGCATCGCAACGACAGCAACCTGATTGAAAAACGGATGGCCGTGAAGCGTATCCTCTATCTCTCTCGCACTGAGGTTTTCTCCGCCACGTATGATGATGTCTTTTTTGCGATCAGTAACGACGATTGCACCTTCCGGTGTGATATGACCGATATCCCCCGTATAGAAATACCCGTCTCTGGAAAGAGATTGCTCGGTTTGCTCTTGATTACCGTAGCCCAGCATCATGGCAGGCCCTTTAACAAGAATTTCTCCGTCTTCACCTTGCGGAAGCTGCTGCCCATCATCGTTACAAATAATAACGTCGTAGTTAAAAATTTGGCCGTCTGTTTCCGCCGCCAAGGCTTCACGGTCTTTGTGTCGAAAACCCACGGTAACCAAGGGTGTCTCTGTGCTGCCATACACTCGAAACGCACGGCAATTGGCGAGTGTTTTATGAGCACCATGAATCAAACTCGGTGGTACCGATGCACCACCACAGGCAAATAACCGCAAGGACGGCACGCCTTCACCCGATGCTTGACACGCTTCAACCAGCTCTTGCAGGAATGGTGTTGCACTAATACACGTGGTTACCTGAAATTTTTTGATGAGCGTCAACGCTCTTTGCACCTGCCACTGCTCCATGAACACCACTTTCGCGCTCGTATAAAACGGCAGTTCAATACCATTGGCAAAGCCCGTGATGTGGGTTACAGGGGACGGCATCAACATGACATCTCCCCCGCCAATTTCCCACGCCTCACAGCCATTATCCAACGCCCGGGTCAGAGTGTTGTGACTGTGCCTGACGGCCTTTGGGTTGCCGGTAGTACCGGAGGTGTACATGACGATCTTATCGCTGTCTGGATTAACCTCTGCATAGGAAGACGCCGGCTCGGCAGGACGGGAAACCGAATCCAGTAGCGCATGGTAACTGATGGAACCTGCAGACTGTGGTTCGCTATCCCCCACAACCACAACCTGTTGCAAACTAGGGATTTTGTGACGTATCCGCTCGATCATGGCGGGAAAATCATAACCGCGAAATTGAGCGGGTATCAGTATGACTTTCGCTTGGGTGTCTTGAAGGATGAACGTCACTTCTTTGTCCCGATAAATAGGGATAATGGGATTAATAATTAACCCTAAAAGAGAAGCGGCAATATCCAGAGCGATTGGCTCACGCCAATTAGGGAGCTGGAAACTGATCACATCCCCGGCCACCAGCCCCATATTCTGCAAAGCGGCAGCCAGCAATAACGCTTCCCGGTAGATACTGGCATAGGTGATGGTTTCGCCGTCTTCCAGATAGATCGCAACCTCATCCGGATATTGATGGGCTTTTTGAGCGGCCAGGATGGCCATCGTGGTGTTGCGATAGCCGGAAGCTGACGTAGAGGTTTGTTGACATAGGCCCATATGCACTCCATGCACCGACCGCCTGAGATTCGCTTGCGCACTACCGCTTGAAGCTCTATCGCAAGGAAGATCCCAGCACCGGTGACGATTGTTCGATTTATTATTCGCGACTTACGGATTTCGAAGCCTGGAAATACGTTAACTCAGCAAATGAAAACAATCAATCCTGTTTTATAATTAGTTTGCGGACGGCTTATTCCTATTAGTATCCAGGAAGGTATCAACCGTATACTGCCTATTTTTTGAGGTGAAGTATTGAAGGCGGCAAGGCGGAACGCCTCGCCGGTAACGAAACCCGGACGACGCCGAGCTCAATGGAAGCTATTTTTTGTCTTGCTGTCCATCCTGGTACATTTGGAACAGTACCAGTGACAGGTAATTCATAATGTTCTGTGAACGGGCTTTGCGACGCATGGACATATGACTTAACGCCATGCCTTTCATCAGAAACTGCACCATGTCGTGAGCGGCCTCCAAAACCTTGGCATCGGTGCCCGCCCAGTGTGGGAAAATGGTGCGCACAGACTCCAGAAATTGTTTTTCAAAGTCCTTTTCCACCGGCTCCATAATGGCATTTAATTCCTGATCGGTACGCGATGCCGACAGCAGCTCCTGGTAGGCAACAAAGGACGGCAGGTTAACGTACTTCCAGGCAGCCTCGACGCTTTTACGTACCGCTTTCAGGGTGAGATTTTCTGTGGGATTGTCGATATTGACCATCAACTCGTTGTATTCCCGCAGACGTAAATCATGCAGATACTCAACCACCGCCTTAATCACCGACATGCGCGATGGAAAATGGTGCATCATGGCTCCCCGTGACACACTCGCATACTCGGCAATTAGCGCCGTAGTCGCCTTGGTATACCCCAGATCAATCAAACACTTAACGGCTGCTTCCATGATTGCTTGGCGCGTCATGGCACTCTTTTCTGCCTGCCATCCTGACTCACCTCGCTTGACAGCGGGCGTACGCCGTACGCTGCTTGTCCTGCTCGTTGCTTTAGCCATAAAAAATACCGATCAATATGCCTATTGGTTACGAATAAATGACATCATACCACCGATTGCTGCCCAGCCCATTGATTAAACAGGCATTTTTAGTTTAGCACCTGAATCTACGGCAAAGCAGTCAACCCAGGTAGACACCCCCTACCAAACAAAAACCCGTTTACCGCGAATCTCTAGTCACTGCAACATCCTGACCAGGCGTTTATCGCCCTGCCTACCCTAAGTGACGGGTCACTTTGACACCCCTTGCCTCTACACTCTGGCCGCAACAACCGCTCGCTGCACCCTATCCGGCGCCTGTATGCCCCAATAGCGACTAAAGGCAATATGCCACCTTTTTGGGCGAGACAGCGACAAACGTTTTGACAACCATAAATCAAACCGTCAGGATTGTTTTTGTCTAATGGGTCACTTAGACTCATGCACAACAAAGCCTGAAAAATAATCACTATAGACAAGGGGCGAACAATGCCATATCAGACAGACTTCCTGTTGCGTGCCTATCGAACCATGAAAACCACTCGTGAATTCGAGGAACGCTGCATCAAGGAGTTCGAAGCCGGAAACATTCCCGGATTTGTTCACGCATCCAATGGGCAGGAAGCTGTTGCTGTCGCCGCCTGCATCAACCTCACCGACAAAGACATTATCGGTAGCACCCACCGCGGCCACGGTCATTGTATCGCTAAGGGCTGCGACGTCATCGGCATGATGAAAGAAATCATGGGACGAGCCACCGGCCTCTGTAAAGGCAAAGGTGGATCCATGCACATCGCAGACTTTGACAAAGGCATGATCGGTGCCAACGCCATTGTCGGTGGTGGCCCCCCACTCTGCAATGGTGCTGCTTTGGCGGCAAAAACACGCGGCACTAAGGACATTGCCCTGTCGTTTAGCGGCGATGGTAGCGCCAACCAAGGCACAGTTCTCGAAGCCCTTAACTTTGCTGTTGTTTTACAGCTCCCCCATATTTTCATGTTCGAAAACAACGGCTATGGGGAAGGCACCAGTGCCAAGTACGCGCTTGGGTGCGACAGCCTGGCAGATCGAAATGGCAGTTTTGGCATGCCCTCTGTTTGCGTCGATGGTCTCGATTTCTTCGCCATGTACGACGCCTGCGAAGAAGCCATCGAACGTGCTCGCAACTGCGGCGGCCCCACCGCCATCGAAGCGGTGACCGTGCGCTTCGACGGACACTTTATTGGTGATCCGCAGTTGTATCGAGGCAAAGACGAAGTTAAAAACGCTCGCAACGAACTGGATTGCCTTAAAAAGTTTCGCACTCGGGTCGTCGCAGAAAATTGGTTGAGCGAAGACCAGATGGACGCGATAGACGCTGAAGTTCTCAGTCTGATTGAGCAGGCCGTAGAGGAAGGCTTGGCCGCACCTAAGCCTAACCCACAAACCGATCTGCTGGCCGACGTCTACGTCAACTACTGAGGAACAAACCATGAATAAGCAAGCCATTTTGACTGCCGCAGACAGTGGCACAAGCTCCATTAAAACCTATCGCGAAGCCATTAACGACGCCCTGAGACAGGAAATGCGCCGGGACCCAAACGTGATTGTTATGGGTGAAGAAGTTTCCGGCGGCGCCGGCTGCGATGGTCAAGACGATGCCTATGGCGGCGTTTTCGGTGTCACCAAAGGCTTAATGCCGGAATTCGGACGCGGCCGTGTTATCGATACCCCCATCAGCGAATCCGCCATTATTGGTGCTGCCGCAGGTGCCGCTAACAACGGCTTGCGCCCCGTTGTTGAATTAATGTTTTTCGACTTTATTGGCGTCTGCTTTGATCAGATCTTTAATCAGGCTGCAAAATTTCGGTATATGTTTGGCGGTAAAGCGCGCACTCCAATGGTGATTCGCGGCACCGTAGGTGCAGGCTGGCGCGCTGGTGCCCAGCACTCAAATATGCTGCATCCTGTCGTCACCCATATGCCGGGTCTTAAAGTGATCATGCCCAGCAATGCCTACGACGCGAAAGGCCTTATGATCGAGGCTATACGTGACGATGACCCGGTATTGTTCCTTGAACACAAGATCATGTACGACAACAAGTGCGAAGTTCCGGATGACGCTTATACCATTCCCTTTGGTGAGGCAGCATTTCCCCGGCAAGGCAACGACGTCACCATAGTCGCTATTTCCAATATGGTCACCCGCGCTATCGCCGCCGCCGATCAGTTGGCAAAAGAAGGAATCAACTGTGACGTGATAGATCCTCGTACCGTATCGCCTCTTGATGATGAAGCGATTCTCGAATCCGTCGAAGTAACTGGCCGCTTGGTCATCGTCGATGAAGCTCACGAGCGTTGCAGTTTGGCGGCTGACATTTCCAGTATTGTCGCCGAAAAAGGGTTCCACAGTTTGCAGGCGCCGATTCGTAAAGTGACTGCACCTCATACCCCTGTCCCCTTTGCGCCTGAACTGGAAGACGCTTATGTGCCGAGCGTCGAGAGAATTATCGCGGCAGTGCGTGACGTCCTGGGAGCTTGATCATGGCAGAGATTAAATCCATTGCCATGCCCAAATGGGGCATGGAAATGTCAGAAGGTGTCATTAACCAGTGGCATGTCAAGGAAGGCGATGCTATCAACGTCGGCGATGATTTACTGGATGTTGAAACCAGTAAAATCGTCAACACGGTCACCGCGGTCCATGCGGGAATTTTGCGTCTCATCACTGCCCAACCAGGAGAAACCCACGCAGTGGGAGCAACCTTGGGAATCATCGCCGACGCGTCAATTTCTGATGATGACATTCAAGCGGCAGCGCAAAGTAACGCAGGCAGTTCCAGGTTAGAAACTGTCGCTGCCCCGGAAGTTGAACCACAAGCCATTGAGCGCGCCGCCCCAAAGGTTGCCGAAATCACCGAACTCAAAGCCGCAGCGTCTGCAACGGCAATGAGCGCTTTAGCCGCTGGGGAAGACGACAGTCTGGTGGCGGCATCACCAATCGCTCGGCGGCTTGCGCAGGGTTATGGCGTAAATCTGCACAATGTCGCAGCGACAGGACACCACGGCCGAATTTCCAAATGGGATGTAGAAGCCGCGGTCTCTGCTGCGGGAGGCAAGGTCGAAAAACCTGTTCGCAAACCCGCCAAAGGGCAGCGCCCCAGCGTCGATGACGCCACAATTAAAGCGACTCCGGTTGCGCGCAGGCTAGCACAACAAGCGGGATTATCTCTCGCCGACTGTCGCGCCAGCGGTTCTCACGGTCGGGTCTGCAAAGCCGATGTCGAAGCCGCGGTTGCGCTTGCTAAGGGTACACTTTCGAAGACCGTTGACCTACCGGTAACAACCCCGGATGAGCCGGCGTTTGAATCCGTAACCATGACGGGCATGCGCAAAACCATCGCCGCCCGACTGCAAGAATCCAAACAAACCGCGCCACACTTTCGGGTACAGATCGATGTCGAAATCGATGCACTTCTGGCGGCCCGTAAACAGATTAACGCCAGCTCTACCCAAGCAAAAATTTCGGTTAATGACTTTATTTTAAAAGCCTGTGGTGGCGCCTTGGTAAACGTTCCCGAGGTCAATGTGCAGTTTGATGGCGAGACCATCAAGCAATTCAAAGACGCGGATATTTCCATGGCAGTGGCTATCGATAATGGATTGATCACACCGATTGTCAATTCCGTCAACAACAAGGGCTTAATTGCGATTTCTCATGAAACTCGTGACCTGGCGACCCGAGCAAAACTCAATCGATTACAACCCGATGAATTCCAAGGTGGCAGTTTCTGTGTGTCGAATTTGGGCATGTTTGGCGTTTCCCAATTTGATGCCATTATCAACCCGCCCCAAGCCGCCATTCTCGCCGTTGGCGCAGGAGAACAGCGTCCTGTCGTTAAGGATGGCAACCTTACGATAGCGACCGTGATGACACTGACGTTATCCAGCGACCATCGAGTCATTGACGGCGCTACAGCGGCTCGCTTTCTCGCGGCGCTGAAAGGTTTTCTCGAGCGGCCAGTCACACTGTTAGGGTAAAGGACCATGAGCGACTTTGATCTGATCGTTGTTGGCGGCGGTCCAGGTGGTTACGTTGCCGCCATACGCGCTGCCCAGCTGGGTTTCTCAACCGCTATCATAGAAAAAGAACACCTGGGTGGTGTCTGCTTAAATTGGGGCTGCATTCCCACCAAAGCTCTGCTCCACGGTGCCGAAGTGGCACACACCATTGCTGGCGCCAGCCATTTTGGATTTAACATTCCAAGCGTCGACTTTGAAATCGGCAAATTAGTTGATCACAGTCGCAACGTGGCACATCGATTGAGTAGCGGCATCGGTTACTTGATGAGCAAAAATAACATCGAAGTTATCGAAGGCAGCGCTCGCCTGGTTGATAAGTGCCAACTGGAAGTGGATCGCAATGGTGACCGTATCACTCTATCGGCACCCCATATTATTCTGGCCACGGGTGCCAGAGCCAGAGCACTACCCAACATTCCCTTCAATGGTACGAACATCTGGGGCGTGCGTGAGGCCATGACACCCAGTTCGGTTCCTGAGCGCTTGCTAATTATCGGGGCTGGCGCCATCGGCGTTGAATTTGCCAGCTTTTATAATGACATCGGCAGTCAGGTCACCCTGGTAGAAGCCGTTGATCGCATCGTACCGGTGGAAGACTCAGAAATTTCTGAACTGCTGCAACACGAGTTTCGACAGCGGGGCATCGAAGTTCACACCAGTACACAGGTAAGCTCTGCCCAAGTTACCGGCGACCAAGTAGAGGTTAGTTTCCGCCAGGGAGATACCGAACCCCAATTGACCGTCGACAAAGTTATTGTCGCCGTCGGTATCACTGGCAATATTGAAGATCTTGGTCTGGAGGCTCTCGGGGTAAACACGGACCGCGGATTTATTCAGGTTGATTCGCAATGTCGCACAAACTTGGTTGGTCTTTACGCCATTGGCGACGTCGCCGGCCCCCCATGGTTGGCACACAAAGCCAGTCATGAAGGGGTGATTTGTGTCGAAGCGATCGCCGGACTCAAACCTCATCCAATTGAAAAAGATCGTGTGCCTGGATGCACCTATTGTCGGCCACAAATCGCCAGCGTGGGACTCAGTGAAGCAAACGCAAAGGCTAGAGGTCACGCCGTAAAAGTGGGTCGCTTTCAATTATCAGCGAACGGTAAGGCCCTCGCCATGGGGACTGGCCGAGGCCTTATTAAAACCATTCTTGATGAGCAGACCGGTGAATTGCTCGGCGCCCATATGATTGGTCCGGAGGTGACCGAACAGATTCAGGGTTTTGGCATCGCCCAGCAATTAGAAGCTACCGCGGAAGATCTGGCACACACAATATTTGCTCACCCCACCCTTTCCGAAGCCATGCATGAATCGGTATTGGACTCCCTGGGCATTGCGCTACATCAATGAGGTTATTCACTATGAGCCATCAGATTCCCATCCACGAAGGCATTTTCAGCTGGCCGGATCCACACCCAGAAATGCTCGGTAGTCGCTGCAAACATTGTGGTGAAGCCGCCTTTCCAGCACAAGCAGACTGTCGCAGTTGCAGCAGCCGCGAGACCGACCTGGTCAAACTGGGTGACACCGGCACCCTATGGACCTGGACGATCCAAAGTTTTATGCCGAAAGAGCCTTATCACAGCGATGAAACCCCGGAGACCTTTCAGCCCTACGGCGTTGGTTATGTCGAGATGCCTGGCGGTGTTCGCGTAGAGGCGCGCTTGATTCCAAATCAGCGCCAGGATTTGCGCATTGGTATGCCAATGAAACTCGAGATAGTCCCCTTTCGCACCGACAGTGACGGGAATCAGCTCATGACCTACTGCTTTCGAGCATTGGAGGAATAGCCATGGATGTCGCAATTATCGGCATTGGCCTCCACCGCTTTGGCCGTCATCCTGACTTGAGTGGCCAACAACAGGGTGCCAGCGCTGTCCGTGCTGCACTCACCGATGCTGGCACCAGCTGGAAAGATATGCAGTTTGCCTACGGCGGCAGTCAGGATGGTGGCAACGCCGACGCCCTGGTGAATGAACTCGGTCTTACCGGTTTGCAGTTCACCAATATTTGGAACGGCTGCGCCACCGGCGGTAGCTCACTCCACGCGGCCTATACCGCAATTAAATCCGGCGAATATGAAATTGGCGCCGTGGTCGGTTTTGACAAGCATGCCCGTGGTGCCTTTAATGCCAAACCCAAGGACTGGGGATTGGATTACTGGTACGGTGAAACCGGCTTGATGTTGACAACCCAATTCTTTGCCATGAAAGCCCAGCGCTATATGCACGATCATGGTATTTCTGAAGACGCCCTGATTCGCGTATCCGAAAAAGCTTTTTACAACGGCTCCATTACGCCGACCGCCTGGCGTCAGCAGGCGCTCAGTTATGAGGAAATTGCCGAGTCGCCGATGGTCAGTGATCCATTGCGCAAATATATGTTCTGTAATCCCGCCGAAGGTGGCGCAGCACTGATTTTGTGTAACGCCGACATTGCCCACCGCTACACCCGAAAACCGCTGTTACTCAGGGCCGCAGCCGTAAGAACCCGCCACTACGGAAGCTTCGAAGTCTTCAGCCCATCCCAGGCGATGCATTTGGCCGATGCCCCTACCGTTACCGCATCAAAAGCGGCCTTTGAACTCGCGGGCATAGGGCCGGAAGACGTTGACATTTTACAACTGCAGGATACCGACGCAGCGACCGAAGTCATTCATATGGCAGAAAATGGTTTTTGCGAACACGGTGAGCAAGAGCAACTGCTGCGCGACGGTGAAACGCGAATCAACGGGCGACTGCCGGTGAATACCGATGGCGGCTGTCTCGCCAATGGCGAACCGGTTGGTGCTTCCGGGTTGCGTCAGGTCTATGAAATCTGCATGCAACTGCGTGGCGATGCAGGCGCGCGGCAGGTTCCTGGCAACCCCAAAGTAGGCTACACCCATGTTTACGGAGCCCCTGGACTCAGTGGCGTCAACATAATTACCCGCTAAAACACTCTAAATAACAATAACCTCACCCAGTGCGGAGATGTACTATGAACGACGAATTCAGAAGACAACAAGGTGATGATGCTCGCTGTGAAGGCATCAGCTTTCAGGAGCTACTCGATCTGGAAGAAGTTGCAGTGCCGGCTTACCTCCGAGAAAACACCTGTGACTATATGGGAGATGATGACCTACCGGTAGATCGCTGGATTTCACCTGAATACCAAAAGCTTGAAAAAGAAAAACTCTGGCCAAAAGTTTGGCAAATGGCCTGCCGTGAAGAAGATATTCCGGAAGTTGGCGATACGTTTCTCTACGAAATTCTGGATGAATCGGTGATTATCACCCGCACACCGGATAACGCGATTAAGGGCTACATCAATTCTTGCCTGCACCGAGGCCGTACCCTTCGCGATGAAAACGGCTGTGTCAATCAGTTCAAATGCCCATTCCATGGTGCTACCTGGGACCTTGACGGCAACTTTGTTGGTATTCCGTGCAAATGGGATTTCAAACATCTCGACGAAAAAGATATGCGTCTTCCTCAGGTCAAAGTCGATACCTGGGGAGGTTTTGTTTTTGTGAATTTCGATGAAAACTGCGAACCTCTGGCAGATTATTTGTCACCGATGCCAGAGCATTTCGAACGCTTTCCTCTTCAAGAATATTACAAAGGTGCCCACGTACAGCGGGTTGTACAGTGCAATTGGAAAGTTGGTGCCGAGGCCTTTATGGAATCATTCCATACCGTTGCCACGCACCGGGAAATCATGACCTTTACCGGCGATGCCAACTCCCAATATGACACCTTTGGCGACAATGTTAGCCGTTCCGTCACGCCTATGGGTGTTCCGAGCCCCCATCTTGATGGTGTCACCGATGAAGAAACGTTAAAGGATATCTTGGATCTGTCAGGACGTATGGCCATCAGCGATTCTTCAGGGCAATTACTGCCCGATGGATTGACCGCTCGCAAATATGTTGCAGACATGAATCGCAAAGTGTTTGAAGACGTTATCGGCGAGCCATTGCAAGAGCCCACCATGGCAGAGCTGGAAGACGCCATTCTCTACAGTGCTTTTCCCAACTTTCAGGTATGGATTGGCTATCACGGTAATATTGTCTACCGGTTTATTCCCAATGGCGACGACCCCAACAGCTGCATATTCGACACCATGTTGTTATTCCGCGTACCTAAAGGCGAAGGTCGTCCAGAAGCAGCTGCATGTAACAAACTGAGACCGGATCAACCCTTCGCTGATGCCAAAGAAATAGGTGCCCTTGGCGTCGTATTTGATCAAGACGACTCCAATATGCCTGCTGTTCAGAAAGGTATGCGCGCATCCAAAAAAGGTGCCGTCAGCTTGGGTTCCTACCAGGAAAGTCGAATCCGACACTTGCACAAGACACTGGATAAATATCTAAACGCATAGAACGACCAAGTCCTTCTTCGGGATATTGGCTAGCCCGCAGAAGGACTCATCAGGGCTTGGTTGCCAGCGCTGCAATAACCGCGGGTCGAGCGGCGACTCGATCTGTCCAGGCCAAAAGCGCTGGTGTTCGTGTTGCGTTTACCAAATCCGGAAAAAGCCGTCCTAGCGAACCACCACCCACAGAAAACAAATTGATATCCGCAAGCGTATAGTCCTCCCCCGCCAGCCAGGCGGTCTTCTGAAGCGCAAGCTCAAACGTCATTGATGCCTCACCGACTTGCTCATAGGCATTTTGAAGAGCGGCTTCTGGAAAACCCGCCCGAGCGGTCTGCCACTTTTTTCGTTGACGATGTAAGGGTATACGATCGACCAGTCGATCAAATTCGTCATCGGGTATTTTTCGTGCCATATCCGTGACCAACCATTTCCAGCCGTGCATGGAAACCGCTTCCATGAGCTGTTCGTCAATGAATTTATTCCAATATCTCATACGAGCCTTCGCAACTGCGCTGGCAGGTCTGAGTGGTGATTGGTCGGGAAATATGTCCTCTAGGTACTCATTAATCACCGATGTATGGGTGATTCGTGCCCCATCGTGTTCCAGCACAGGCACCTGGCCTTCGGGATTGATCTCCAAAAACCAGGGTTCGTGTTGCTCGAATTTCAACAAATTTAAAAACACACTCTCAAAAGGGATGCCCTTCTCGTGCAACGCAATCAGACACTTTAATGAATTTGCCAGAGGTTCTGCGTGATAGAGCTTCATCGGATTCGCCCGTCGTTATTATGAACGTATTTTTTTAGCAGGCGGGCAATGCTCTGACAACGATCACCGCAGAAACGGACCGTTCCAAATATTGTCGAATACGACCACAGAGGCGCTCAAAAAAGCCCTTTCAGACCGTTAATTGAAGATTTTTTGGCAGATGCTTCAACGCATAAACAGCACCGGTCACGTTGATAGACAATCAACTGTCAGCTAAGACAAAAACCATTGATGGAGCAGCCTTCCTGGCGAAAAGGCGAATACACCGGCAATGACCGTACCGGTATACAATAAAATCATCGCCCGTCGGTGCTTGCCAACATCACCTCGGCGAATCGCTAAGAATGCTGTTGGTACTGCATAGAGCACAAACAGACAGAAGAGATGCAGCCCCCCGAAGTGGCCGACGATTGCGCGATCTCCAGCAGACATGAAGAGAGTGATAAGCGCCGTAAACAACATTAATACCATATACCAGCGACCGAGCTGCCGGTGAATATGGGTCCCTTTGGTTTTTACCAGGATAGCCCCACCAAGTACCAGCGCAGGTAACACGGTCGCCAAGTGAACATAAGAAAACGGGTGGTACAACATACATCGACTTCCATGGAGATAATAACGACTACCATCCCTTGAACGAGATACAAGCTATGAGGAGAACAGCAAACGAATATACGTCCGATATTGATGAATTTGATTGACCAAAGATAATTTATCGGACAAAACTCTAGAGAGAATAATCCCACCTTCAAGAATGGTACTCAGCGCGTCAGCGACGGCGTCCAGCGAAACGTCAATTTGGGGAGGATACTGTCGATAAACCGGATTCAATAAGGTTAAAAACTGCTGACGCCAACGCAACATGCCCTCCCTCATTAAAGCCCGAAGCTCGTCATCAAACTGTTGATTTTCATAGGTAAAAGACGCTACCAAACAACCCGGATGGACATCTTCAAGCTGCTCCATGGCTTCAGCGAGAAGCGCGAGAAACAACAGCATCTGTTGCAACGGATCTTCCGTTAATGTTTTCGCTCGATCAATCAGAGTCTGAAAGAAGAGTTCATCACTTTCCAGATACCGCTCGACCAACGCTCGGGCAAGGTGATTCTTATCGGGAAAATGGTAGAAAAAACCGCCTTTGGTAATGTGTGCTTGCTGCAGGATATCGTCAATAGACGTGGCATTAAACCCCTTCTGCAATATGCTGGCTTCTGCAACGGAAAGAATTTTCTCTCGTCGATCTTCTCCTCGCTTTGCCATTTACGCCCGCCCCTCTGATCGTCAAAACATATAGCCCTTTCATGCCGCAAGACTTTAGCCTGAACCTGTTAGACTGGCGACCCGCGTCACTCATTATGTGAATATTTCACACAGTCACTGTACCAATGGTACACCAGCAAACACTTGAGGCTTCACAATCACTCAAAAACTCCGGTATCGATAACCAATTGGCTGATGATTTTCACTCTACGCAAGCTCTGCCTTTGCCGAGTCGAAAACACACTAAATTCAACCACTTATCCCACACAAACGCCTTTATTACGCCGCTTTTTCCCAAGCGAATCTGTCTAGAAAATAAAAACTAACGGCCTACTGACGCTTTGATTTTAAGAGCTTTCTCACCCCAAAAAAACCGACCGCTGGTTCACTAGTTTGGTTTTAAAGTTGACTTTAAAGTAGCCCTCATCTCGGGACAAGCCGGGGATTTCGAGAATCCCGAACCACAGCCCATTCACCTGAGACAAAAACGTTAGAAGAAGCGACTTACGCCAACCAACACACAACGGAGACTACCGTGAACCATCGGCATAAACACCTTACGAGCCTACTCGAAACCCCTTTCCTCACCGATGCCGGCTTGGAAACTGATCTTATCTTCAATCGCCATGTGGAGCTGCCCCACTTTGCATCCTTTGACCTGCTTAACCGAGACGATGGCCTAAAGATTCTGGAAAGCTACTATCGGGAATTTCTAAACCTTGCAAAAGCACACCAAACCGGTTTTATTCTGGAGACGCCAACTTGGCGGGCAAATCGAGACTGGGGTGAAAAACTCAATTATTCCAGTAAAGAACTGGACCACATTAACCAAAAAGCCGTCGCCCTTATGACGAACCTTGGCTCAGAATTTATCGGTGACGTCCCCGTCATCATAAGCGGCAATATTGGTCCCAGAGGCGACGGCTATGTGATCGAAGAAATCATGTCAGTGTCTGAAGCACAAGACTATCACCAGGCTCAGGTCGCAAGCTTTTCTGCAAGCGGTGCAGATTTGGTCAGTGGATTTACCATCAATTACTTTGAGGAAGCGGCCGGAATTGTTCTCGCAGCTCAGGCATTTGATATACCGGTCGTCATCTCTTTCACCGTGGAAACCAATGGGAAATTACCCAGTGGTGACGAACTCGATGACGTCGTTAAACGACTTGATGAATTAACGGAAGGCTATGCCCTTTACTACATGATCAACTGCGCTCACCCTTCTCACTTTATCGACCAGCTCAGCCAACATCGAAATGAATCATGCCGAAACAGACTTCGTGGCATTCGCAGCAATGCGTCGAAATGCAGCCATGCCGAGCTGGACAGCGCTGAGACTCTCGATTCTGGGAATCCCATAGAGCTGGGGGAAGATTACAGAAGACTACAACAACTACTGCCAGGGTTATCCGTTTACGGTGGCTGCTGTGGTACCGATATTAAACACATCGAACAGATTGCCAATGCCTGCTTATAACGTTTGTGTGCGGACACAGATTTTGTTGTTTAAGAAGACGGCAAAGTTCCGAAACCACAAAAAGGATCTTGCTCCCGATGGGTGGTTTTGATTAACCTCAACGCCATTCCCGATACTGGAAACCATTCCCCTCGGGATCAAATCCATTCGCAAGTGTAAAGGCTTCTCCCGCCCAGCGGGATTCGTCGACTTCACCACCCAGTTTACGAATTTGCTGACTGGTTTCGTCGATACTCGCCACTGAAAAAAAGAACTTGATGGGTAGGTCACGACGGCGCAACGCAGTTTCTGGCAAGTCGAAAGTCTGAGCCAGATCATGAATCACCAACTGCAAGTCCGCCCCCTGTAAGACCGACAGTTCGCGAGTGGAGTGAATAATGTCTGCTTGCAGCAAATCGGCGTAAAACGATACTAAAAGATCTCTATCGCTGGCGTATAACAGAATGCCAGCACGAGCAGGGCCTGTCATAGGGGGCTCCCAGCAGGCGGTAGCAGGCTACCGCCCGAATTTAAGGTTGGTTATCACTAGCGCCCGGTTTTTACATATCGCAAACAGGCACCACGGTTTTTGAAGGTCGCGCCATTGGCTTTACCGACTTTCTTCCAAAGCTGCCCCCGACAGTGAGCCCGCTTTTTCGCTTCTACGACAAGACCAATCAGTATGGGATCGTGATCAGAACTGCGATACGCGTTGGGCTCGAAAAGCGCGTCCTGAGCATCTAATTTAAACGAGGTATCATAATCGAGAATATCCGGTTCATCGGCGTTAATGTGCCAGGGCTTCGCAGAACGGATACGAGATACCATGGCACGACTGGCGAGTGCGTGATCCAAATACCCGACTTCACCATCGTACACATATGAATACGCGAAGGGGCCACCATAACGCTTCACCAAATCAACGAAGCCCGCGTCTTGAAGTGTTGAGATGGGATCCTCATGGTCATAGGAATTCAAATCCCCAACGATGATTGACTGCTTGGAGCCAGAGTTTGTCGGGTCACTATCCAGCCATTCAGCGAGCGCTTCCGCAGCCAAAGTGCGGGTGTGATTACAATTGCCTTGGCCATCCTGCAAATCAACGTCGCCGATATCTTCACAGTCTGAGCCTTTGGATTTCAAATGATTGACGGCGAC
Organism: Pseudomaricurvus sp. ABR4_320; assembly: GCF_056159445.1. Lineage (NCBI taxonomy): Bacteria > Pseudomonadati > Pseudomonadota > Gammaproteobacteria > Cellvibrionales > Cellvibrionaceae > Pseudomaricurvus > Pseudomaricurvus sp. ABR4_320. The sequence goes on along the minus strand of NZ_JBSWVF010000007.1, from coordinate 155,696 downwards.
CGTGAAGATACCGCCCGTTACATCGGCAAAAGACTGGGCTAAAGCCGGACGGTTTTTATCGTCTATAAATCGCGCATCGACATCGCTATTGAGCACGGCAAAGTCGCCCACAGGTTTCACTTTCCAGCGCTTGTAGATCAACGCCACTTTGATCGCATCAGTACCAATTGTGCCCGTATCAATATAGCGATACGCATCACTGCCCGTCGCTTCATTCAAACCATCGACCAGATCGGCTACGGCAGCTGACGGATTATTTTCAACCTCGATCAAACCGACAACGTCGGCATTTAACGCTTTAATTGCAGTCACAACTTTTGCGCGCTGGCGCTCGAACTCCTGGGGTTGATCTGCATCTGCACCACGACATTCCATACCGCCACTGGGGCCACAGAGATCGTTGCCATCATCGAGACTGGTAAAGTAGTTGAGCACATTAAACGCGGAAACCTTAAGTTGACCTCCAACCGCCGGAGCCCATTTGGGACGAGGATTGGCCACTCGATAATCTGCACCGGCCGTTGGCTGGACGCGATAGAGATCAAAGCGATAATCGAGAACGCCCGTCGCATTGGCGACGACATCCCCACCTCGAAAACGATTTTCCAACGAGAAGACTTCGCCATTGGGGTGCATCGCCGGATCCGGGTTTTGGGAAGAGCGACCATCATCGAGGGTAATCTTACTCAGTAAATTACGCGCGGCACGGATCTCGTAACCATTTGATCCTGGATTTCTTACCGCTGTTGGCACCATAAGACGACGCTCTTTATTCAAAGGCTTCGCCAAGACGATTTCACCGTAGCGATCAAAATTGAAAAACTCGCTGATGACCAGGCGCTGCGGAAATCTGACACGCATCCCCTCATAGGCTTCAAGGTCGTCCAGGGAATTTACCGGTAAGGTGAGATCCGTGAGCACGGGTAAAGCGGCATCCTGACCGACGACTTCTACAGTCGCGGAATCTCCCGTTACGGAAATTTGCGTTAGTCCATTGTATTCGGAAACCTCACCGGTCACTCTAACAAGGTCACCAACCTGGACGTCTACAGCGCCGCTACCATCGTATACGAACACACCTTCCGATGTTGCTGGATTCGCATCCGCGTCGGCGTCTTCTTCCTGCACGTAAAAACCAGCCAAATCAAAATCGTCACTGTCGCCCGCTTGAAAATCGCCAACAACAACCCCTTCTACAGAGACCGTCTCTCCAGTTAACAGAGAACTCTCACCACTGCCTTGAACTTCGTGTATTTTCACACTGAGAACGCCCGGTTCAGAGGTTCCCCCAGAACAATCGGTCTCCAGAGACTCATCAATGATCAGGTTCTGGAAAGCAAAGGCTTCACTGCCCCCATCAGTGCTGGTCTCGAGCTGTAACGTCAAGGTGGATCCCGCGGGCGTCAGAGCTTCAAACTGAGCCATGGTGTTGGTCAGAATTTGCTCTTGCAGCAGCATCGGATCACTCAGCTCGTAGCTATCACCGTTTTCGAGCAGGTACACCTGCGACCCGTCCTCGTTAACAGAAGAGGTAAACAAGGTTTGAAAGTCGCTGCCATCGACAGACGCTCGCCACTCAAAATAATCGGATGCCTCAAAATCACCCATCGCACCGACGTCCAGGCTAACCGCCAGGCAACTGGCGCTGGTCGCCGGCATGGCAAACGTCCAGGTTGCTGTCAGCGGGCCATTGGTATCGCTGTTGACGGTATCCGTCACGCCAAAAAAGATGTCGGTGTTATCAGCACCAATAATGCCCAGTGAATCCGTGGGAAAGCCAGCCAGAGTGTCATCCAGAAGCGCAAAAGGTACATCATCGACACCTCGCTGATATTTACCAAAACCGTCCCCGGCACTGCTGAAGCCTTCAGCGTAGTCCTGAGTGAAATCGGTTAAATTGGCACTGGTACTGCCCACCATATCGTAGGCAAGCTGAGCGGTGGAACCGCAGGAGACAGTCAATAGTGTTAACGGCAAGTAGTATTGCAGGTGCTTCATAGAGGAAATTCCAAATACTCAATGGTTATTTCACTGGGACTTATTGCATAAACGAATCCCAAAGGTATTTCCTCAATTGAAACACGGAATTTCTACAGCTTTATGTCATTGAAATGACAGTGTACGGCCAGCAGAGCTGATTTTTGCCTGCTAGAGGACCAAGCCTTTCCCCAATTTTCCGCACAACATGTTGTACTATTAACTACCGAGCTTGATGAATTTTGTGGAGGAGACCGTGTCACCGACAACACACTGTAGCCGCGGAGTAACACTGGCAAATGTCACCTGGCCAACCTCGAAAACCCTCGGCTTGGACCGAGTGATCGACGCAGCGATACGGGATCAGCGCATTGTCGGTACCGTTGTTATGGTGGCACAGGGCGGTAAACGTGTTTACTGTCGCGCTGCTGGAGACGCCGATCGGGAAGAGAAACACCCCATGACGCCGACAACCCCCTTTCGCCTGGCCAGCGTCACAAAAGCTTTCACCGCGTTGGCGGCCATCCGTTTAATGTCAGAGGGCAAGCTGCACTGGAAAGATCCTGTCACCGCCTGGCTACCCTGGTTTCGCCCCATCGCTGCGGATGGCACACAGCCGCATATCACCGTTGCACACCTGTTGACACATACCGCGGGGCTTGATTACGGTTTCCAGCAGTTGCCGCAGGGTCTCTACCAAACGGCAGGCGTTTCCGACGGTATTGACGACTCACAATTGTCTTTGAAGGAAAACCTAAGCAAACTCGCCACTGTGCCTCTCGACCTCTTGCCCGGACAAGCCTGGCGCTACTCTGTCGCCACGGACGTTCTCGGTGCGGTGGTCGCAGCGGCCAACCAATCGACGCTTGAAACAGCTATCGACACATTACTCACATCGCCTTTGGAGCTCGATGCCAGCTTTCACTGGCAAGGGCCGGCCCTGGCTACCCCCTATTATAATAGTGCCGGAGCGCCCCGACGAATGGCCGGTAAAACGCGAGTCCCATTACCGGACTTGGCGCCACTGTCCGTCAGTTTTGATCCTCAGAGAATCGCTCATCTCCTCGTCTTTCCCTCCGGCGGTGGAGGTATGGCTGCCTCCGCCGACAGCGTGCTGCGCCTGCTCGAGTGCTATCGACAAGGCGCACTGCTGCCCGCCCCCTGGACACTTGCCGCGCGGCTGGACCGCCTGAGTGCCGACATGGAAAGCATGTACCCAGGATGGGGCTTTGCCTGGCTCGGAGGTTACCGTCGCCCGAATGGGAAGACCAGCAATCCAGCGTTGCCCACATCCCCTTTGTCGCCGGGCTCTGTCTGTTGGGGCGGCGTCTACGGTCATAGCTGGGCCATGGATTTTCAAAGAGATTTGACGCTAGTGTGCCTAACCAATACCACCTTTGAGGGCGTGAACGGACGCTATCCTGCGCAGGTTTTGGCCGCCGCTTGCGCCGCAGCCGAGCCCTAATTGCGAGATCTGGTACGTCATTAACAAAAGTTTGTTTAGGAACCCCTTTTGACGTCTGCAAGCACATACAACTTGCAGTACAATGAACTTACGCGCCTCTCGCTGCCAGCCCCGATCACGCCTGTGATGGGTAAAGTGCGGCACACCTGACGATCGACAACACCACCGGACTCTGAACCATGCTGATCAGTGCACTGATCTTTTTACTTGCGGCTGTCATATCCGTACCCATTGCTCAAAAACTCAGACTTGGCTCAGTGATGGGCTACCTGATTGCCGGCGTGCTGATTGGCCCCTATCTATTGGGGTTGGTGCGCGATCCAGAAGAGATCATGCACTTCGCGGAATTCGGCGTCATCATGATGCTCTTCCTCATCGGGCTCGAATTAAAGCCCAGCCGACTGTGGAGCCTGCGCAAATCCATCCTGGGCGTCGGAGGCGCCCAAGTCATCGTCAGCAGCCTGCTGATATTCCTTGTGCTGTCCTATGCCCTCAACACTCAGTGGCAAACGGCCCTCGCCGCGGGGCTGGCACTGGCGCTGTCCTCGACGGCAATCGTGCTGCAATCGTTTGAAGAGCGAGGCTTGCTCCCTACCCAAACCGGCCAAAACGTTTTTTCTGTTTTACTGTTCCAAGATATTGCCGTAATACCCATTCTCGCACTCTTGCCACTGCTATCTTCCCAACCTGAAATCGCCGAAGATGTTGCCCACAGCAGCGCTTGGATGAGCGGGTTACCCGCTTACGGTCAAGTGCTGGTCAGTGTGATTACCATCGTCAGCATCGTAGCTGGCGGTCGCTTTGTCTCGGCACCGGTGTTTCGTTTCGTCGCTGAATCGCGTCTGCGGGAAATATTCACCGCGCTGTCCCTGTTAATCGTCATCGCTATAACCGTGTTAATGGAAGCCATAGGGCTTTCACCTGCCCTCGGTGCCTTTTTGGCGGGTGTCGTCCTTGCTGACAGTCAGTTTCGACACGAGCTGGTCGTCGATATCGCGCCGTTTAAAGGCCTGCTTTTGGGATTATTTTTTATCACCGTCGGCGCAGGAATTAATTTTCAGCTGCTTTTTGATAACCCCACGCAGATACTCTGCTTATTACTTGGACTGATGGCGATAAAAGCGGTTGTTTTGCTCGGAATCGCCCGCGTCTTCGGTTTTGCTGTTAACCAGTCGACCTTATTCGCCGCCGCTCTATGCCAGGGAGGTGAATTTGCCTTTGTACTGGTCAATATGAGTGGACAGTTGGGAATCTTCACCGGTGAATTTGGCAATACACTGACGCTCGTTGTGACACTGTCGATGCTGATGACGCCCCTCTTGTTTATTCTTCATGAACGGTGGTTCGCTCGACAGCCGAAAAACAAAACAGATGATGCTGACACCATCGATTTTCACGGAGAGATCATCATTGCCGGTTACGGACGCTTTGGACAAATCGTTGGCCGTCTGTTGAACGCACAAGGTTACCGATTGACCATTCTGGACCACAGTCCCAGTCAGATCGAACTGCTACGTAAATTTGGTCACAAAGTATATTATGGCGATGCATCTCGCAGAGATCTGTTGGATTCCGCCGGTGCTGCAACCGCCAAACTGTTGGTGGTCGCCGTTGACGATCCGGTTAAGTCGCTACAAATCATTGCTATTGCGCAACAGCACTTCCCAAATTTAAAAATTCTCGCTCGCGCGATTGACCGGCGACACACCTACGAGCTCATGCGGCTGAACATCGCCGGGCTGCGGCGGGAAACGTTTGATTCGGCCATTCACCTAGGGGTACAAGCGCTGGTTCAGCTGGGCGTCTCTCAGCGCCATGCTCTTCGCGCAGGCAGTGTCTTTACCACGCACGATGAGGAGACTATGGAGATCCTGGCGCAAGTCTGGGGAGACGAAAAAAGTTATGGTGTTGCCGTTCGACAACGAATGGACGATTTGCGACAGGTTCTGGAAGCAGACCAGCGGGAAAACCAGGGCGAATCACCCTTGCCACATGCAGAGACGGAAAAAACCTAGACTGGGCCTTGTTGCCTGCTAATCTAAAGGCAGGGTTTTACCCTGCTGGCTGCTCTGCTCTGCCAAATTCAGTAACTGAATGACAGGTACCACTGTCGATGGACAGACGGGCACAGGCTCCCCCTTCAACAGGGCATCAGCCAATTGCCGATAGAAAAGTCTGTAACCGCCTCTCTGGGTTTCAATAACCTGCACATCGTCAGGACGAAAGATCTGCCCCCATGCTTCTGTCTCCTCACGACCAAATGCCTCAGCGTCAGGCTGGATATTCGCTTGTAATTGCGCTTCCTGACAATCGAGCCCCGACTTCAGATAGCTGGCATCACTTCCCTCGATACGAAACCTCAACGATGGATTTTGAGCAGTAAAGGAACTGGAGTGAAGAATCACTTCCAGGCCTTTGTAGTGAAGTAAGCAGTGAAAATAATCGACGGTTTTCGCACCAGGCCGCTGATTAAGACAGCGTGCTGTTATAGCCTCCGGCAAACCGAACAACACCAACGCCTGGTCTAAAAGATGGGCTCCGAGATCAAACCAGGTACCTGTACCCACTCCCGCCTGCTCTCGCCAACGATCGCGAACCTTTGGTCGCCATCGATCGAAGCGACTTTCAAAGCTGTGGATCTCTCCCAATTGGCCAGATCGAACTAATTCAACAACCGTTAAAAAATCTCCATCGAAACGCCGATTATGAAATATCGTCAGAGCCTTGCCATGTTGCTTCGCAAGACGAACGAGCGTCTCAGCCTCTGCCGTCGTCGTAACCATCGGCTTTTCGAGCAAAACCGATTTACCCGCCTCTAAACAATCTTTTGCAAGTGTAAAATGGCTGTCATTTGGCGACGTAATAACCACCAGATCCAAGGGTAATTGGATGAGCTCTGCGGGAGCCTTGCAGTGAATAAAATCGCGACCGCGATGCGGCTCCACAGACTCTTGAGAGCTGCTGACAGCGGACAAAGTCATCTCTGGCGTCGCATCGATCAGAGGAATGTGGAAGGTCTTAGCAACATATCCATAACCGATGACACCGACGTTCAACATAGTTTATTTCTCTTCAAAATTACATTTCCAGCGACATCGAGAAAATCAAAGTGTTGTAGAAAAATTAGACATAAAACGATTAAATGCGCCATAGTAAACAGATTCGAAGTCTGGCAATATACGTTTTTCTTTACACTATATTTTAGTCCCCGATAATTGACATAATACGCGCCATAATTCGCTTGTCCACTTGCATTTATTGCCTTGGATGAAGCTAAATAACCTTATCGATTGATACACAAAGTAACGCCTGTTTCAGAAAGCTGCACCTTGTCGTTGTAATGACTATTTTAACTCTACGATAACGGCACCAATTGCTTCACTGTTTTTTTCCGCTGGATATATTCACGCTGTACATATTTTCCTGTCAGTCACGGATGCAGGCGACGGAGATGGCAAACCAATATCATATGCAGTGGCATGATAATCAAAATTATCGAATTCTTGATGCATTTCATCAGGGAATCGTAATACTCGATGAATTCAAACACATCGCGTTTTGCAATCAGTGGTTTTTATCACTGTTCAACATTCACAGCCAAATTCCCCAACGTGCAGAATTGCACTGGCTTTCCCAGCTCCTCTGTGCAAACGGTGGCATCAATGGACAATCCGATCCCGCCACGGCCGAAAACCTCCTGTTGAACTGCCTGCTGGATGCAGACACTCATTTGGAAATTCGCTGTCGCAAAACCATCTATGAAATTCGCAGCTGTCAACTAGCGACATCCGAATATGCTCTGACCTTCGTAGATATCACCTCTGCCTTCGAGCAGATCCACAGCCTCGACCAAATCATTGAACAAACTCCGGTCGCGATCATAGGCCTAGAAGCGAGCGGCCGTATCACAATGGTTAATAGCCGCGCCAGAAAGCTGTTATTGGCAGGTAAACACCGATTGATTCACAGCAGTTTTTTTCAACATATTTCGGTAAATGACCGACAGAAATTTCGAGCACTGTTTCAATACATCACAGAATCTGCCGCCAAAAATCCCAGAGCGCAATCACTGGAACTTTCTATGGTGTCTGTCTCAGGCGATTCGTTTCCTGTCGAACTGTCCCTGGGCCTTGTAGAAACCGGTCATCAAAGCAGTTTTATTTTAACCTTTACCGATCTCACCCAGCGCAAAAAAGCCGAGAAGCTCATACACCAAGCCCATGCGTTGACAGAATCTATTGTAAACAGTGCGCCCTTCGGCATTGTTGCGACCGACTCCGAGGGTTTGATATTGGCGGCGAGCCCCGCCATTGAAACCTTGCTCGGCTACGCGCGTGAAGAATTACTCAATTGCAAAAACGTTTTGATGTTTCACGATGAGAGCGAGCTGAAGGAACAAGCAGAACAACTCAACAACGAGTTTCAGGAAGATCTAAAGCCCGACTTTTTTATGCTGTCCTATCGCAGTCGTTCCGGAGACACCGATGAGAAAGATTGCCTCTACGTTCGTAAAGACGGCAGCACACTTCCCGTGCATCTTACCATTACCAGAATGCTTGATGATCAGCAGGAACTCACCGGCTATTTGTTCGTCGCTTACGACATCACCGAACAGAAACGCGCTCAGGAATACATCCAACACATGGCGCACCACGACAGCCTCACAGGTTTACCGAACCGGATGTTTATGGAAGATCGCCTGGAGCATGCGCTGCGACAAGCCAAACGCCACGGCAATCGCATTGGTGTACTCGTTATCGATCTCGACCATTTCAAGCACATTAACGACACCTTGGGCCACCTTGCAGGCGATCAGGTTTTAAAGCAGATAGCCCGACGCCTTGAAGGCGCTGTGCGAGAATCTGACACCGTCTGTCGATTGGGAGGTGACGAGTTTGTCGTGCTCCTGCCCGAGGTCAATCGACAAGAGGATGTTGAGCTGGTCTGCGAAAAAATCATATCCGAACTTGAACCGCCATTGGATATTGGTTCGGCAAACCTTGCCATCACACCGAGCATTGGCCTCAGCATCGCCCCCGATGACGGACAGACCTCTGTGGAACTGCTAAAACACGCCGACATCGCCATGTACCACGCCAAAAATACCGGCAGAAACGGTTACAAAGTTTTTCATACCGATTTGGAGGTATCCCGGCTGAGGGATATCTCCATAGAGCAGGCACTCCACGATGCCTTTAATCAAGACAAGCTTGACCTGCACTACCAACCCAGAATTGACTTACAGAAGAAAAAGGTGGTTGCGGTTGAAGCCTTACTTCGCTGGCATCAAGATGATGAAACCTACTCACCCAATCAGTTTATCCCCATGGCGGAAGCGACAGGCTTTATCGTTAAGCTTGGCGAGTGGGTACTTGCCAAAGCCTGCCAGGAAATCCAACGCCTGAACCACGAATTACGCAGTGATATTCAGGTTGCCGTAAATATATCCCCCAAACAGTTTGAACAGCCTCACTTCGTTGAGCACATTGAACATGTACTCATGGAGACAGGTTTGGCAGCACACATGCTGCAACTGGAATTGTCAGAGCAAATCCTGGTCTCGGAATCGGAGATCGCGCAAAAGAAGTTGCAACAGCTCAGTCAGCTGGGGATTGACCTGGCAGTAAACGATTTTGCTACCGGAACATCCAACTTGGGAATGATCGCCCATTTTCCAATCAATATTATTAAAATCGATCGCCGCTTTATGAAGCTTGAACAACGAGCAAATCTTGCTGTGATTAACGCTATTATAGCCATAACGCAAGGGTTGGATTTGCAACTCATTTTTGAAGGTGTAGAAGACGATCACCAGCTGGAATTTATTAATGAAAAAGGCGGCAGCCTTGTACAAGGGTTTATGTTCTCCAAAGCACTGCCACTTAACAAATTACAGCAGACCATGCAACGCATCAATAACAGAGTTCAAAAGATGTTAGCAAACCAGAATAGAGACCCCAGTATTTTTCCGGGGTAATATGGATGTTCTGAAGTAATATAACGAAAAATACCTACGTCCCGAGATGTCCAGAACGCGATCTATAAAAACACATTTATTTGAGTGAACAAACTAACGGCAAGTAAGCTGTCTTTTACAATCATTTAAACAATTTTTTTGGGCTAAACCTACTCTTTCTCTCCGGGATCATAGTCTACACCGGCAGCAAAACAGCGCCGACAACCCAATCTTTTGCGTTGCTGAATTCTCATTGATCCCTTCCCAAGGTAAATTTTCTGAGAAAGACTAAGGTAGAGTCCTCTCTACCACGTATTGTCCAGATGGCAACTCGCACTGGAGATCTCCTTCATCCTCAGTGCATTGTTTGGGAATAGACTCTCCACGTTGCCAAATCAGGTCTTCCGATCTCGCACCGGTTAAAATTAGATCTGCGTGAGTATTGGCGGGTATAGTCCATTGGTAACGAACGCTATCCTGCTCAACCTGCCATGCGCTTTCGATACGGCCGTAGGGAGAATCAAAATAACCCTTGGCTGAGCGCATTTCGCCGGTTGGATCCACCGTTGGTCGCAGAGTGAAACGTTTCCAGGCCGGATATTTCTCGTTGGGCTGAAAGCCCAGCACCCATTCATAAAACCATCGACCCACGGCGCCAAAGGCATAGTGGTTAAAGGAATTCATACTGTTATTACCGCCGAAACCACCATCATGGGTGTAGGAGTTCAATCGCTCCCAGATGGTTGTCGCCCCATTTTCTACGGGATACAACCAGGAAGGATAGGTTTTACTTTGCAGTAATTTGAAGGCCGTCTCCTGATAACCGTTGGCCGATAACGCATCGCTGATTAACGCCGTACCGATAAAGCCAGTGAAAAGCGAGTAACCTGGACGCTCGATACCGGCATCATCGGTATTTTTCCTCTGTACGGCGGCGTTTAGATGAGCAGCCATTTTTTCAGCTAAAGGTCCATCTACCAGACCTAAGCTAAGAGGAACGGCATAGGAGCCCTGAGTATCAATGACGGAGCCTTTTCTCAGAGGTAAGGTTTCAAAAAATAATGAAGAGGTCTCTCCTGCAGCGATGGTCAGGCCGCTATCTGCATCGATATAAGTTTCGATAAACCACTTACGGCGGGTATCGTATTTTTCTCGGTAAACGTTAGCTTGCTGAGTTTTGCCCAACACGGCTGCGGACTTTGCCAGAATATCGAGATCCAATAGTTGATAGGCCGCCCAAAACAGTGAACTGTCGTTGCGTGAACCTTCCGGACTTAACCAATCACCCAGTGGCCCGCCATCCAGCCGCCCCGTCTCAGGATCCTCCAGGGTTTCCACATAATCAACATACCTCTGCATCGCAGCATAGTGTTCAGCGAGAGCATCCACATCCCCATAGCGGGTGTAGAGCAACCAGGGAATGGTTATACCGGCACTGCCCCAGAGCACTCCGCCAAAACCGCCTCCCAGAGGGGCTACATTGGCAAAGCGGCCATCGGCCCGCTGGGTATCTCGCAAGGCCTGTAGGTGTCGTCGCAAAAACAGGTGAACGTCGGCAAGATAAGTGGCGGTAGGTGCAAAGGCATTAATATCACCACTCCATCCCATGCGTTCATTGCGGGCCGGAGTATCAGTAGGAATGGAGAGGAAGTTGCCCCGCATCGACCAGGTAATGTTTTGCCACAGTTTATTCACCAGCGGATTCGATGTTTCAAAATCTGAATTCAGGGAGGCGATAGAGCTGAATACCCGCCCCTTGACTGCAGCGAGAGGGAGCGGCTTTTTGAGTCCTGAAATTTCCACATAGCGATAGCCATGAAAGGTAAAACTGGGTGCTACGACCTGAGGCCCGTCTTTCAGGATGTAAAGATCCTGGGCCAGCGCCGCACGGATATTTTCCAGCATAATCATGCCGCGCAGATCACGCTTCTCCGATTGCTCAGGATAGAGAACTTCAGCATAGCGCAATGTCAGACGCTGCCCTTCTACTCCATCGGGAATAGTTAGAGAAGGTGCTCCAACCATATTCTGTCCCATATCATAGATATAAACACCGGGCCGGATTTCATCGACACTGACGGCTTGCAGTTCTTTGACAATTTGTGGACTTGGATCTTGCTGACTAACGAGCTGCATCTCGTCGAGAGGAAATGTAGACGTCGGCTCCGGCCAAGGTAAAGGTGTTTTAAAATCGGCGATGGGATCTGGCGTGACTGATTCGGCCTGGGTCCAGCCCTCATCCTGAAAGCCAGCTTGCTGCCAACCTGCAATTTCCGCTTCAAGGGTTGCATCATAGACCTCGCCTTGAAATAGACTGGCATAGCGAAGCGGCCCGTTATTGTAAACGGACCAATGCTGCGGCGACGTGACTTCGACCTGCCGACTTCCATCAGCAAATTCAATCAGTAACTTCGCGCGTAAGGACTGACGGTCGCCAAAAAAATTCCACAGGGAGGGATGAAAGGTAATGTTGCCACTCCACCAACCTTGACCAAGCACGGCGGATATCGTGTTGTCCTCACCAGCTTGAATCTGTTCCGTAACATCGTAGGTCTGGTAAAAGTGACTGAGATTATATTGCGATAAACCCGGCGTCAGAACGTCTTTACCGATAGGCGCTCCATTGAAAGCAGCGCTGTAAATCCCTCTGGCGGTAATATACAAACGCGCCCGCTGTACTTTCTTATCCGCAACGGTAAATTCACTGCGGAGCAACGGCATGGCATTGCGACTTGGATCTGCCAAAAATTGGAGATCTGTATCCTGCCCCGCCAAGGTGATTTGTCCATTCTTCACGGTTACCGCTTGGGGATACTGTTCCAGAGCCTGTTTAAAAATACCCTCGTAACCGTCAACGTAGTTTTCATGAAAAATGGTGTTGGAGGGCTCTCGATAATGTTTAACCGTAACATCTGAAAAACTGGCTTGCTGACCTGCCAATACACTAAAACCGATGTCCGCTACCATGGGGAAGCTAATGTAATCGTGATTATTACCAACGGGATTAACCACCACGTTTTCGGCTATACGGTGCTCGGCATCTGTCCCATCGAAAAACACAGTAAATCTGGACATATCGCAGTACACCCAGATTTGATGCAGAGCGAAGCGGTTCTCTCGATTTATCATACCCAGGGGAATGGGAATACTGTGCAGGGGTTGCTTGGAAGAATCCGCAGGATGGTAACCAACGCGGTAAATATGTAACTGGGCAGGGGCTTCAGCGTCACTCGATAAGGGTGAGGTATCCAGCTCCAGCTTGATATAGCTCTGATCCAATCCGCTGGAGATTTGATAAAGATTCTTAGAGGGATCCATCAGCCGCGAATCGTTACCGCCGAGCAAGAATGCCCCTCTCTCCGTGTTGGTCGCCTCATCCAGTTGTATCTGATAGCCAATTTTGAAAACCGACAGGTAGTCGGAATAAAAAACACGGCTCTCCGCACCACCGCCAATCCACTCAGCACCTTGCCAACGTTCGGAGTCGGGATCTGGATCCATTAATGCGGTCTCAAACCAGGACTGCTTTGAGAATCTCTGTGAGAGCTGATCCCAAATCTGCAGATCCCAGTGATAACGGGATTCAGGCTGCAGCTTTTTACCTTGATATGGGATGGCTACGGAACGATCTTCCTTAACTCGCCCCGAATCCCACATCAGACTCCCCTGAGAATCTCGTACTCGTAATTGATAGGCGGACTGTTCCAAATCACCGCCAGATGGACCTAATACCATCTTCCAGCTAAACACAGGTTGTTGTTGATCGATACCCAACGGGGTGATTTGGTTATCAACTTTCAAATCGTACAAAGCGCCTGATGTTTCTTGGTCAGCCCAAGCAACCTCACATAGCAGAGATAAAAATAGGGGGATCAGGATTCGATGGCAGAGCATCTGTGGATTCTTCAACATGGTTTCAACTTAATTCAACATAATTGGCGACCGTTACTGGTGAACGTTCTCAAGCAACGAGCTTTTCCGATAGCAGTTTAACAGAAAATAAGGCTAGGCCCCCAAATAGGCTCATCCTCGAAATCCATACACTCCTCCCGTATAGATTCCCAGGATGAAAATGGCTACAGATATAGGAGCGTATCATCGCAACCCGATTCCCGTAGAAAACTTGGTGTCACTAGGGGGCGACCAACTCCTCAATCGCTTTTTCAGATTCCAAATCTGTAGGTCCTTTTTCTACCTCTAACGGCTCTGCCAGTTTAAATTTGGCTTGTTGGCGAATATCCCTGGAAGAAGCGCCAATGCTCACCATATATTCTCCCGCCTCGGCGACCCAACTTGAAGAGGCTTCGTCGAAAGAAGCGAGATCTCTTGGCGTAAGGGTAAATTGCAGCTGTTGGGATTCACCTGGCTCTAACATTCTTGTTTTAGCAAATCCTTTAAGCTCTTTAACGGGTTTATTCAATGCGTTTGACGGTGCCGAAAGATAAAGTTGAACAACCTCTTTGCCTGCGACTTTCCCAGTATTTTTAATTGTGACACTCGCTGTCAGCTCACTGTCGAAATTTTGGGAACTCAGGGAGAGCGCCTCATAGGTAAAATCTGTATACGATAATCCGTAGCCAAACTCGAAGGAAGGCGCCATATTAAAGGCGTCATAATACCGATAGCCAACATAAATGCCTTCTTCATAGGTTACCCGTGATGGATTGCCCTGGGCGAAACCACCAATCCCAGAGATGAGGTCATCGGAGAGAATCTCACCAGGGAAATTTTTAGCTGAGGGGACGTCACTGTACGCAAGAGGAAAGGTCGTCGCCAATTTTCCGGAGGGATTTACCTTTCCCGTCAAAACATCAACGACAGCATGTCCCGCCTCCTGCCCCCCTTGCCACGGCAGCACAATGCCATCAACCTGGTCGCGCCAGCTGGCTGTCTCTACCACGTTGCCAATATTCAAAACGACAACCAATTTTTTGCCCGCACCATGAAACGCATTGGAAGCGTTGGCAATCAAAGACAATTCGGCCTCTGTCAGATCAAAATCCCCTTCGACAGTACGATCATGAAACTCACCGGAATTACGTCCTATGGTGAGCAAACCGATGTCAGAAGATTGTGCAGCTTCTTCCAATACCGATTGATCTAGAGCCATTTCTGGAATGACCGGTGCCAGCATGAATAAATTTTCTTGCTCCGGTTGACTCGCTTTCGCCGCTTCCAAATAAGAAAGATAGGACGATTCCAGTGTTTCATTCAGTTGATATCCGTTTTCCTCTAGGGCTTGCATCAATGAAACCGTATAGGCTTCTTGCACATCACCACTACCGGCGCCACCGGAAATAAAATCGTAGGATGTGTTCCCTAAAACCGCGATATTTTTTATGGAGGTGGAGAAAGGCAAGGTATCTGTATTTTTCAGCAACACCACCCCCTCTGCAGCAGCTTGCCGAGCGACCTTGGCGTTGGCCTCAAGGTCAGGGGTATCACTGTAGTCGTAACCGGAAAAGGTCCGCGACTTTAAAATTACTGTAAGAATTCGACGTAAATTCGTATCCAGGACCGACTCTTCCAAATCGCCAGAAGTTACCGCTTGGGTCAATTGATCCGCAAACTCATCGGTACCCGGCATGATCAAGTCGTTACCCGCCTGCATCTGTTGGACAGCGTTGTCACCCGCAAACCAATCTGTCATGACCAGACCTTCATACCCCCACTCCCCCCGCAGCAAATCAGTCAGCAATTCGCGATCCTGAGGGGTATAGGTGCCATTGAGCTGATTATAGGAACTCATGATCGCCCAGGGCTGGGCGTCTTTTACGGCGATTTCAAAGCCTCGCAAATAGATTTCACGCAGTGCTCGCTCACTGACAATGGTATCCACTAAAAAGCGATTGGTTTCCTGATTGTTGGCAACAAAGTGTTTTAGAGTGGTTCCCACGCCATTTGACTCGGTCCCCTTTACCATCGCTGCGGCCAGTTTGCCACTCAACAACGGATCTTCGGAATAGTATTCAAAATTGCGTCCACCGAGGGGATTGCGATGAATGTTCATACCTGGCGCCAGCAGAATGTCGACACCATACTCTAACACCTCATGCCCCATTGCTTCGCCAACTGTGGTGAGTAGGTCTACATCCCAGGACGATGCCAACGCCGTAGCCACCGGAAATGCCGTTGCATAAAAGGTGTCATCCGTGCCTTCCCTTGTCGGAAGAATTCGCAACCCCGCAGGGCCGTCAGCCAGAACAATCGACTCAATGCCCAACGACTCCAGAGGATAGGTATAACCGGCCGCGCCCGGCACGCGGGTATGGGAATTGGTGTAATCTTCAGGATTCATGCCGGTACCTTGAACCAGCTTAGTTTTTTGTTCGATCGAAAGGCGAGAAAGAATGTCGTCGACGCGTACATCGATGGACTGCGACGCGTCTTCATAAATATCCATACTGCCATTTCCATTTAAATCGGTGAAATTGATATGCGGCATAGTGGGAGCGTCTTCGACGATGGATTCTTTTTTCGACTCACCACAAGCTGCCAACAATATCGCTGACGCCAAGGGAACCACGGCAAAATATTTTTGAGCCAAACTAATATCTCCTCTGCCTGCGCTAGTACATCAGCAGTGTTGAATGGTCTTGGTCGCTGCGCAAAACGCGCAGCAGTTACAATAAATAAGGGGCATTTTTCAGCCCCTCTGTATCAGAACTTGAGCCCGGCCCGCATTCCGTAAGTGCGAGGGTCTTCGACGTTTGCATTGCCAAAAGCACCCGATGTGGCCTGTGCCAAGGTAATTTCATCTTCCAGGTTTTTACCGTAAAGCTGAACATACCAATCGCCATTGGGTGAATTGTATGTGACAGCAACATCCGTCTTGGTGTAGCTCGGTTGCTTAAATTGCGAGACGTTATTCAAATCCAGCATGAAGTACTCACTGCTGTACATGCTGTGAATAGACGCTTCAACATCACCGCCTGCGGACAAGGGGAACACATGGGTATAACCCAGTCGAACCGTATTTTCTGGCGCGTGATCCAAGTGACGATCTTTGTAGTTGTAATCCGGATACAGAGTGGTATTGGGATAGAAATCGTCGTAAACAGCGTCCAACCAGGTCACCGCGAAATCAACGGTCCCGTTTTCAATGGGCAGCCACTTTCCATCAATTTCAATACCCTGAATTGACGCCTCTGCGGCATTGCGCGTCAAACGAATTGGGGGATCAGGAATCTGCTGCTCGATCTGCAAGTCGGTGTAGTCGTAGGTGAATACCGAAGCATTTAATTCCAGCGTATCTTCTAGGAATAGCCACTTAAAGCCAGCTTCGATACTGGTCAGCTCTTCCGGATCATAGTAGAGAAGGTCTGCTTCCGAGGTACAACCAACACCTGTACCCGCGATACAGCCATCGTTGAATCCACCCGCTTTGTAACCCGTCGCCATAGTGATGTAGACCAACCCCAGATTCTCAAGGTCGTAGTCGAGCCCCAGTTTCCAGGTGGTTTTAGTCCACTCATCCGACGCGATATTCTCGTTCAGGGTAGAGCGGGTAATCTCGCCGGTGACCGGATCCTCGATATCGAGTACCGTTGCACCGTCACGGCTTTTCTCATCATTGGTGTAACGCAGGCCGCCAGTAACGCTGAGCCTATCCGTTAGGTCATAGGTAATTTGCGTAAAGGCTGCCTGGGATTCAGCAACGACTGGCCCCTGAGGGAAGGCATAACCGACAGCGTTGGGTCCGCCAACAGACTGAGAAATCGGTGCCCCGAGATTAAGTTCAAGATCGATTTCTTCTTTAAAGTAATAGAGACCCGCCTGACCGTGCAGAGGCTGATCTTCACCAAAGGCAACCCGCAGCTCATGGGACTGCTGCTCGAACTGTCCCTGGAAGGTCGCCGGGTTAGCCAGTGCGCCACCCACAATGTAGTGACGATCAGCTGAACGATCAGAGTCTCGATAAGATCCCAGATACGTCAAAGAAAACGCATCAAAATGATAAGTCGCCTCACCCATAAAGCTCCAGCGATCATCGTCACGACGATCACGCCCATCGATTTCGATCGGTAGAGTTAACATGTCTTTGGTGCTACCGGTGCTGTAGGTAGGATCGACGGTTGGCGTCAAGCTGTAGGCGTTTTCATAAAAATTACTCAGCGGCAGATAATTCAAAACCGCACCTTTCGCCTGGCCAACTTCTGCAATGGTAACAAATTCAAACTTGTCGTATTCACCGGCCAGAGACAAACGTCCCGTCAGGTTGTCGCGATAAGGATCGAGATCCGTAGAACCGACGGTTTCGAGAACATTATCACGGCGTTCTTTATTAACAGCGGCACGCATAGCCAGATTATCGTTCAAAGGAACGTTGACCATACCCGTCAGGTTTTGAGTACCGTAATTGCCAATGGTCACGTCAACGGAGCCTTCAAACTCCTGCTTTGGGCGCGCAGACAAAACGTTAATAACACCGGCGGTCGTGTTTCGACCATACAATGTACCCTGAGGTCCCCGTAGGACCTCCACCCGCTCCAGATCAAAGAAAGACCCCATCATATCCTGTGAGCGAGCGATATAAATACCGTCCAACATAAAGGCAACTGAGGGATCACCCTTTTCTGTCGTATCGGTACTGGTAACGCCCCGTACCGCAATACGCATCGAATCGCCATTTTCGGTCAAGCGCACATTGGGTACTACATCGTTTAATTTACGAGCATCGGTAACACCGGCGTCGCGCATATCATCGGCAGTTAGCGCAGTCATTGCGATAGGGGTTTCAGAGAGTAAACTCTCAGTTCGATTTGCTGTTACAGTTACCTCTTCTATTCTTTGTTGTGCTATTGCGCCTGTCGACGCAGTCGCGGTTATAACCAACGCTAGTGGTAGTTTTTTCATGGTACTCTCCTGGTAGTACTTTATTATTTATGCTTATTTCCTAGGAAACTTCTGATTAATAACCTGGGATGACGAGGCTTAATCAGCATACCTAATTATAAGAGTCTTTTTATAGAGCGTCCGCTGCCTTTGGAAGGGATCCTTTAATTCCGTAAAAAACAATGTAGAGATAACAGATTAGCGGCAATATATACGCCAATTGCAGTCCAACGACGTCTGCCAGCATTCCGTGGAACAGAGGGATAATCGCGCCACCGACAATGGCCAGGCACAAGAGTCCAGAACCACGACTGGTGTGAACCCCTAATCCTTTCAGTGCAAGGCTAAAGATCGTCGGGAACATAATGGAATTGCACAAACCAACAGCCAGCACTGCATACATGGCCAGATGACCTTCTGTAAGTACCGTGACAAGCAACAACAAACACGCCGCAGCAGCATTAAAACCAAGGACCTTACCGGGATCAATCTTGGTCATTACAGCCGATCCGATAAAGCGCCCGACCATAGCGCCCCCCCAATACCAAGCAACATAGTGCGCGGCTTCAGACTCGGGCAGACCAGCAATATGACTCTCTCCAAGAAAGTTTACCAGCAGACTGCCAATAGAGACTTCTGCACCAACATAAACAAAGATGGCAATAGCCCCCAACACCAGATGGGGGTATTGCCGAAGCGAAACATCTGCGGCCGCCTGAGCGGAGGCGGAATTTTCATCAGGAACATCGTGAAATCCGGGCAATCGCAAAAACGCGAACACTACCGCCAACAGAAATAAGACACCCGCGATCAGCAGATAAGGACCTTTGACCGCGTCTGCTTCATCACTGCGAAACTCGCCCAGATCCGTTGCGGGAAGGCTCGCGTCTACAGGGACATCTGGCGCAACAGACAGTATCAATAGAGCGCCAAAAAACGGAGCGACGGTTGTTCCTAAAGCGTTAAATGCCTGAGTAAGATTTAAGCGACTGGAAGACGTCTGCGACGGCCCCAGGACCGTGACGTATGGGTTGGCGGACACCTGCAATATCGTAATTCCAGACGCCAACACAAACAGAGCTCCGAGAAAAAGCGCGTAAACCCGTAAAGTCGCTGCAGGATAAAATAAAAGGCAACCACACCCCGCCACCAAAAGCCCGACGACAATACCGCGCTTATAGCCGATTCGGTGCACGAGGTTTCCCGCAGGAATGGACATGACAAAATAGGCGCCGAAGAAGCAAAACTGAATCAGCATTGCCTGGGTATAACTTAGTGAAAATACATTCTTGAGATGTGGAATCAGAATATCATTGAGACAGGTAATAAAACCCCAGATAAAGAAAAGACTGGTGAGTGCAGTTAACGCAAATCGATAATTCTGGTCGTCGCCGGTCGTTCCATGGCCCGCTGGTGTCAAAGACGCCATTACCCTCTTCTCCCACTCATAGTGCTTATTGTTATCCACCATCCACACTGTAACAGTGTTTCTTGATTGCAGGTGCCATTTAATGCTCCTGCGTATCGTCGTGCAATTCTTCAAAATGCTGACAGCGTTGTCAACAAAAAACCGGCTTCCTCGCCCCAAAGGACTAAAAATTCGCCTCGTCCAGCCATTTTTTTGACGCAGCATTTCGTCATGGCTTTCATCAGGTCATTAACAGTATTTTCATCCTGCCCCCGTTAGCAAGCGGACCTCTGTCATCGAAGGACGCAAGGCGCTGCAATGTCAGCTCAAACAGGCATGGTGATATTTGATGAACGGTTAGGGATAGCCAGCAACACCCAACTTGACGATTTCACACACAAATCGAAAGCCGTAACAATCCAACATCTGATCATAAACAGAAGAAACGGTTGGACCGGATCAACCCTCTCCCTTTCCACGTTATTGCCTCAATTAGGATTGCCCCAGGGAATAGGTTAAGTTAACGCGGCAAATGACTGATCGAGCCCCACTATGCAACACGACCTGACTTCCCTCTATACGTTTCTCTGTGTCGCCGAAGAAAAAAGCCTGACACGAGCGTCAAAGCGGGCCCATTTGGCGGTATCTGCAATCAGCAAAAGAATCAGCGAACTTGAGGAGCGAACCGGCACCTCACTCTTCAACCGACAGCCTAGAGGCATGGACCTCACCCCCGCAGGGCAAGTCATGCTGACACACGCACGCAAAATTTTTGACACCCTTCATCAGCTGGATACCGATATGGTGGGTTTCTCAACCGGTGTTAAAGGACGGATTTCGGTGTTTGCCTCGATCTCAGCCCTATCGCAATTTCTGCCGGACGACATCAAGACCTTTGCTGAAATCTATCCTGGCATAAAATTCGATATTGAAGAGCGCGTCGGCACAGCGATCATCCGAGCCATTCAGGACGGACGAGCAGACATCGGCATCTTCGCCAGCCACACCCCGGCGCTGGACGTAGAGTACCTTTCCTATCGATCAGATCAACTGGGCCTGGCCGTTCCTGCCAACCACCCATTAGCAGAACGAGACGCTGTGCATTTCAGTGAAGCGTTGGACTATGAATTTGTCGGCTCACACCTTGAAAGTGCGCTCTGTGCACTTCTTGACGCCGAATCAGAAAAACTGGAAAGGCGCGTCGATGTGCGAGTCCGAGTCAGCAGCTTCGACTGCATGTGTCATCTGGTCGCTGGCCAGCAAGGTATCTCAGTCCTCCCCGAGTATGTGACTCTGAATTTTTCAAAAAGCTTACCCATCAAGCTGGTGCGCTTGCGCGATGAATGGGCGTGCCGGGAACTTCGAATAGGATTTAAATCCTACAAACACCTGTCCCCAACCGTAAAAGCGTTTGTGGATCACATTCGCCGTGAACGTGACTAAATTCTAACCAGGCGCTCACGGGAATCACTCACTCTCTTTTCTGCATAGATGCCGCAAATGTGCGTTCGCTCTTCGCGAAAGCTGGCTTGGCCACTCGTCAATATTCACTGCCCGTCCTGATGACTATACTCACGCCGTGAATTACACATGCTTTAGGATCAGATCAACCCGTGAGCCTCCATCAAGACTGCAATAACAGCAGACTGTCACTGAATGGCCTTTCCTATCGGATCATTAACCTGGAAACCTTGCTTCCGAACGGATCAAGCAAGACTCTCCCCTACTCCATCCGTATTTTGTTGGAAAACGTGGCGCGCCGCTCTCCACAAGCGTTGGCGGGCTTTTTGGATTTCGTCAGCGGGAAAACCCAAGAGGGCGAAGTCAGCTACTACCCAAACCGCTTGATGTTCCACGATACCACCTGCTTACCGGCGTTGGCCGACTTTGCAGCGATGCGCGATATGGTCAGCGAAATGGGAGGCGACCCTGCCAAGATCAATCCGGCCATTCCCCCCGTCTTAGCCATCGATCACTCCGTTATAGTGGAGCACTTTGGCGAGCCCGATGCGTTTGAGAAAAACCTCGATATCGACTTTAAACGCAACGAAGAACGTTACCGCTTTATCAAATGGGCGCAAAAGAGTCTCGATAACTTTGATGTGGTACCGCCTGGCACGGGCATCATTCACCAAGTGAACATGGAATCCCTTGCGAAGGTGGTGTGGACCTCCGTCGATGACGATGGGCAACACTGGATGCACCCAGACAACATGGTCGCGACCGACAGCCATACCCCGATGATCAACGCGATTGGCGTACTTGGTTGGGGCGTGGGTGGTTTGGAGGGCCAAGCGGCCATGTTGGGCGAGCCTGTCACCTTAACCTTGCCAGATGTGGTGGGCATTCGTTTAACCGGCCCGCTTAATGCCGGTGTGACTGCGATGGATCTTGCGTTGGTCTTGGCGAAAACCCTGCGTGCGATGGGTGTGGTGGGCAAATTTGTCGAGTTTACTGGCCCTGGGCTTTCAAGCTTGGGCTGGGCGGCGCGCGGAACGGTAGCAAATATGGCACCGGAGTACGGTGCTACGGTGATGTACTTTCCGTTTGATGATCAAGCGTATGAGTTTATGCAGCTCAGCGGTCGCACCGAAGAGGAGTGTGAGCGCATCGATCTGTACATGAAGCATCAAGGCTTGTGGCGTACCGACAGCGACCCGGAACCTGAGTTTGATACCTTGATCGAGATCGCGCTGGATGAGATCGAGCCAAGCGTTGCAGGCCCGCATCTGCCCCACGAGCATCATCCGTTATCACGGGCGACCAAATCCTACCGAGAGCTGGCCGAGCCGGTTAATCGAATCGCCTCTTCCAAAGCAAATGCGGTGGAAACCCACTTAGACACACTGCCTGAATGGGCCCGCACTTTGGAACATGGTGCGGTAGTGATTGCAGCCATCACCAGTTGCACCAACACCGCGAACCCGTTCGAGATGATGCAAGCGGGGCTTTTGGCGCGCAATGCGGCGCGACTGGGTTTACAACGTAAGCCTTGGGTTAAAACCTCGCTGTCGCCGGGCTCTCGGGTGGTGGCCGACTATCTGGATCATTCTGGTTTGTTAACGGCGTTTGAAGCGCTGGATTTCCACGTAGCGGGCTTTGGCTGCATGACCTGCATCGGCAACTCGGGGCGTTTATTGCCAGAAGTGGAGCAACGCGTGCAAAACGGACTGGATGGCGTGGCGGTGCTGTCGGGTAACCGTAATTTCCAAGGCCGTGTGAACCCCATTGTCTCAAGCGGCTATTTGATGTCACCGGCGCTGGTGGTGGCGTATGCCTTGGCGGGCAGCCTGCAGATCAACCTTGCTCGCCAACCGGTAGCGCACACCGAAGAAGGCCAACCGGTGTATCTTAAAGACGTGATGCCAAGCGATGACGAGGTCAACGCACTGATTGATCAGTACGTTAAGCCAGAACTCTTTCACGCCCGAAACCAGCAGTTGTGGGAGGGTACGCACCATTGGCAGGCGTTAAGTGCCGAGCAAAGCACGCGCTTCCCGTGGGATTTGGATTCAACCTATCTGCGCCGACCACGCTACCTTGAGAAGGTCTCGGCGGATGCGCGCGCAGGACTCGGTGCTCAAGGGGCGCGTGTGTTGATGTGGCTTGGCAGCGATGTAACGACGGATCATATCTCACCCGCCGGTGCCATTCCGGCTAATAGCTTGGCAGGCGAGTATCTGCTTGAGCGAGGTGAATCCCCAGAGCACCTGAATCAATACTCGACCCGTCGCAGTAATCACGAGGTGATGCTGCGCGGTGCCTACACCAACAAACGTGTAGCCAACCGATTGCCGGGGATTCAGCACCAAGAAGGCGTCTGGACCTACCCGCTAAACGGTGGGGCCGAGCAGCCCTTGTACACAGCGGCGCAAAGTTACTTAGCGGCGGGTGTCCCAACCCTGGTGTTTGCCGAGATCAACTACGGCGCAGGCTCCAGCAGAGACTGGGCGGCCAAAGCGCAGATGTTGATGGGGGTACGCGCGGTGGTGGCCGAAAGCTTTGAGCGCATCCATCGCAGTAACTTGATCGGTATGGGCGTGTTGCCGCTGCAACTGCCAAAGGGGATCAGCGCGGATCAGTTTCAACTGACCGGCCAAGAGGTGATCGACTTTGATGTACCTTCGCAACTGGTGGTGGTGGGCGTAAACCCGGTTACCGTGACGATTGCGCGCCCCACGGGCGAGCACGACGCTTACACCGTGAATCTGCGCTTAGATGGGCAACAGGAGATCACCTATCTGATGCAAGGCGGTATTCTGCCTGCCATGGTGCGAAAAGCGCTGCGATCAGCGTGAGTAAGATCAACCCGACTTTAACCGACTAACAAGAGGCCACGCATGTACGCATACGTTGGATGTCGAACCACAGAACGTCGTAAAGCCCGCGGTAAAGGGATCCGAGTTTTCCGTGTCAGCGAGGATGCCTGCCATTGGGAGCCGATCCAACTGGTCGAGGGGTTTGATAACCCCTCCTACTTGATCACCAACCAAGCGCAAACGCGTTTGTACGTGATCCACGGTGATCGCAGCGAAGTGAGCGCGTTTTCGGTGGATGATCACACCGGCCAACTGACGTTTTTAAACCAAGTCAGCACCGGCGGTGCGAACCCGGTGCACTTGGCGCTGGACCCCAGCGAGCGGTTTTTGGTGATCTCAAATCACATCTCAAGCTCGTTGGCGGTAATCCCGCTGGATGACGACGGCGCACTGTTGCCGCGTTGTCAGCTGGTGGAGCTGTCTGGCCAAGTAGGGCCGCATCGGGTTGAGCAGCCGTTTCCAAAACCTCACGCTAACCCCTTTATGCCGGATGGACGCGTAGCCGTGCCGGATAAAGGGCTCGATTGCCTGTTTGTGTACCCCTTTGATGCAGCACAAGGGTGTTTGATCAGCGCCGAGGCCGAGGTAGTCCAAGCGCGCGAAGGCGCAGGCCCGCGCCACATCGATTTTCATCCCCATCGCCCGTGGGCCTACTGTCTGAATGAGCTGGATTCAACGGTCACCGTATACCAGGTTGACGGCGCTCGCTTAAAGGCTCGACAAATCGTCTCCAACGTATCGCAAACCTACATCGGCAATAATCGGGCGGCAGGCATTTTCTTACATCCTGAAGGCAATCATCTATTTACCTCAAACCGCGGCGAAGACAGCATCTGCGTATTTTCTATCGACAAGGATTCCGGACACCTCACCTACAACACCACCCTCCCCTCAGGCGGTCAAACGCCCCGTTTCTTCACCTTTGATCCAAACCATCACTTGTGTGTGGCCAACGAAGACAGTGACTCGATCTGCGTGTTTAAGCTGTCACTGGGCAAAACCGTAACAGCCACCTGCCTCCATCAAGAACCGACAGGAAGTCCGGTTTGCATCGTCTTTAAATCGGAATAATGACATGGGATAACCAAAGGGTTCTCCCAACACGGCGATAGAAACTACGCGCAAAAAAACCAACAGCGCTAGTTTTTGTCGAGCTGTCAACCTCTCAAAAGATCATTTTTCTTATCTTTAACTCGGATTTGCGCGTGAACTTTATGCACAATATTCGCGTTAATGACACTAACGCTCTATTTGACCATAACCTTTATACGGCTAATGGCGAAATGTAGTGTGACCTGGCCTACACGGTATCGTTAAAAAAATAATCAACGACCAGGAACACTATGAAAACAACACGTATTTCACTGGCCATTGCTGCCACATCTTTGTGTCTTCCCGTTTACGCACAAACTGTCGAAGAAAGACTTTCCGCCCTCGAAGAAAAATACGACTCTGTCGATGCCTTCTCTTCTCTTGAGATCGGTGGACGGGTGCAGGTGGACTACAACCAATACGACGGTGCGTACAACGCCGACAACGATGGCGCAACCGGTAACGACCTTTTCGCACGCCGCATTCGTGCCTATGTAGAGAGCGAACAAGATAAGTGGGATCACAAACTCCTGCTGGAATTTGCGGAAGGCACCGCCGAAATCGTTATGGTTCGGGTTCGCTACAGCTCAGACTCAGGACAAAAATTTCAAATTGGTAAACTGCGCGAAGACATTTCGCTGCAAGCATTAACCAGCAGCAAACACGTTTCACTGCTCGAGCGTTCATCACTCGCCGATATGTTTTCCCCCTACTTTCGCTGGGGCGCTTCCACCTATCGTCAATTTCCTGAATCCGGATTTCGCTACGCTGTCGGCGTTTATAAAAACGACGCTTTCGGCGCTTCCGGTGACGACGAAGACGGGCAAATGAGCTGGGCAACCAGCGGCCGCGTTAACTGGTCATCCGAGTTTGACAGCAACCTGATCCATCTGGGTGGTTGGGCATCTTACCGACAAATGGGCGGCGATGAACTCGGTGCGCAACTCGCACGTGGTGAAGTTCGCGAAGTTTCCGTAAGACTGGTTGACTATGCCGCAGGCGGTGACACAGTCGCCTTAGACAGTATGGACCAATATGGATTTGAGGCAGCCTGGCAAAATAACAGCCTGCTGCTGCAATCAGAATACGCGACTCGCACACTCGATACAGAAGACAGCACCTCCGCTCTCGACGGTGAAAGTTTCGATTCCTGGTACGTTCAAGCCAGTTGGTTTCCCGGCGGCGAAACCAAAGTTTATAAGCCCGGCACAGCGGTTTTTGTCAGCCCAAGCGGTATTGCTAACGCCTGGGAGTTCGCCGCGCGCTACTCAGATACAGATGCAACATCCGACAATCAAGGCACTCAGGTCAAGACCCTGAGCCTCGGAGTCAATTATCACCTGAACGAAAATATTCGTTTCATGTTTACCGCTACCGACAGTGAAGTCTCTGGTCCTGGCACCGATGCTCTGGTCGGCACCCATGACAGTGGTAAAGGTTTCGCAACACGCTTTCAGTATCTCTTTTGAGGACATAATCATGATAACAACTGTGAAAAAACTTTCTCGTTTAGGCAAGGCGTCCACGTTGGGTGGTCTTCTACTCGCCAGCCAACTGACGATGGCTGATATGCACATATTGATTCCAGGCGGGCCTGGAGGCGGTTGGGATACGACGGCGCGTGGCGTCGGTGAAGCCTTAACGCGCTCAAAAATCGAACCAAAAACATCCTTCCAAAATTTATCTGGCGGCGGTGGTGGCCGTGCGATTGCCTATCTCATTGAGGCGGGTGCTCGCAAAGGTGACATTCTGATGGTTAATTCCACCCCGATTGTTCTACGTGCATTGATGGGACAGATTCCGAACAGCTATCGTGACCTACAACCCGTCGCCGGCGTTGTTGCAGACTACGCAGCCTTTGTTGTTCGCCCTGACAGCCCCATCAAAACCTGGCAGGACGCGGTAGACATGTTTCGTGAAAACCCGAGATCTCTGACCGTTGCCGGCGGATCCGCTCGCGGCAGCATGGACCATCTGGTGCCCGTACAAGCATTGACCGAATCCGGCGTTGACGGCATCCGCATGGCCTACATTCCTTACGACGCTGGCGGTAAAGCCAAAGCAGGTTTGCTCTCCGGTGAAGTAGAAATGCTGTCAACAGGATTCAGTGAAGCACTGGATCTGCAAAAAGGCGGACAAGGCCGCATCATCGCCATGACCGCACCAGAACCAATTGCTGAATTCCCTGAGATCCCAACGTTGAAGTCTCAGGGCGTGAACATGGAGTTCTCCAATTGGCGTGGCTTTTTCGCGTCAAAAGACGTGTCGCCCGAGAAAATCGATGAATTTGTCGACAAATTTGGTCGCATGATGAAAACCGACGAGTGGGAAACCGTTCGCGCCCGCAACGGTTGGATGAATCAATTTGTGGCTAAGGAAGATTTCGTTGCTGTTCTGGAAGAACAGGAAGCCGAACTCAAACCTCTGATGCAAAAACTCGGATTCATTCGCTGAGTCGTAGACTATGAACTTTATCAACCGTGAAATGATTGGACCGGCATTAATGCTGGTCCTCTTTGGGGGCTATGCCATTGCAGCATGGTCCATTCCCCTAATGCCATTTGAAGAGATGGACGCCGTTAACTCGGCGACCATGCCCAAAGTGTATTCACTGATTGGCTTAGCCGCAGCGCTACTCTCATTGATCGCAAAGGCCATCAAGCAGCAGGTAGAAATCGATGTCAGCACCATCTCCTCAGCCAGCCTGGGCAGATGTGGCATCTTGCTGTTATTGATGTTGGGTTATGCCCTGCTGATGACGCCCTTGGGTTTCGTGCTGGCAACCGTTCTGTTTTTGGTGATCGGCATGTGGGCATTGGGCGAGCGCAGCATCAAAGTCTTGCTGCTGGCATCGGTCCCCGTCGTGTTGTTTTTCTGGTTGGTAATGACTCAATTACTCGGAATGTTTCTTGAACCTGGTAGCTGGTGGTGAGTTATGCTTGAAGGACTCTTATTAGGATTCGGCACCGCGACCGAACTACAGAACCTGTTATACGTCGTCGCTGGTTGTTTTATTGGGACGATCATCGGCATGTTGCCAGGCCTGGGCCCGATCACAGCCATTGCTCTGATGATCCCAGTCACCTACAACATCGACGCCAGCTCCGGCATGATTCTCATGGCCGGCGTCTACTACGGAGCAATTTTTGGCGGTTCGACGTCCTCTATTCTGCTTAATGCACCTGGAATTGCAGGAACGGTTGCAACAGCCTTTGATGGTTACCCGCTCGCCCAAAAAGGCCAAGCCGGTAAAGCGCTGGCAATCGCTGCCTGGTCATCATTTACTGGCGGCACCATTGCTGCGATCATTTTAATGGTTGCAGCACCGATGCTAGCGAGCGTGTCTCTCAGCTTTCAATCACCAGATTATGTCGCCTTGATGCTGCTGGGTTTGACGGCTATTGCTGCTTTCTCCAGCAAAGGTGAGTTCCTGAAAGCCATCATGATGACCGTACTCGGTTTGATGATCTCCACCATCGGCATCGATCCAACCTCGGGAACTGAACGCTTCACCTTCGGCAATCAGGATTTACTCGATGGTGTCAGCTTTCTGTTAGTGGCAATGGCGACCTTCGCTCTGGCGGAAGCGCTGATCAATGTTGTCAAACCCGCGGCCAAGCCCTCCAAGGAGCAAGAAGAAACCGCAAAGCATGATTTAGGATCCATTAAACTAAACCGGGAAGAAGTCAAAAACATTGCGCCCGCCGTTGGTCGCTCTTCGATTCTGGGCTTTTTCGTGGGTGTTTTGCCCGGTGCCGGCGCGACCATTGCCAGCTTTATGGCCTACGCGGCGGAGCGTAATTTGGCGAAAGGACCGTTGAGAGCGATGTTTGGTAAGGGGTCTCTACGCGGCTTAGCCGCGCCAGAATCCGCCAACAATGCCGCCTGCACAGGTTCTTTTGTACCCTTGCTTACCCTGGGTATTCCCGGCTCTGGCACTACCGCTATTATGTTGGGAGCGTTGATTGCGTATGGCATTCAGCCAGGCCCAACGTTAATGCAAGACAACCCGGACGTTTTCTGGTCTGTCATTGTCAGTATGTATATTGGCAACGTCGTACTGTTGATCCTCAATCTACCCCTTATCCCCTACTTCGCCCGGGCATTAAATCTACCGAAGAACATTCTCACCATGATGATTTTGTTTTTCAGCTTGATTGGCGTTTATCTGGTGTCCTTCAACACCTTTGACCTTTTATTAATGGTTGGGGTTGCGCTTTTTGCCCTGGTGTTACGAGTGCTCAACTTCCCAATGGCTCCTCTCCTGCTAGGGTTCATTTTAGGGGACATGATAGAACGGAATTTTCGACGTACACTTATGACATCCGGCGGCGACTATTCCGTCTTCTTTGAACGCCCCATAACGTCAGCGATTCTTGCTTTAGCTGTGATTGTTCTGCTGGTGCCACTGGTGACGTTTATCCGCGATACTATGGCAACGCGTAAAGCCAATAAGCAAAACGTCGAGGTTATCGACAGCAGGAGCTAATATTTTCACAATGAGAGGGAAATACTCTCTTGAAATCCGTTTGATCGCCTGGGTGACATTGTTTGGACTCGCCCAGGCGATTTTTTTCGGCTATTTAATGCGGCAAATGGTGATCGACAACATCACCTCTCACACCGAAGACCGCGCCTTACAACTTGCTCACAGCGTCGCGTTACGCTGGGATGTCTTAGCTGCCTTACAAGCCCCTCTATCTGATAAATCGTCTCTCAGAGAGAATATGCTGAGGCTGACCAAGATTGCCGGTGCCGATTTTATCGTCATTGGCGATATCAACAGTATTCGCATTGCTCACCCGGATCCCGCCAAAATCGGCCGCAAAATGGTCGGTGGTGATAACGCTCGCGCCTGGCTGGGCGAATCCTATGTATCCCGAGCTCAGGGCTCTATGGGAGAGTCCATTCGCGGCAAGGTCCCCATCAGAAATGACAACGGAGACATCATTGGTATTGTTTCCGTCGGCTTTCTTGTCGATTCTGTCGATTCCATGATCCGCGATCGCATGCACACCATTATGTTGTGGATTGTATTTTCAAGTTTTTGTTGCATCGCGATCGCCGCCTGGATCAGCCATCGAGTGAAAAAAGCGCTGTTTGGCTTGCAGCCGGAAGAAATCGGTCGACTTTATGCCGAGCAGGAAGCCATCCTCGATTCTGTACGCACAGGTATTATCGCGACCGATGCCGACGGCAATCTTCGCCGTATCAATCGCCGCGCCATAGAAATACTTGAACTCGCACAAAAGCCAACCAACTCTCCGCCCTCTATCACCGATGTTTTTCAACAGCAAACCGAGCGCTTGTTGCAACCGAGCGAAACGCCAATGCTTGGCGTGGAAATCTTCCTTCATGGAAAGCGGATCGTTTTCTCTCGCCTGCCTCTGACGGGCCATGAGAATCTTATGGGTTATGTCTTCAGCATGCGCCCGGCAGATGAATTAGAGTACCTCAGCCGTGAACTGGCCAGGGTCCAGGCCTTTGCCGAATCCATGACACTACAAACCCACGATTATGCCAATCGATTAAACACCCTGGGCGCGATGCTGCAAATGCAGCATTACGACGAAGCCTTGGAGTTGATTGGTCGCGAGAGCCTGGGCGCACAGCATCGAATAAACACCCTGCTGGAAAAAGTCCGAGACCCAGTGGTCGCAGGATTGTTGCTCGGTAAATATCAAAAAGCGATGAAAATGGGTGTACGCTTTTCGATCATTATCGAACAGCCACTGAGTGCGCAAAAATCACCGGAATGGTTGGATCGATTTGTGACCATCATTGGAAATCTAATCGACAACGCCCTTGAAGCCACTCAGCGTCATCAACCGGAACGCCCCTTTGTACAAGTGATGATCGAAGAGCTGGGCGATAATTGGGTTATCGATGTCGAAGACAGCGGCGCCGGTTTGCCCGCGAACATTGAACAGCTCTACGAACCTGGAGTGTCCGACAAAACCGGTTCTGAACACGGTGTCGGGCTATACTTAGTGAAAACCAATTTAAGCATCGCCAAAGGCTCGATCGAAGTTGGACTTTCCGATCTTGGGGGTACACGTATTACCATATACCTGCCTATGGTAAGCAATGAGCAATAAGATGAACTATGACGTACTGATTGTCGAAGACGAGCCGGAAGTGGTGCGCATGCTTAGCCGCTATCTCGCCACTCGTGACGCATCGGAACGAGGCTGTCACTATCAAGTTGTCGGCATTGCAAGAGATTGTGAGTCGGCCAACAAAATGGTCGATATGTTGGAATTCGATCTTTTACTGATGGATGTGTATCTGCCAGACGGCACCAGTCTTGATGTGCTTGCAAAGGTTCGTGCCGAGGGCAAAAGCTGCGAAGCCATGTTGTTAACCGCAGCCCGCGAAGTGAATATTTTAGAGCGAGGCATGCAACTGGGTGTCTGCGACTTTTTGGTCAAACCTGTGTTGATGGACCGTCTCAATCAGGCACTACAGAGATTTGAAACTCGCCAACAACAACTGACCGAAGCCGCTGAATTGACCCAAGGGGTTGCCGATGCCGTTTTCTCACAAAACCGGCATCCCCTATCTCCTTCTCGAGAAATCCCTGTCATCAAAGAGCGTTTGCCCAAAGGCGTTGATCCGCTAACTCTGGCAAAAATATTAGCGCTGTTTGAAGAAAATCGAGAACGCCAGTCAACGGCCGCCGATGTCGGGCAGGAACTGGGAATTAGCCGATCAACCGCTCGGCGCTACCTGGAATACCTCGCCAGCGTTCATAAACTGGCCGCCGAACAAAAATACGGTACGGTCGGTCGTCCGGAGCGCTCCTATCGATTGCACGAATAAGTAAAAACAACAGAAGGCTGCAATGAATACGGACGTTACCCAACACTCTATTGTTTTTTTTAAAATCCTTCGACAGCAGCTTTCGTCTCTATTTAAACCCGGCTTATCGCAATATTTTAACCACCAAGCTTAGGGCTATATTTTAACCACTAGGCTTAGGGCTATATTTTAACTTCGGCTTACGGCTATATTTTAACTTCGGCTTACGGCTACTGCCGTGGCTTCACCGCCAC
Source organism: Pseudomaricurvus sp. ABR4_320 (assembly GCF_056159445.1). Classification (NCBI taxonomy): domain Bacteria; kingdom Pseudomonadati; phylum Pseudomonadota; class Gammaproteobacteria; order Cellvibrionales; family Cellvibrionaceae; genus Pseudomaricurvus; species Pseudomaricurvus sp. ABR4_320. Next base: position 123,589 of record NZ_JBSWVF010000007.1, on the reverse strand, counting down.
CAATGCAGAGGCTGGCGAGGCCTTTGTGGTGGTCGAGACGCTGCATGGCATTGATCAAAGTCACGAGAATACGAGCACCGGAAGTGCCAAGAGGATGCCCCAAAGCGCAGGCACCACCGTTAACATTTAGCACACCATGATCAATACCCAGTTCACGCATTGCTGCCATGGCGACAACCGCAAAGGCTTCGTTTACCTCAAACAAGTCCACCTCTGAGGTTTGCCAGCCAACCCGATTCAGTACTTTTTTCATGGCCGCCACCGGCGCCGTGGTAAACCATTCAGGCGCCTGAGCTGACTGTCCGTAGCCCTCAATCGTTGCCAGGCTCTTTAAACCCCGCTCCTCAGCGGTCGACCGTCGCATCAGAACCAACGCGGCGGCCCCATCAGAAATCGAACTGGCGTTGGCGGCTGTAACGGTGCCATCCGCTAAAAATGCCGGACGCAATTGCGGGATTTTATCTGGATTCGCTTTGCCAGGCTGCTCATCCTGATCGACAAACTGCTCGCCTTTACGACTTTTAACCGTCACAGGAACGATCTCTCCGGCGAAATAACCGTTTGCTGTCGCTGTCGTTGCACGCTCCAGTGAAGCCAGCGCGTACTCGTCCTGCTGTTCACGGCTAAAGTCATAGTGGCCGGCACATAGCTCTGCGAACTCTCCCATGGCTTTGCCGGAATAGGCATCCTGAAGTCCATCCATCAGCATGTGATCCAGAAACTGCTGGTGACCAAACTTCAATCCCTTGCGCGCACCGGGCAACATAAACGGTGCGTTACTCATACTTTCCATTCCACCGGCGACAACGATATCCGCCGACTCTGCCCGCAGTGCATCACAGGCAACCATTACGGTTTTCATGGAAGAGCCACAGACTTTATTCAGCGTGGTAGTCGGTACGCCCTGGGGTAAACCGGCGGCCAGCGCGGCTTGTCTCGCTGGCGCCTGCCCCAGCGCTGCTGGCAGCACACATCCCATAATAACTTCATCGATGGCATCAACCGGTACGCCGCTGCGCTCAACCGCAGCGCGAATCGCACATGCGCCCAGCTCTGCAGCAGACAAGCTACTCAATGCTCCCAAATAACTGCCGATAGGCGTACGCGCCATACCAACGACGACGATAGGATCCTGATTCATGGACGTCATCCTCTCAACGAACGTTTGTGATGAAACTGGCGAAATTCATCGTGTTATTCTGCCAATTCCGAACGGTGTTTAAACTGCTCCAGCGCTTCTGGGTTGGCCAGAGCTTCAACATTTTTTACCTGGCGACCGTGAACGACATCGCGCACGGCCAGCTCACTGATTTTACCGGAACGGGTTCGGGGAATATCCGTTACGGTGAGAATACGTGCCGGCACATGGCGCGGGGATGCGTGTTGTCGAATGTCTTTTTTCAGCCTTGCGATTAAATCCTCGGTCAACGTTTGATCCGGCTGCATACGCACAAACAGAACCACTCTCACGTCATTGTCCCACTGCTGCCCGATGGCGAGAGATTCAGCAACTTCGCTAAAGCCTTCAACCCGGCGGTAGATTTCCGCGGTTCCAATACGCACCCCGCCGGGGTTCAAGGTAGCATCAGAACGGCCATGGAATATCATTCCGCCCCGCTCCGTGAGCTCGACCCAATCACCGTGACACCAGACGTTGTCGTAGGATTCGAAATACGCCGCCTTGTAGCGACTGCCATCATCATTCCAAAAACCAACCGGCATGGATGGATGCGCCGATAGACAGACGAGTTCTCCTGGCTCACCGATCACGGCTTGCCCCTGACTGTTAAAAACCGCGACATTCATTCCCAGGTGACGCTTCTGACATTCGCCTGCATACACGGGTCCAATAGGATTACCGCCCACAAAACAGCCGAGGATGTCGGTGCCACCGGCAATCGACGAAAGACAAACGTCCTGCTTCCAGTCGCGATAAACATAGTGAAAACCGTCTTCCGATAACGGCGAGCCTGTCGAAAGAATACAGCGCAACGAGGAAAAATCTTCCGTATCCATTGGGCGAACACCCGCTTTGGCGCAGGCGTCCAAGTACTTGGCAGAGGTGCCGAAATGGGTCACCTGCTCCTGGGCGACCAATTGGGACAATCTGGCCGGGCCCGGATAAAACGGAGAGCCATCAAACAACACCAGCGTTGCGCCGGACGCCAGTGCACTGACCTGCCAGTTCCACATCATCCAACCACAGGTCGTAAAGTAGAAAAGCCGATCTCCCGGCTGGATATCACACTGCAATTGATGTTCTTTCAGGTGCTGTAGGATGGTGCCCCCCACCGAATGAACAATACACTTCGGCAGTCCTGTGGTGCCTGATGAGAACATAATGAACAACGGAGCACTGAAACTCACACGCACAAATTCTACCGGCTGTTCACGATAAGGCTTGAGTAGATCCTCAAGATGAACCGCAGTTTCCTTCGGCAATTCACGTCCGTCAGCGTCGTCGATAAATGGAAGCACCACCACTTTTTCAATGGAGGCAATTCCCTCCGCCAGTGAGAGTGCCGTTTCAATTGAGGAAAACGATTTGCCGTTGTAGTGATAGCCATCGGCGCAGAACAACACCTTCGGCTCAATCTGGCCGAACCGATCCATGACACCATTTAGACCAAAATCCGGTGAACAGGAGGACCAGATGGCACCGAGCGATGTCGCTGCTAACATCGCGACAATCGTACCGGGAGCGTGAGGAACGTATCCAGCCACACGATCACCGGCAACAACGCCAAGATCTTTCAACGCCTGTTGCAACCGGGAAACCAGGCCGTGTAGCTCGTCAAAACTCAAGCTCTGGCGTCGCCCGTCTTCCCCTTGGAAAACAATGGCTGGCGCCTCACCCCGATGCCGGAGGAGATTTTCCGCATAATTCACCTTACCATCCGGAAAAAATCGCTGCTCGATCAGCGCTTGTTTGCCGTTAAAGACACTCTCCCCCGGATCCCCAACCAGACCGGTAAAGTCCCACACCGCCGTCCAGAACACCTCCGGCGACTGGCATGACCATGCCCATAAGTCATCGTAATTGTCGATGCTTGGCTTGGAGGAATTGAGGGATGCGATAAATTGATGCAGCAGGGTCTGTTCTGCTCGTTCAGGCGCGGGACTCCAAAGAGGTGTACTGGTCATAATCGGCTCTTAGTATTCTTCTGCGGTGTTATTGGCTGGTTTCTGGGTCATCAGTATTGGTAAATACGAGCCCAAAAGCATCTTTGGGACCATTTTCCCTGCAATAAAAGATAAATCAATTAGAATATATTTTAATTATGTTTAATTTAATTTATATATCAAACCCAGCTGCCCGCCGTCTTGGCACCCATTGGGGCCCCCTCGGAGATAAAGCCACACCGTGAACATCACCTTTAAACAACTGAAGTGCTTCGTTACCGTCGCCCATTGCCGCAACTTCGCCGAAGCCAGCCACCAACTGTATCTGACCCAACCCGCACTGAGCACCGCCATAAAAAATCTCGAAGTGAGCCTCGGCGGGCAATTGTTTGATCGCAATACCCGCTCCTCCACCCTAACTCCCGAGGGCAGGGAATTTTTACCCAATGCTGAGCGTTTACTGTTGGAATGGGAGCAATCGATTGGTGATGTGAGGGATTTATTCACGCTGCGCAAGGGCCGCTTAACCGTCGCCGCTATGCCGACTTTTGCTGGCAACGTCCTGCCGGAAATCCTCAGACATTTCCATCAACAGTATCCTGACATCAACGTCACGGTTCAGGATATCGTTGCCGAAACCTTAGTTGATGCGGTCTATTCCGGTGATATCGAATTCGGCGTCAGTTTTGATCCTGGTCCCATCGCAGACATCACTTTCACCCCGCTGTGCAAAGACGACTTTGTTGTGGTCTGTTGCGCCGATGATAAGCTCGCCAAGCGAACAACAGCCTCCTGGTCAGACCTCAATGACAGGTCGTACATCACACTGCAGAAACCCTCTGCGATTCGGCAACAGGTAGAAGAGGCTTTTCATCACAAAGACATTACTCTAACCCCAACCTTTGAAGCTCATCAGATCGTCGTGGTCGGCCGTATGGTGGCTCAGGGGCTAGGCGTCAGCATCATGCCAGAAATCAGTGCGGGACAAATGCGGGAAATGGGTGCGGTATGCATTCCTCTAAAACCTCGAATTCGACGGAATATCGGCATCATTCAACTGCAAAAGCGAACCCTATCCACGACCAGTCAGGCTATGGTTGATTGTATAAAGACCTTTTACCGCAAAAAATAAACAACAAAAAAGAACCATCTAACGCAAGCGTGAAAGCCAGCGCACTTCTGAAGCTTTGTCTGTACAAAAAGAAAAAACCCGTGTCTGACATAGCTCCAGACACGGGTAGACAGTTAACGATTCAGAGCTTCCCTAGAAGTCGTATGAGAACCTAACGCCGTACCAGGCGGGTTTCCCCCAGACTATATTTTGAGTATTGGTCGCCAAGTTTCCTGCGTAAACAAAATACTCTTTATCGAGTACGTTGTTACCGTAAAGCTCGACGGAATACTGTTCACTGGGTGATTTCCAGACGGCGCGTACATCGAGCAATCCGTAGGCGTCTTGGTAATTACTGTCATTGTTGCGAATGGAAAAATAATGATCGTCTTTCCATTTATAGTCTGCCTGCAAGCTCAAGGTACCGTATTGTTGCAGGGGGATGACGTAGTTGGCCCCAAGCGTGGCCGACGGGTTAGAAAACGGCAACTCATGACCGTCCAGAGGGACTAACTCGCCATCAATTTGCATTTCTGCGTCGGAGCTAATCTCACTGTCCAGCACTCCGGCACTGAAGGTTAACATGAGGTTTTCTGACGCTTGCACCCGCAGATCCATCTCCGCGCCCCAGGCATTCACTTCTTCAATATTGCGCAGCCGTGAAACCCCAGTGGTCGAAGTTGTAAACACCCAAATCAATGTTTGCATATCGTCGACGGTGTAATAAAACGTTGACGCATTCAATTGAGCACGTCCATCCCAAAATCCGGTTTTCAATCCCAATTCATAGCTCACCAACTCTTCCGGATTGACCGGCGCCATGGGATCGGTATCACTGCCCTCGATAATCGGACCGTAGATACTTTGACTATTGATGTTAGCGCTACGAAAAGCTGTCGTAATAGAACCGTACAGCATGGTGTCGTCGTTGGGCTCCCACTGGAGCACTGCCTTCCAGTCGATATTATCGTTATCGACGGAACGTTTCTCATGACTAACCGTGGACGCGTAATACCCTTCGCGACTAAAATCCACTGAGATATCTTCGTAGGTATATCGTGCCCCGAGGGTCGTGCTCCAATAGTCACTCAGAGGAATATCCAAATTGGCAAAAACCGCATAAGATGTGGTTTCTTTATTGGCCCAATCCGAATAATTTTCTGCCGGAACCAGCTGAGTACCGGTATTGCGGTCGTCATTGTAGTAGAAGACACCACCAATCCATTGCGCTGAGCCCAGGTCACCATTGAGACGAAATTCTTGAGAGATGGTATCGGCATCCGCCAATAATCGATCTTCGTATTCGGCGCCTAGATTTCCATCCACGTCTTCGAGATAATCTTTTTTGCCATTGGCAAAGGAGCTGATGGAGGTGAAATATACAGGGCCAAAATCCCATTCAAAGCGCCCTTCAACACCATAAGCCTCTAGATTATTGCGCGGTGCAAGGCCACCCGGCATTTCATAACCCGCCCACTTGTCTGGCTCGAGTCCACCGTACAAACTGTTCGCACTTTCCGTCCCGGAGGTATAGTCACTGTATATTCCAATACAGCTGCCCGACTGCAACTGACTGTAGTCACACTGAGCACCGGTTGCAGGATCAACCGTACCATTGAGCGTATTGGCTTCAGCCCCCTGGGATACTTTAAAGTAATAGGACGACAACAACAGACTGCCGTTGTCGCCAATATCAAAATCCAGCATGCCACGGGCCGCCTGGGTATCGGTTTCATTCGCTTCGGCATCGCTGATGGTGCTATCGACCCAGCCATCGCCCGTTCGGGTCTGCAATGCCAAGCGCCCCCGAACACCATCGGCTAAAGCGCCACCAATACCCGCTTCAACCGTGGTGGAATTGTAGGAGCTGTAGTCGACACTGAAATTCATCTGTAATTCGTCGGTTGGCTTGCGTGTAATGACATTCACCAAGCCACCGGTAGTATTGCGCCCGTAAAGCGTTCCCTGAGGGCCTTTTAGAACTTCAATCCGCTCGACATCGAACAGCTGTAGCGCTTGCGCAAAGCCTGATCCGACATAGACCTCATCGGTATACATGGCGACCGGCGGCTCAAAGCTGTCAGAAAACAATTGTGTAAGACACACGCCACGAAAACACAGTGCGGGCGTTTGCGCCTCACTGAAGAAGGAAAAGAAATCGACGTTGGGGACATGAGTGGTCAGATCCGTAATCCGCATCATGCCCTTTTCAGAAATTTCATCGGCGCTGAAAGCTTGAATGGTAAACGGCACCTTCTGAAGGTCTTGTTCGCGCTTCTGCGCCGTAACCACAACCTCCTCGAGCTTCGGGCTTGTTTGCGCGGAGGCCGCAGCTACGAGCACTAACGATGATAATGCGTAAGACGTCAAACCTGCTGTCAGGACGTGACGGGTATTACCGATGTACCGCATTTACTTCCCCTAAAAAGGTCAAACACTAGCGCCAGACACCGCAATCCGATGCGATAAATCTGACCCTACCAACAACGTTTAGCGAACTATAGTTCGCATTGAAAACTTTTACTCGCAAGCTTTATGCCACTCGACGCGACAAACAGAACCCCTATCGCAACGGGCATTAGAAGCAACCGCACGCAAAATCACGGTTCAAAATGGGTCATTTATACAGCGCAAGCACCAAAGCAATGCATGTGCTTACGGCTTCCTCCACGGTTTCTAAATTGCCTAAACTTCGCCAAAGATCTCTACACCACTGCTTGCACCTCGAATACCGGCAGCATACTATTCGAACACTTGTTCGTAATATAAACGTGAGTCATGCATGCGCCTCTCAGCCCTATCCATCGTCATAAGCTTCGCCACTACTCTGTTGACGGCAGTCGCATTTGCAGCAGAACCCAATGTGGGTATTGGTAGCCATCGCTTTGGCGGCTTAGAATCCAGTCGCAGCCAAGTGATCGCCCGCAACGGTATGGCTGCAACATCCAACCCGCTGGCAACCAGTACAGCCATCGACATTTTGCGCCAGGGAGGCAGCGCCGTAGACGCCGCCATTGCAGCGAGCGCCGTTATCGGACTTGTGGAACCCATGGACAGCGGCATCGGCGGTGATATGTATGCGATTGTTTGGGACCCAAACGACAAACGTCTCTTAGGCCTCAATGCCAGCGGACCTGCCCCCCAAGGACAAACATTGGAAAGCTTAAACGCTCGCTTTGCCGACGGGAAAATACCTCTTCATGGCAGTGCAACGGTCACCGTTCCCGGCGAGGTAGATGGCTGGTTTCAACTGCACGAACGCTTTGGCAAATTACCCATGGCGCAAAACCTCCAACCTGCCATTGGCTACGGCAGGGAAGGCTTTGGCGTCAGCCAAGAAACAGCAGACTACTGGCAATATGAAATCGACAATACCTGGACTCATCGTGCTGACATCGAAGACCTCAAGAACTACCGTTCCCTTTATTTGATCGATGGGAATGCTCCCAAAGAAGGCGACATCTTCAAAAATCCAGGCCTTGCCAAGACATTAGATATTCTCGCCAAGGAAGGCCGCGATGCATTCTATGAAGGCACCATCGCCGACTCCATCGACACCTACATGCGACGCATAGGCGGGGCCTTGCGCAAAAACGATCTGGCGGCCTATCGAGCGGAATGGGTAGCCCCCATTTGCACGGACTATCGTGGCTACAACGTCTGTGAGTTGCCACCCAATACCCAGGGTCTGGCGGTACTACAGATGCTCAATATTCTGGAAGGATTTCCTATCGCAGATATGGTTCCGGGCAGCGCAGAACTCTTACATTTACAGATCGAAGCCAAGCGCCTGGTTTACGAGGATTTAGCGAGATATTACGCCGACCCGGAATTTTCAGACATTCCAGTGAACGAACTTATAAGCAAGAACTACGCAAAACAACGTCGCGCGCTGATCAATACAAAATCCACCATGCCTAAGGCGAAATTTGGAGATCCGTCACTGGAACACGGCGATACCAGTTATCTGACCGTTGCGGATAAAGATGGCATGATGGTGTCGTTTATCCAAAGTAACTATTCCGGCGGCAGCGGCCTAGTACCAGATGGACTTGGATTTGTTTTGCAAAACCGTGGCAATCTCTTCTCGTTAGATGAGAAGCACCCCAACCACTATGCGCCAGGAAAGCGACCATTCCAAACCATCATTCCGGGCTTTGTCATGAAAGATCAGCAGCCTTGGCTCAGTTTTGGATTAATGGGTGGCCCCATGCAACCTCAGGGGCAGGTTCAAGTATTGATCAATATGATTGATTTCGGCATGAATGTACAACAAGCTGGCGATACCGCACGTTACCAGCACACCGGGTCAAGCCGATCTTATCAGTCGATTGCCGAGCAAGGTTCGGGTATCGGAAATGTCTATGTTGAACCGGGAATAAAACCGACTGAAATATCAAAGCTTCGCGCCTTAGGGCACGACGTCGGCATTGCCGCCGGCTCACGCTATGGTGGCTATCAGGCGATTATGCGTGATCCCGATACCGGTATGTATTATGGGGGATCCGATATGCGCAAAGACGGCATGGCCATGGGATTCTAACGACCAAAAAGAAGAAAACTTAAGATGTCGCGCTATTATTTTCAGCCAGCAGAGAAAGAAGTTCGGCCACTTTCTGCGGTTTAAGATTGAGTGTTGCGTCACCGACGACGAACTCAACCCGGCAGCTCTCAGGATCTCTGCCGGGCATAACACTTGACCAGGTAAATATTCCCTGATCTTCTGCGATATTGATCGCGTTCTGTAAAAACTGAGATCCTTGCACCGCAAACTCGAAATGCATCATCGGTGTTGGAGGATTGTTAGGCCTCACTGAAATGTGAGAGCCCCCTGCCAATGCTCTGGCGATCGCTTGAGCATGCTCAACGTAGGCAGGCATCAAAGGCAACCGGCGCCGCAACACGCTTAAGGCGGAAGCGGCATTTGGCCACAAGCCAAATAATGTACCGCCATAACGCCTCCGCCAAACACGAGCGGTATCGATTAAGTCCTTTTCCCCGACAAGGCAGCACCCTGCCAAGCCACCCAAGCCTTTATAAAACGATACGTAAACAGAGTCGAATAGCTGGCAAATGTCACTCAGGGAGCGTTGATAAAAAGGCGTGCATTCCCAGAGCCGAGCACCATCGAGGTGTATTTTAGCTCCAAGTCGCCGAGCCTCGGCGACTTGCTCGTTCAGTTCCGACCAGGAGGGCAATTGCCCACCGATTTCCCTCTGAGGCAGCTCAAAAAGCATGGCAGCCAACGGCTTTTGGATTTGGGCAATGTCATGCAAAGACAAAAGACGATGGGACTGCCCTACAGGCAAACCCGTAAACGCCTGCAACCACTGATAAGCATCTTCTTCATGAATTTGTAAATGACAGGTGGGATGAAACGCGCAGATGGATGACTCTGAATCTGAAGCGTGAATACGCAAGGCAATTTGTTGGGCCATCGTCCCGCTGGGTAAAAATAATGCGGCAGGCTTCCCCAGCAGCTTTGCGACAAAATCCTCCAGCTCCGCAACAACACCGCCAGCGCCGTAGCGATCTAACTCAATATCCCCAGATAGGTCGGCAAGAAAATCTGCAGACGTACGATTGCCATGCCCATTGAGCGATTGAAGACATTGGCTTCGCAAAGCCTCCAACCGCGCGCTCAGTACCTGCATAACAACCCTTTAGAACAGTTAATTAATTCATCAACGACGTTAACGATGACGCTCCATCATAGTAGGCACCCCATGCCAGCGGTATTTATAATTCTTTTGCCCAAGGAATGGAACTTTGAGCACCCGAACGCGTAACAGAGACCGCCGCCGCTCGCTGCGCAAGCTGGGCCGCCTCCACCAACGACCTTCCCCGATTCAGAGAGCTCACCAGATAACCGTTAAAGGTGTCCCCGGCGGCGGTAGTATCAACGGGTGTTACCGAGAACGCTGGCAATAATTCCCCGCCACCCTCACAGCTCAGCCAAACGCCTTGACTGCCTAAGGTAATGATTACCAATGGAATGCCCCGATCATGAAGTGCCTGGGCAGCCTTATTTGCGTCTCCAGGTTGAGCAACAGTAATTCCTGTGAGAATTTTCGCTTCGGTCTCATTTGGCGTGATGAGGTCGACATGACGCAAGAAGGAATCCGAGAGTGATTGAGCCGGAGCGGGATTTAACAGCACCTTGCCACCCGCCGCCCGCCAGCGTTCTACGGCAAATAGTAGGGGTGGCAGTGGCGTTTCCAAAGATACCACCAACCAATCGCCAGCCTGTGGTTCTTCTAAATGCGCCTCAACGATCGATTGAGACAGAGCAGCATTCGCGCCACTGGCGATCGCAATGGTATTTTCACCAGCGTCGTTAACCTGGATCATCGCCACCCCCGTTGTACAGCCCTCCACTCGAGTGATCGTCGAGATGTCGATGCCCTGCTGCTTATAGTCTTCTAACAACTGCAACCCGACGGCATCATCCCCAGCACAGGCAAGAAATCGACACGGAGCGCCGCTGCGAGCCACAGCAACGGCTTGATTTGCCCCCTTCCCCCCGGAAAACTGCTGATAGCCCTGCCCTGTCAGCGTTTCCCCAGGCAGAGGGAAATATGGAACACGGATGACATGGTCAACGTTGATACTACCGATCACCGTTATGGGTCGCACGGCTTCTTTCTCCTTTCAAGGCATTTTGAAAGGACGAATGTAGCAGAAGCTGCCTCTGTACATTTGGTTTTACACGCCCGATAACTGGTTCATATTACGAGCTCTGGCCACACAAACTAAGGTAACCCTCGTGTGACCACCGCCCAAAAACCATAAAATACCACGAACTCAAAGCGGGAATGAATGATCACTGCACGCCGCCAAAGCCGTCAACAAAGCCTATTGGATGAACCACCTTGCTCCTTTTGTGGAATCATCCTCTACACGTTAACGCACGTCACGATGACGGAGCTTTCAATTAATTAGCGTTGATAGAGAAGCACAGTCCTACCGGTTGCAGGATCCACTTGTGTCGTTAAACCTGACACATTTTTTAATCCTAAAATTACCGGTAATATTCCCAAATCCAAAGCACTCCCTCCCTTCACCTCTAACTTAATACGACAGACGGTGGTACGACAATCTTGATACACAATACTGGAATCATCCATACCAAATTGACTGAAACGTTCCTTGGCATGATCCAAATCGGCAGCAACCTGCTGCTCCCACGCAGTGTCGAAATCTTCGGTGGAATGACGTTCCTCCATGTCATTAAAGATTAGAGTTTGTTCAGAATTTGCCAAGATCTGTTCTTCGCTCATAGGAGCAACACCTGGCGATTCAAAATTTGCTTTTCGCAGAGATATTTGCAGATCTTCTAAAACTCTCTGCAGGTCCAGCAGCCTATCTTCCGTGATAGAAATTCGCTCATCAGACTGTCTAAGCGCCTGCGTCACATCCTGCAGGCGTCCGTTGACTTGCGCAAACTGAGGCTTGACTGGGTTATTCTCATCATCGAGTTCTGTAATATCAGCTTGTGAGCCCGAGCTCCTATGGCCACTTTGAATCTCCGGAATATTTACATAATGGTGAACCAAAAACCAACTGCTGAGTAATACTGTCAGCAGACTGGTTACCATCGTGAGGAAAATATGTTTCACCTTATAAATCTCCTCTAATTTTCCTGAATATACCGAACGCCGTATAGAATATCGTTATTATTCAGTACGCAATAAACATCGGCATATCCGGTCGATGGTTGTGTCGGGATTGAAATAGAAACACTCTTAGCCCCGGATCCACTAGACGCATAACCGTTATCCGTATAACTGGGGCCGCCATAGGCGTTTGATGTCTGCAATGAACAGAACGGATCAGCGCCTCCTGATACTGCGCGATATATACGAGCATACACTCTCAGAAGTGCTGATGAAGTGACTTCTTTTGTAAGTGGACATTTAACAATAGCCGTGCCACTTGCTCTAAGTCCGGCATCTGAATTCACCGTGCTTCCCAATTCGGTTTCGCAAGAACCTTGTGCAGAAATAGTCCAGTCTTCCGCATAGGATGCGATAGAAGCGAATGTTAGGACGGCAAGCAGAGAGGTTTTTATCATCGATAGTTTCATCTGAATTTCCTTCTTATTCACAAATGGTGTTAGTAGCGGAACCAACCCGACAGAAAGATAGTGCTCGTACCCCTTCGCTTGCGAAGTGAATTAAGTCACCCGGAAATTGTGAAAAAAACACTCCGCGAGATTATAAGATTAGAAATTTAAACGACAATATATAAGAGCCTTTACCTATCTCGCCAAAAAGCATTGAGAAATTCCTGTACCAACAATGCAGGTTTTTCATCGAATAGTGATATATCCCGCCCGAAGCACGATAGATTTAGAATGACCAACCATGTTATCTCGACAGCACACTCCATTTACTCTTACCTATAGCACTCGAGCCTCCCCAAATTGTCCGAGGGAAAAATCCTGACCAGGTAGTTTCTCAGCGCGCCTGTTTGAACTCTCATCCATCAACGAGCATCATTAATGCTGCGTCGATCAATAACTTGTGACTGTACGAAAACTGAATTAGGCCGACCACAAAGATAAGATGGCCTGCTGAAGATACTTATGTAGGAATTAACCTGACAACCTTGTCTGCGTCTCAGGAAAACAATCCTTATGGAATGCGACTAAGGAATACGGAGGTCCCCTTCTGGGCTGAAACCATCGAACTCCAATAGAATTCGTATTTATACGCCCTCAAACACTATTTGCTTTAGGATCCACAGAAGCAGGAGTTCTTTATATCGATTCTGATTTACGCGCCGAATAAGAATGGCAATCTAAGCTCGCCTTACAGCAACCTGACCGATTGGCGAAGCTTAAGGGGATATTGGGGTAATTTTAATCTAACTGGCGAAGGGGTTTTACTGTACCTACCAGCACAGGAGCCAAGGAAGTTTGTACGTTTCTTGGACTAAACGCGCCCAACGTGTTGATTTTTAACAACTCAGAGAGAAGCTCCAGAATTTCAATAAATCTAAATCAAACTCTTGAACAATATAACGTAGAAACTATAATACGCTCCTCTTCGGGATATAGCGCAGTCTGGTAGCGCACCGTGCTGGGGGCGCGGTGGTCGCAGGTTCGAATCCTGCTATCCCGACCACCTCTTCTCGCTCCAAACATAAACTGGCAAGATTCCTACCGAATGCGTCGGGTTTGTCAGTCTTAGCGTGTTTAAACTGTAAGCAGATGAAACACCTAGGGCAACCACAAAGCTAACCACAATTGAATAGCCTTAAATTCGACCACTCAGGGCTCGTTCAACATCTTTAACACGTCTTCCAATTCCGCAATCGTTTGCGAGATCAATTGAGCACATTGTGCGGCGTCCTGATGCGCCGATTCACCGCTCATCTGTTGGCGGGCACCGCCAATCGTAAAGCCCTGTTCATACAATAAAGAACGAATCTGGCGAATCGTGAGGACATCTTGACGTTGATAATAGCGACGATTGCCGCGGCGCTTGACGGGGGCTAGCTGAGGGAATTCCTGCTCCCAGTAACGAAGGACATGGGGTTTAACCGCACAGAGAACGCTGACTTCGCCTATGGTGAAGTAACGCTTTCCGGGGATTGCCGGCAATTCATGATTGCTGCTCGGTTCCAGCATAGTTTTCGACTTTGGCCTTCAACTTTTGTCCGGGTCGAAACGTCACCACTCGCCGGGCGGAAATCGGGATTTCCTCACCGGTTTTTGGATTTCTACCCGGACGCTGGGTTTTGTCCCGCAAATCAAAATTACCAAAGCCAGAAAGTTTGACGTTCTCGTTGCCTTCCAGGGAGGCACGGATCTCTTCGAAAAACAGCTCTACCAGTTCTTTGGCTTCACGCTTGTTAAAGCCTAATTCCTCGTAGAGCATTTCTGCGAGATCCGCCTTGGTTAATGCCGTCATCGAGCCGCCTCTTTCACCCTAGCGCAGGGATGCTTTGAACGTTCCCTCCAAAGTCGCGACGATTTGATCAATGGAGGCATTGATTTCTTCTTCTTTAAGAGTGCGTGAAGGATGTTGATACGTCAAGCCCAGCGCAACACTTTTTCTATGTGGATCAATGCCTTTGCCCATATAAACGTCAAAGATCTTTAAGTTTGTGAGGCTATCTCCTGCTGAATTTTTAACCGATTTAAGGAGCGCATCTGCACTGACTTCCTGATCCACAACCACAGCCAGATCCCGGCGTACCTCCGGAAATTTGGACAATGGAGAAAACTTAGGAACCGCACGAGTCAGCATCGCAGACTGCGATACCTCAAAGACGAAAACTCGACCAGGAATATCCAGACGCTGCTGCAACTTGGGATGCAATGCTCCCAGTACGCCCACTGACTGCCCCTCACGGAGAATCTGCGCACACTGACCTGGATGCATCGCTGAATGCTCACCCGGGATAAATTCGAAGGCTTCTTCGACACCTAAAGAGGCAAGAAGACACTCAAAATCCCCTTTCAGATCGAAGAAATCAACCGACACACTCTTTACCGACCAAGATTCACCCAGACGTGAACCGTAAATCAACCCGGCGAGCATTGGCTCCTGCACACAGTCGCGAACACCATCGGCCCCAGCAGCAAAGCGCCGACCACATTCAAACAGGCGGACGCGCGTCTGCTGCCGATTGAGGTTATACACCAACGTATTCACCAGCCCCGGCAAGAGAGAGCCTCGCATAACGCCAAGTTCGGCACTGATAGGATTCTGCAATGGCATTGCTGTTTTGGGGTCACTGAAATTGGCATTCAGCCCCTCAGACACAAAACTGTACGTTATCGCTTCTTGATAACCGGCGCTGACTAAATGATCTCGCACCTGATCAAGATTCACCTCAGCTTCAGAGCGTTTACTGATCGCCAAATCGCCTCGCAGAGAAATGGTCGGTAAGCGGTTATAACCATAGACCCGAGCTATTTCCTCTAACAAATCCTCTTCGATGGCCAAATCGAAACGCCAACTTGGGATCTCGAAAACCCAACCGCCTTCGACCACGTCCAGCAAACGTAAGCCAAGGCGCTGGAGAATATCTTCGATCTCATCCGCCGCTAGCGAAATGCCCAACCCGGATTCGATTCTTAACTGGCGTAAGCGGATCGTCGCCGCGCCAGGCAAAGTATCGTTAGTTGCCTCCACAATCGGACCGGCTTGACCGCCACAGATCTCGATAAGCAGTTGTGTAGCACGCTCTATCGCATCCCGTTGCAACTGCGGATCAACACCCCGCTCATAACGATGGGACGCATCTGTGTGCAGTCCGTAGCTACGTGCGCGCCCAGCAATGGCCAGTGGGCTGAAATATGCACTTTCCAAAAAGACATTACGGGTTGAGTCGGTAACGGAGCTCGGTTTTCCACCCATAATTCCGGCCATCGCCAATGGCCCCTGAGAATCCGTGATGAGCAAGGTGTCTTCGGAGAGCTCTACGGTTCTAGCATCAAGAAGCTCCAGAGATTCGCCCGGCGCGGCTAACCGCACGCGGATATTTCCCTGCAGTTTATCCTGATCGAAGGCATGAAGCGGCTGCCCCAGCTCCAACAACACATAGTTGGTAACGTCCACCACTGCGTCGATACTGCGAGAACCCGCCCGCCGCAATCGTTCCTGCAACCATAAAGGTGAAGGAGCGGAGACATCAATGCCTTCGATAACGCGCCCGAGATATCGAGAACAGGCGTCACCGGCCTCGAGAGAAACCTCTCGAACTGTCTCAATTGTTCCAGCTACTGCCTTAATGTCTGGCTGAGTCACGTCGAGTCGATTAAGCACCCCCACTTCCCGTGCAATGCCTTTTATTGACAGGCAATCACCACGGTTGGGCGTCAGATCAACCTCAGTCGTACAATCGTTGAGCTGTAAAAACTCACGCAGATCCAGACCAACGGTTGCCTCCGAAGATAATTCCCACAAACCACTCGCATCGTCACCCAACTGCAATTCTGTCTGGGCGCACAACATGCCGAAACTCTCAACGCCCCGCAGCTTGGCTTTACGAATTTTAAAGGGCTTGCCATCTTCACCTGGAGGCAATTCTGCACCGACGGTCGCAAAAGGAACCTTGATGCCGACTCGGGCATTGGGAGCGCCACAAACCACCTGAGCCGGCTCAGCGCCATTTCCTGCCACCAGACACACTCGCAATTTGTCTGCATCCGGATGTTGCTCACAAGCGATTATTTCACCAACAACGACACCACTGAACGCCGCCGCAACCGGCTCTATGGAATCGACCTCGAGCCCCGCCATGGTAATTTGATCGGCCAGTTCTGCCGCGGTTAGAGAGGGATTGACCCACTCCCTCAACCAGCTGTCACTTACTTTCATCGTCTTACTATCTGCCTTTTACATTCTGTGTCGTCACTCGCCGCCTCATTGGCAGCGAATCTAAAATTGATCGAGGAAGCGCAAGTCGTTTTCAAAAAACATACGCAAATCGTTTACGCCGTAACGCAACATGGCCATCCTCTCAACCCCAAGACCAAAGGCAAAGCCCGTAAACTCTTGTGAATCAATCCCGGAAGATTCAAACACTTTCGGGTGAACCATGCCGCAACCCATAATTTCGATCCAGCCGGTACCACCACAGACCCGGCAGCCATCACCGCCACAATTGGTACACTGAATATCGACTTCCGCAGAAGGCTCTGTAAACGGGAAATAGGAAGGACGGAAGCGTACTGGCACATCGGCTTCAAAAAACGCCTTTAAAAATTGATCTAACGTGCCCCGCAAATGCGCAAAACTGATACCTCGATCAACCACCAAGCCTTCAATTTGATGAAACATCGGAGTATGAGTCAAATCACTGTCACAGCGATAAACTCGACCGGGACAGATGATACGCAGAGGCGGCTCTTGGTTCTCCATGCTGCGCACCTGCACTGTGGACGTATGGGTTCGCAACACATAATTGATTGCATGGCCAATACCCTCTCCCATATAAAAGGTGTCATGCATGGCTCTCGCCGGATGATGGGGAGGAATATTCAGGGCTTCAAAATTGTGATAATCATCTTCAATTTCAGGGCCTTCTTCGACCGTATAGCCAGCTTTCGTAAAGAATTCAGAAATACGTCTGATAGTGCGAGTAACCGGGTGCAAACCTCCCGATGACTGGGAGCGTCCCGGCAGAGTGACATCCACCGCTTCGGCAGCCAAAGAGGCATTGATCGCTGCGGTTTCAAGTTGTTCTTTGCGCTGGTTAAGGGCGTCTTGAACCAACTGCTTGGCTTCGTTGATCTTCGCTCCGGCCGCGGGTCGTTCTTCTGCGCTCAGCTTACCTAGCCCCTTCAATAAGCCAGTGAGCTGGCCTTTCTTACCCAGATATTCAACTCGCACAGTGTCCAGGGTGGAGAGATCTTCGGAAGCAGCGACTTTGGTGAGAGCTTCATCGCGCAGGCTGATTAGGTTTTCCATATTCAACGGGAATCTTTGATTTGCTGGATTTTTCCAAAAAAAAAGGAGGAGCCTTGCAGCTCCTCCCTCTCTATTTCACGCACTAAGACGGTGAACCGTCTCAGGCAAGAGCTGCTTTCGCCTGACCGACAACCGCAGCAAAGGCAGCTTTATCGTGTACAGCGAGATCCGCCAATACGCGACGGTCCAACTCGATACCCGCTTTTTTCAAGCCCGCAATAAGGCGACTGTATGTCATGCCTTCGTTACGAGATTGAGCATTGATACGAGTGATCCATAGCGCGCGAAAGTTGCGTTTTTTGACGCGACGGTCGCGATATGCGTACTGACCAGCTTTGATAACGGCTTGTTTGGCAACACGGAAAACACGTGAACGCGCTCCGTAGTAACCTTTAGCCTGCTTGAGAATTTTCTTGTGACGACGACGCGCCTCGACTCCACGTTTTACACGAGCCATGATTATATCCTTTCGCTAAATAGGTGACTGATAAAGGCCTAATTACTTGGCCCGAAGCATACGATCGACTGCTGGAACATCTGCCGCATTCAGCAGGTTCGTTCCACGCAATTGACGCTTACGCTTGGTGGTCATCTTGGTCAGGATATGGCTCTTAAAAGCGTGCTTGTGCTTGTAACCGGAGCCGGTTTTTTTGAAGCGCTTGGCCGCGCCACTGTGTACTTTAGCTTTTGGCATGAGAAGTTCTCTATGTAAATGTTAATAACAGAACCGAAATACCGAAGAATCATTGATCCTCGGCAAACGGCTTTCTCGGAAATCAACTAGGCAGCTAAAAGCCCGCTCATTTCCTCTTTTTGGGAGCAATCACCATCAACAGCTGACGGCCCTCCATTTTCGGGTACTGCTCAACAGTCCCGAGCTCAGCAAGGTCGGTTTCGATACGTTTCATCATATCCATCCCGAGCTCCTGGTGAGCCATTTCCCGGCCTCGATATCTTAGCGAAATCTTAACCTTATCGCCCTCTTCCAAGAACTTCGAAAGATTGCGAAGTTTAATTTTGTAATCGCCGATATCGGTTCCAGGCCGGAATTTCATCTCTTTGATCTGCTGCTGCCGCTGCTTTTTGCGGGCGGCGGCGCGAGTTTTTTTCAGATCAAATAAATGCTTTCCATAGTCCATGACCTTGCATACTGCAGGGCTCGCGTCACCAGCCATCTGTACAAGGTCCAACCCCGCTTCTTGAGCCTGAGCTAGAGCATCTTCCAAAGATACGATGCCGACTTGTGCTCCATCTGCCCCGATCAACCTGACTTTATCCTCGCGAATCTGGTCATTAATCGGTGGTTTTTTGGACTTGCCCTGCGAATTGTCTGAACTGCTAATAGTTATCTCCTAAACTTTGACACGGCGCCTCTGCCGGGCCTACAACGACGAGCGGCCGCGACGCAATACGTCAGCGGCCAAAAATTCGGCAAACGCCTCAACACTCATCGAACCTAAATCGTCACCAGTGCGAGTCCGCACGCTGACGCTTTGCGACTCCTTCTCACGATCACCAACGGTGAGCAGATAAGGAACCTTTTGAATGGTATGTTCGCGAATTTTAAATCCGATTTTCTCATTTCTCAAGTCAGAAATGACCCGAAACCCCTTATCAGACAGGGTTTTTCGAACTTCGGCCACAAAGTCCGCCTGTGCATCAGTGATATTCATCACCACCGCCTGCTCCGGCGCCAACCATGCGGGAAATGCGCCCTCATAGTTCTCGATCAATATGCCGATAAAACGCTCAAATGACCCAAGGATAGCACGATGCAGCATCACGGGCGTTTTGCGCTCCCCATCTTCATCGACGTATTGCGCGCCAAGACGCCCAGGCATGGAGAAATCCACCTGAATGGTGCCACATTGCCAAATGCGTCCAAGGCAATCTTTCAGACTGAATTCGATCTTAGGGCCGTAGAACGCCCCTTCCCCAGGGAGATATTCGAACGCCAAATTCTTGTAATCCAGAGCTTCAGCCAGGGCTGTTTCAGCCTTATCCCAGATTTCATCACTTCCCACCCGCTGCTCTGGGCGCGTGGATAAACGGATAATCACTTCTTCAAACCCAAAATCCGCATAAACCTGATAGAGCAAATCCGTAAAAACCGAGACTTCATCACGAATTGCCGACTCAGCACAGAAAATATGCGCATCGTCCTGGGTAAAGGCCCTCACACGCATCAATCCCTGGAGAGTTCCGGATGCTTCATTGCGGTGGCAGGAGCCAAATTCAGCGAGCCTCAATGGCAGATCCCGATAGCTCTTTAACCCTTGATTAAAGACTTGGATATGACAGGGGCAATTCATGGGTTTCACCGCGAAATCCCGGGATTCCGACTCGACGGTAAACATGCCATCGCGGAATTTGTCCCAGTGACCCGACTTCTCCCACAAGGAACGATCCACCACTTGCGGCGTGTTAATCTCCTGATAGCCATTGTCTCGCTGAACACGACGCATATATTCTTCGACAACGGTGTAGATGGTCCACCCCTTGGGATGCCAAAACACCATCCCCGGCGCCTCTTCCTGCAAATGAAATAAGTCGTGCTTTTTACCCAACTTGCGATGATCGCGCTTGACAGCCTCTTCCAGGAATCGCAAGTGAGCTTTGAGCTGCTTTTTATCAGCAAATGCGACACCGTAGATGCGCTGCAACATCTTATTGTTGGAGTCACCCCGCCAGAAAGCGCCATTAACTGCCATCAACTTGAAGTAATGACAGAATTTCATGTTCGGCACATGAGGCCCGCGACACATATCGACGTATTCTTCGTGAAAATAAAGCCCCGGGCGATCGTCCCTAGCGATATCTCGCTCTAAAATTTCGAGCTTGTAGGTTTCATCACGCTCCGCAAATACGTCTCTGGCCTCGTCCCAGCTGACTGTTTTTTTAACGACCTCATAGTTGGTTTTTGCCAACTCCAACATCCTGGCTTCAAGCGCACGCACGTCTTCTTCTGTGAGCTTGTGCTCCAGATCGACATCGTAATAAAAACCGTTTTCAATGGTTGGGCCAATGGCCATTTTGACATCTGGCCAGAGCTGCTTGATCGCATGACCAAGCAAATGCGCACAGGAATGTCGGATAATTTCGAGTCCGTCTTCATCTCGGGCGGTGAATATAACCAACTCGGAATCTTCAGTAATCAGGTCTGACGCATCGCGTCGCTGACCATTTACGCGTCCGCCGAGCGTTGCTCCCGCAAGACCGGGACCGATGTCTTTGGCGACATCCATAATAGAAACGGCGGAATCGTAGGAACGCTGAGTTCCATCAGGCAGGGTGATGACAGGCATAGTATGCTCCTTATTCAGTGGTGACCCCTACGCCGGGCCACATGAGAAAAAAAGGCGGCAATTATAAATAGAGGAATAACGCGCTGACCAGCACTTTAGGACTGTTCAAAAAAATGAGAGCAAACGGTTTAAAATTCAACCTAAATTAGGTCGCCGCACTGAATTGACGCTCGACCCAATCGATAACCTTTCCATAGCGCTCAGGTAACTGTCCGCGCAACTGCTCTAAGGCGGTCAGCAAATAAGCGTTGCCACTATGGGTAAAGGTAATATGGCCAACCTTGCGCCCCTCTCGCACGGATTTACCATACCAATAAGGCTCAGCCCCTGGAATGGCCCACCAACGCGCATCCCGCGGCGTTCCCAGCAAGTTGATCATGACATTCAACCCCTTCACCTGGGGTTGCGCCAGAGGGATATCTGCAATTGCGCGTATATGGCTTTCGAATTGACTCACACTGGCGCCCGCCTGCGTCCAATGAGCCGTATTATGAACTCGCGGGGCAAGCTCATTGACGATCAACTCATCGCCAACCCGAAAACACTCCATCGCCATAACACCGACATAGTCCAGGCTTTCCAGCAGGCGCCCCAACATGGTTTCGGCTTGAGACTGCAATTTAGACAGCCGCTGAAGAGGAGCAATTGACGCTGTTAAGACCCCATCGACTTGCAGCGTTAACGTCAGAGGGTAAAAAACCATTTGCCCCTGGCGCGAGCGGACGCCAACAATGGCCATCTCCTCATCAAAATCAATCGCCTGCTCAACAATGGCGCGACCTTTCCAGTGTTCGCCGACTTCTGACGACTCCCCTTCTTTTAACCAGCACTGACCTCGGCCATCATAACCACCACAACGCTGCTTCATCAGCGCTTTCGGCCCTAACGCGCGAAAAATATCGTCGAGAGACGTATCCGCTTCCACATTAAGCCAAGGCGATGTTTTTAGATTTAGAGAATCAAGTAACTGTTTCTGGGTATATCGATCTGCAAGACGGCCAAACACATCAAGATTGACAAAATTGGGGTGTGCTGCAAGACGCTTAGTGACGGGGGTCTCTGGCCACTGCTCACGCTCAGCGGTTACCTGATCATCAGACTGCAACTGCGGCAGCTGCTCAGATTCGATATCCACAGGCACCACATCAACAGCCAGCGGCATAGAGGCGTGCTTTAACATAGCGCCTAACTGCCCGTGCCCTAACACCCAAATCTTGCTCATTGCACTGCTCCCCGAAAGCTCGTCGATTTACGCCCGAGGGTCGGGGTTACTCAACACAGCTTCTGTTTGCGTGGTCCGAAATTCGTCAATTCTCGCGGCTAAATCAGCATCGGTTATGGCCAATATTTGAGCCGCCATTAAACCGGCATTGAACGCACCGGCACCACCGATCGCAAAGGTGCCAACACCGATGCCTCTCGGCATTTGTACAATCGAGAGCAGACTGTCCTGCCCGCTGAGCGCTTTACTTTGAACAGGAACACCCAACACCGGCAACCGTGTTTTCGACGCTAACATTCCAGGCAAGTGGGCAGCGCCCCCAGCACCAGCAACAATAACCTGGTATCCATTCTCGGCTGCAGATTGCGCAAAAGCGATCATCTTATCAGGGGTTCGATGGGCCGATACGACCTCGACGTGATAATCCACACCCAGCCTATCGAGGATATCTGCAGCCTCTGTCATGGTGGGCCAATCACTTTTGGAACCCATCAGAATTGCAACTTTTGCCGGCATCAGCACTTGCCTCCGCTTCGATAAATCGTTATCACCGCATATGAAACGAAAAAACCCGCTATAAGAGCGGGTCCTGCGGCACAGCACGCCATATGTGCTGCTGCTTAATCACCACCAATAAACGGCAGTAACATGAAATTGGTAGGACTACCCAGACTCGAACTGGGGACCTCTACCATGTCAAGGTAGCGCTCTAACCAACTGAGCTATAGTCCTGCTTCGACGGAAAGCATTAGCCCTCCCGAAAAAGAGCGCGTAATCTACCAGCAGACTTTCAAGTTGACAACCTTTTTTCTTAATTTGATTCGTTTTTGCCTTTAGGCCTGACTTAAAACACAATGCCCGCCACTCCAGACATAAAACAACCACCGACCAAACGTTTCGCCAATACATCGTGACTACCCGAAAAATCATCATTACCGGCGGCCGAGGTATCATCGCCCAAGCCCTGACAAAAACATTAAAAGCCGCGGGATATGACACCAAAAGTCTCACCAGAACATCGACAAACGGCCCCGAAATACCTGGACTCATTCCCGTAGACTACCAAAACATTCCGCAGCTCGAGAATACCCTGAAGGGCGCCGACCTTGTTATTCATTGCGCCGGCGCCGCTCACGAGACTGCGACAAGCCTCGAACTTGACAGCTTTAGAAAAGCCAACGTCGACACGACCAAGAACCTCGCCACCGTCAGCCGCCACACCTCGATAAAACACTTTGTTTATCTGAGCAGCATCAAAGCGATGGGAGAATCGACGGATGCCCACCCATTCACAGCCGACAGCCCAGCGAGACCTACGACAGACTATGGAATATCCAAACACGAAGCCGAAATTGCTCTCGCAGACATACTGAGCAAAGATGAATCAGTCGTCCACGGTGTTAGCTGGACGATTTTACGACTGCCTTTGGTGCTGAGCCCCCAGGCGAGCGGCAATGCTGCCCTGCTGAAAAAGCTCATTCGTCGCGGACTGCCCCTCCCGTTTGGCAGCGTCCGCAATCGGCGCAGTGTTTTACTGCTGGACGACCTTTGCACCTACTTTCAACGACTCTGCGCATCCCCACCAAGCAGCAATCAAACCCTCCTACCGTATTCAGCAACCTTATCGACGGCGGAAATGACCAAGCTGATCGGACAATGGGCTCAACGATCACCTCGAATCATCTCTCTACCTGAGAACATTTTGAAACGAACCGCCGCACTCCTCGGGCGAAGAGAGATGGCTGAAAAATTATTTGGCAACCTGGAAATCCAAGGCCCGACAATAGACCAACTAAGCGCCACCCATGATATCAACACTTGAGTATTCGGTGATCCTCACCGCGTCATTTATCGCGAGCTATGGACTTACCAACTTATACAGAACCTACGCATTGCGGCGCGGCGTAATCGACACACCGAACAGCCGCAGCTCTCACAAGATACCGACCCCCAGAGGCGGCGGAATCTCAATTATCTTTTGCTGGATGGCTCTGTGTATTTTTGCGTTTGCAGCGAACGTCATTGACGCAACGTTTCTCGTTCCGGTGATGACTGGAGGGCTCGCAACCGCAGCCATCGGCTTTCTTGATGACCATATAGACATATCCAGCAAAATCCGTTTTTGCGTGCATTTAGCCAGCTCGATCATCGCTGTACTGAGCCTCGACCAGCTGCCGTCCTTACCTTTAGCCGTGTTCGGAGCATTGCCTGTCGTCATTTTAACGCCCTTGCTGGTCCTGTTTTTTGCCTGGATGATCAATCTCTACAACTTTATGGATGGTATTGATGGCATAGCAGGCGGCGAAGCGCTTTCTGTGCTTCTTGCGGCTGCCATACTGCTCTCTGGTGACAGTAAAACCACGAGCTTGGCTCTACTTGCATTAACTCCGAGCCTAATTGGCTTTTTGCTCTGGAACAAAAGCCCTGCCAAAATTTTTATGGGCGACGGGGCCAGCGGCTTTATTGGCTTTTTTCTAGCACTGTGCGCCGCCTACACGGCAAGCAACACAGCATTAAATAGCTGGTGCTGGTTAATTCTGCTAGGAGCTTTTATTGTCGACGCCAGCTGGACCCTATTCACGCGAATACTGACCCGCCAACCATGGCATCAACCCCACCGTAGCCACAGTTACCAAATTCTCTCCAGAAACTGGCAATCTCACATGGGTGTTACGGGCGCAATCATCGCGGTCAATCTAGTTTGGCTGACGCCCCTCGCCTTCCTGGCCATGACCTACCCCGTTTTTGGGCCGGCACTTTTGCTTGTCGCGTGGGGACCACTTATTGCGATCTGCTTTTTTCTCAAAGCCGGCCAACCAGAACAATGATCATTCAGTGAACAGAGATTTTTACCTGCAAAATCAAATGTTTATTTTTTTAGAATTGTTTCGCATCAACGCTTGACGACCCTAAAATCGGTCTATATTATACGCGCCTACTTCAGCAGGCCTCGCCTCTTAAGTAATTCCGCCTTAGCTCAGTTGGTAGAGCAAATGACTGTTAATCATTGGGTCGCTGGTTCGAGCCCAGCAGGCGGAGCCAATTTCAAAGGGTCGCAATTGCGGCCCTTTTTTTATACCCAATACTTTTAATTTTCCGGCTCATTCTCCATTTTTGGTCTAAGATAATATCTATCGGCGATAATTCGTCGTACGTATTTCACTGGGTTACCGAACTATCTGGAGCATTTTGCATCTCAGATAGATATTAAGACCATTTATAGGGATTCACGCGACGACCCTGGATCGATAGCTACACCGATAGTCGTAGATTCAAGAAGTTTGCTGCCGAAACAGTTACTCGAACATGGTAACTGGGAGTATGATGAATCCTGTTTTGCACAGCTACTAAGTAACGGACACTTATGCTACGACAACTGCTGGATGCTTCCCGCCCCGTCAAACGCTTCATTTCAGTTGTTTACGACATTAGCGCCCTCAGCTTTTCGCTATACATGGCTTGGACGCTAAAACTGGGGTCAATGAACATCTCCCCTACGGCGGTAGATTATCTCTGCCTGAGCATTACCATCGTTGTCTCCATCTTGGCCTTTGTTCGCCTAGGTCTGTACCGGGCAATTCTCCGCTACATGGCACCAGACGCCGTCCTCAGCATCATTCTAGGCATATTGATTTCCAGCCTAACCCTTGCTGCGAGCAGCTTCTTCTTCCAGGCATCGATTCCGAGATCCGTTCCTGTCACCTATATGATAACGGCAGTGCTGTTGGTCGGGCTCCCTCGCCTGATGGTTCGCAATGTCGTGCAAATGTTCTTCCCCATCGGCGACACAAAAGTCCTAATCTACGGCGCGGGAAGTGCTGGCAGGCTACTGGCAGATTCACTCAGACAAAGCAAAGAGTACCAACCGGTTGCATTTCTGGATGACGACCTGAAACTACACAACACGCGCATAAAAGGACTTCCGGTTTTCCTCGGCAATAAAGTTGAATCCTTACTGAAAGAAACGGAAGCCACCCACATATTCCTGGCACTCGGCGCAGCATCCCGCACAACTCGCCTGCGTATCGTGCGAGAGCTCGAGCGCTACCCAGTACAAATTCAGACGATTCCACCACTCGAAGACCTAACCAAAGGCCGCGCAGGAATCGACGAAATTCGAGACATTCAAATTGAAGATCTTCTGGGTAGGGATCCCGTTCAGCCCGACCCGCTACTTATGAGCACCAGTATCGTCAACAAAGTTGTTATGGTTACGGGTGCTGGAGGATCGATCGGATCAGAACTTTGCAAACAAATCCTCGGACAAAAACCGAAAGTTCTTATCCTTTTTGAACTAAACGAATACAACCTCTACCAGATCGAAAATGAACTGCGCTCTGGTGAAAGCGGCCAGATTGGTAACACCGATATCATCGCCCTACTCGGCTCAGTGCAGGATCAGCAGCGCCTGTCGATGGTAATGAAAAACTTTAAGGTCGATACGGTATACCATGCCGCAGCCTATAAGCATGTTACCCTCGTTGAAAACAATATTATCGAAGGCATACAGAACAACGTTTTCGGTACATTAAATTGTGCAAAAGCCGCAGTGCTCACCGGTGTAGATACCTTTGTATTTATCTCAACAGACAAAGCAGTACGCTCAACTAACATCATGGGCGCGACTAAGCGACTGTCTGAACTGGTCGTCAAGACAGTTAGCAAGCAAGAGAACTCAAACACAAAATTCTGCATGGTTCGCTTTGGCAACGTACTAGGCTCCTCTGGCTCCGTCGTTCCAAAATTCAAACAGCAGATCAAAGAAGGCCGCGCCGTAACCGTCACCCACCCGGAAATCACCCGCTACTTCATGACCATTCCTGAAGCCGCCCAACTTGTCATACAAGCTGGCGCCCTTGCGAAAGGTGGCGAGACTTACGTATTAGAAATGGGTGAACCCGTTAAAATTGCAGACCTTGCTCGAGAAATGATCATTCTTTCTGGATTGTCTGTGAAAGACAAAAACAACCCCAAAGGGGATATTCCGATTGAATATATTGGCTTGAGAGCTGGCGAAAAATTGTTTGAGGAGTTGCTAATATCAGAAAATGTTGTGGGCACTCGACACGCGAGAATTACCGAAGCGATTGAAGCCGATGTCCCTATGACGGTAGTGAATAAATTAATCGAAGATATTGATAATGCATGTAAAGATTTCGACTACGAATCTCTTTTCAGCTTAATCACTTCCGCTCCAACGGTTTACTCGGGAAGCAAAGCTATCAATGATTCACTTTTTAATCGCCGCCAATCACAAGCGAGCAGGGAGCTTTCTCTAGTAAAGACCTAGATTCTACTTAAAATATTTTCCAACCGTGTTTATTAAAAAATTTAAACGCAGAGGCAATAAAAAACAGGTGATGCCTGTAGTTCTTTCGACCGACATCCCCACCTGCATGTTCAATTTCAGCAAACGGCTCGTAAACTATTTTTCCGTATTCTCTCAGCCTTAAACATAGATCAAAGTCTTCAAAATACATGAAGAAATTAGCATCAAACCCATCAATTTTAGTCAAAGCCTCTGTACGCAGAAACATGAAACAGCCGCCAGCTAATAGAATTTGAGAATTTGATGAGCCACCAAGATCTTTCCGAGCATAATTTTCGAGCTTCCGACGAAATAAACGATTAATTGTGGGATTACCCAAATAACGCAAAAACAACACTAAACAATTAGGGTAATCTTTTACAACATGGCTCGGTGATGCCAGCGGGTCTAGTATCTTAGGGGTAATCATTACTATAGAATCATCAAAAGCCATTTTTTTAACACAAACATCTAGGACATCCGGTTTTAGAATGACATCTGGATTTAGAATTAGGTGGTAGTTTGAGTCTAACTTCGAAAGAATCTTATTGTTTCCTTGCCCATACCCAACATTGTTTTGGCTATAAAGTACTTCAAGTATAAAGCCATCACAACTTGTATATTTTTTCACCAAGGCCTTTAGATTTCTTTGGTATTCAACATCACAGCTATTGTCGATTATGATGAGGTGCAAACAAAAGGCCTTAGATACAATGTTCGAACACAGGGAATCTAACAAGCCCCTCAATGTTTCAATCTCCGTAAAATAAACAACGACAGAAATAGAAACCTTAATATTACTATTATCTTTTGACACGGCGCTGATGAGTAAAAAGTAAATTTAAAGAGAAGTCTAACGATACAGCTTGCTTATCAAAACCGAGAAAAATCTACTAGTTTATTGAGGCTTTCCTCGAAATGAAGAGATAGTATACACAATGCGTAAAACAGGCCAAACTTTTACAATACAGCTTCGTCACCTATTTAAAAGCCGGCCTCGGTGTCTTATTCAATCTATAATTTTTTAGCTATATGTCTTTAGTATTTTCCAAATTTATAGAACCATCACTGTATTACCTTAAACTAGTCTATTGCATCTATAAATTGTCACCAAAAAGAATGCTTGCGCTCGTTGCCGCAAGCATCGCAGTAGATATATCGCAGGTTGCTATTACGCTTCTTCCGCTGCAAATGATTATGTTTATAGGCGGAGGAAAATCACCCCACTTTCTACCATCTGCAATCAGCCACCTTAGCCCAAATAAAGTTGTATTAATTTTTATAGCTCTGTATTTCTTTTTCCTCGCAACAAAGATTCTGATGAATCGCTTTATGGAAAAATACTTAGAGCGCGGTGCAATTCATGCGATTGAAAAAAATGAAAAGGTAGCGCTTTTTCAAGATCAAGAGAAACTAGCAGAAAAGGCCTATCAATCTGTCATTAAATCCTTCGCAACTATGGCCTTTATTTTCCTAGCAATTACGCTGGTTTTCCTTCTGCTTCCAGTAGCTGCGTTTATATATACCTTTATTTTTTCTGCTATGTTTTCAGGATACATCTGTATTGACAAAAGCACGGAAACAAAAACTCGGCAAGAGCTTAGCGTACCACTTTCTATCTCTTCAACTACTGCGCTAATTTCAGCCATTATATTTATTGGCGTGCAATTCCTTTTTCTTGTACCCCCTGTATTTTTTCAAGCACTAGCTAGCTTGATTCTTCTTAGATTAATATCAAATAAAACAAATGGCTTCTTTCTTTCCGCTCACAATACAATCATACAAAAAAATAAGTTTTCGGCTTTATTCTTTAAAGAGAACCCTTGGACGGAGTCTATATCAAATACACCTCGTAGCGTATGGGACATCTACTTTAGTAAGGAATTAGAGCAAACGTTACTTCTCAAACTCAAGGAAAAACATAGACTTGATGATGCAACTTTAAATATTAAGTGGGAACAATTTCCCCAAGGGCATTTTCTTTACTTTCAAGTCGAACTAATCAGCACCCTACCAACCTGTAAAAAGTTATTTATTGCAAAAGTTTACAACAAAGCGAAAGACATCCGAGCTATTAACGAAGCAGAGTTTCTCAAGCGCAAGAATAGTAAAAAACTTGCCCCCGAGATGGATATTTTTTTTGTTTCAGAATTCAGATGCCATATCTTTGATATCAGCGAGTCAGAAGAATACAAAGGGTCAACACTAGATCTGAAAACAACTATGCTAATTGACCAATCGTCATTCAGTGTCGACAAAAAACTCGTTGAAAAATTTGTAAAATCTAAAGCCACGTTAGAAAGAAGAATAGAAGAAATCCCATATGAGTTACTGAGCAATATTGCGGCCGCTAATATTCATCTACCTTCTTTAAATACCTTTAATAAATCGAGCTTTATTGACACGACTAGGAAGGCATTACGAAAGCTGCCTTTAGTTCTAAACAGTCCAATGCCTCCCCCTAAACTAACAACAATATCAAAGGATGAAACTCCGTTGAGCATGCAATGGGGAGACTGGAATATTGATACTCTTGGACGCTATTGGCCTGACAACATAAATGAGATACAACGCATAGTCGAATTAGCTAGATTAAGATCATCATTTTTTAAAGACATTGAAACTGAAGATCTTCTATTTGCTTCACAGTGTTTTCAATTAGAAGAGCTCGTCAAAAAAAGAAGATACGAAGACGCTGTATCTACACTCCATAGCTTAGTTAAAGCTATTGAAGCTTAGGAAACGGCCACCTTCAAAAGAAATACTCTTCGCTAGTTGTACTATTACTTTACTTTCTATGAAGATTTCACAAAGCAATATCATCGGAAATGGTGAAAGAATGCATAAAACTTGGCTAAGTAAACATCTTTTTCGCAAAAGAATATTTGAAGAAACTCAGAAGCCAAACGCCGAATTCTCGAATGACGGCAAGACGCTTTATGCAAATATCACTTTCCCCTCAAAAGAAACTTCAAGAAACCGGAAATTATGTAAACTTTTTTTCGAAGAGAGGTTTCGGAGTTTTCCCAAACAATTGGAATCACCCGAGATATTAACAACCTACCTAAGAAATTCTGCAGAGATTAATGAAAAAATTCTTGAAAATACGCTTTTTTCTCTCGCTCACTCTCTTACTAAAGTGGGGAATATCCACATGGTCAGACAGCTTGTCGAGGTAGCGAAAGAATATTATCCAAAAGCCTCCGGGCCGCAGCTCCAGCTTATACTAGCCTTATTGAGACAAGGTGAGGTTACTCGCTCTAGAGATGAGCTTTTGAAATTGCTACCCTTAAAGAATAAGTGGGTAGCAAGAGAATCTATAGCTTTAGCGATGGCTATGACCCACTGGGAATTCATCAATGCTGCAATTCCTCAGTGTGACCAAATTCGACACAATGGTTTACTGGATAAGAACCTAGAACGTATGCGAGCACTAGCTCGATGCCCCTCTTATAAGGGTGACAATAGCGATATACCAGTCCTGTGCATAAATCTGGATAGAGATAAGCATAGATACTTAGCTGTTGAGAGTTTATATACTGAAAAACAATGTAAAATAAAAAGATATCCGGGCATATATGGAGCGTCCGTGCCTAGCTTGGCTAAAGGCGCAATCTTTAACATAGATCCACCTCCCAACGTTATAGGATGTTGCATGTCCCATTTAAGCGTTTGGGAATCAATCGCCAATGGAAAAGACACCAAAGCAATTATTATTGAAGATGATGGCTTGCCATGCTTTGACTTTCAGCTGGAAACACTGACTTCAAAGTTAGATAAAGATTTTGATATATGCTTTATAAACGATCGTGCATATGAATCTTGGACCTTACACCCAGAAAATCTAGAATGCGTACCCATAATGGCATCACACAAATTACTTGTCGGAGACGAAAGAGCCATCGGGGCAGATGGCTATATCCTTTCAAAACAAGGGGCAGAAAAACTCCTGGAGTTAATATCAGCGACTAAAATTTCAGGGAATCTAGATTGGATGTTATACGCTCTTGGGCTGGGTCCACAGTATTTATATTCTGATACCCACGTCGACAAGTTACTAAAAAAAATACATAGTAGAATGAATAAAAGCATTAAATTTAATGCTTACGTTAGCTCGGTCCCTTTTGTAGCGCACTATCCTCTCGGATTTACTGCACGGCATCATTTTTCTTAAGCTATAAGGTGGTTTTACAATGAAGATTCTAATACTCGGCGGGGATGGATTTTGCGGATGGCCGACATCTCTCCATCTTTCAAATATTGGACATGAAGTCATTATCATTGATAATCTCTCGCGAAGAAACATAGATAATGAGATTGAATGCTCGTCTTTGACACCTATCTCACCTATTAAAACTAGAATAAAAGCATGGAAGGATATATCCGGCAAACATATAGATTATATAAATATTGATATTGCAAAAAATTACGACCACCTACTCAAAATTCTAAACGACGAAAGACCTGATGCGGTAATACATTTCGCAGAGCAGAGAGCCGCACCTTACTCAATGAAAAGCTCAGCCCACAAGCGCTACACCGTTGATAATAATGTCGGCGCAACAAATAACCTACTAGCAGCTGTCGTTGAATCAGGCTTGGATATACATATAGTCCATCTTGGTACCATGGGAGTGTATGGCTACGGCTCTGCCGGGATGCAGATTCCAGAAGGCTACTTAACTGTAAAAGTTGAGTCTGACGAAGGGAACATGATCGAAAGTGAGATTTTGTATCCTGTAAATCCCGGTAGCATTTATCATATGACTAAAACTCAGGATCAGCTTTTATTTGCTTTCTACAATAAGAATGATGGGATTAGAGTAACGGATCTACATCAAGGAATTGTGTGGGGAACTCAAACTGAAGAAACTAAAAAAGACATAAAACTAATAAATCGATTCGACTATGACGGAGATTACGGAACGGTATTAAATCGCTTCCTTATGCAGGCCGCCATAAATTATCCATTAACTATTCATGGTACTGGCGGCCAAACAAGAGCGTTTATCCATATTCAAGACACTGTTCGTTGTATAGAAATTGCTCTCGATAATGCCCCGAGTAAAGGTGAACGGGTCAAGATATACAATCAAATGACAGAAACTCATCGAGTTAGAGATCTGGCAAATATGATTGCCGAAATGACTAACACGGATACTTGTTATCTGCCCAACCCCCGAAATGAAGCTAGCGAAAATGAACTACACGTAAGAAACGATAAATTTTTATCACACGGACTAGAGCCAATCACCCTTCAAAAGGGACTGTTGGAGGAAGTTACAGAGATCGCAAAGCGCTTTTCAGACAGATGTGATAAAAGCAAGATACCCTGTGTCTCTGCTTGGAATAGAGAAAGACAGGAGTCAATAAAATTGGTTGAATAGATCAATAACTATTTAAATGTAGTAGCTCAGACTTGATCTGACAGTTACCCGTTTTAATACGGTGCCTGTTAGCTTAGATCTGAGCTAAATTTTTCTCAGCCCAAATCGTTTTTCCATCAAGCAGTGTTTCCATTGGAGTTCTGCCACAACACATTTTGCCCTGATGGGTGCGCTCATTGTTATAGTATTCTATCCAGTCGTCCAGATCTTTTTGTAGTTCTTCCAGTGAGTTGTACAGCCTCTTACGAAACGCCACCTGATAAAACTCATTCAGAATCGTTTTATGGAAGCGTTCGCAGATGCCGTTCGTCTGTGGCGACATAGCTTTGGTTTTGGTGTGATCAATATCGTTGATGGCTAAATAGAGCTGATAATCATGTTGATCAACGCGGCCACAGTATTCAGTTCCTCGGTCAGTCAGTATCCGCAGCATAGGAAGCTCCTGGGCCTCAAAGAATGGCAATACTTTGTCATTGAGAGTGTCAGCAGCAGTAATAGGTGTCTTTGTTGTATAGAGCTTACAGAACGCCACTTTGCTATAGGTATCGACGAATGTCTGCTGGTAAATTCTGCCTACACCTTTAAGGTTGCCGACGTAAAATGTGTCCTGAGAGCCCAGATAGCCTGGGTGTGCAGTTTCAATCTCGCCGCAGGCCTCATCGTCATTCTTCTTTTTCTCTAGCGCGGCTACCTGTGCGTCGCTCAGGATAATGCCGTCCTTAGCTACTTTTTCTTCCAAAGCCGCCAGCCGTTTTTTGAAGTTCTCAAGATTGTGCCTAACCCAGATGGAGCGAACACCGCTGCCAGAAACGAAGATGCCGATTTTACGCAATTCATTGCTGGTGCGGTGCTGTCCGTGAGCAGGCTGTTCTAATGCGTATTCAACAACGGCGCGCTCTATCGCCTCATCGACCCGGTTCTTTGGATTGGGTGTTCGGCGGCTTTTGTTTATCAGGTTGTCGATACCGCCATCTTCAACCAGCTCTTGATACCGATAGAAGGTGTCGCGCGATACGCCCATAACCTTACAGGCTTTGGACACATTGCCCAGCTCTTCAGCTAAATTCAACAAACCGGCTTTGTGTTTGATGATGGGATTGTTAGTATGAATCATGAGAGTTACCTTTTGTTTTGAGTTAAAGATTCGACACCTTTATCAAAACGGGTAACTCTCTCTTTTTCAAGATGATGTGTCAGATCTGGTCTGAACTTCTACAATTTAAAAGAATCTATAAGGCAGAAAGATTTTTTATTAGTAAGGTCTCGTAAAAAGATAAAGCTGGAAGTTTTATTTCGTGCTCTGGATATTGATCGAAATCGTAATCAAATAGTTTAGCTCGACCGAACCACTTCTTTGCTACTCTATTATTTGATTCAACAAATTGCCCATAAAAATCTTCAGCACTATGGCGTGATGGATAATATTTAAAATCATTCCTAGAGACCTTAAATAATAGCAATATTAGGTCTCTTATTTTTCTTCTCTTAAAACTTAGCCGAGCAGTACAGTTGCGGTTAAACTCAAGGAGTGCTGACATCTGTTTCGCTGATAAGCTACTGTTTAAAGATTTACTTCGGACTGATCCATCGATATTTATATCAGCTACACTTGCAAAGTCATCGATCAAGTTTCCCCTTAGCATCTCTTTTTTAGAAAAAAGCCGAGGCTGAATCGAGGAATCACCAAACACTTTTGACCAACGTTCCAGCCCCCCCTCATAATTGTATAAATTGTTGCTTATATCCGAATTTTTTTCTCCAAAAACTTTGCCGGGGATCCTCCCCGCTTTCAAAGCCGTACTGAATCTACTAGTAGCAACTAAATCTTGCCGACGTAAGTACACAATGATTTGAATATCGGAAAAATAGTTTTCCAGAAAACTTTTTAGAGCAAATATGTTTTCTTCTTCCCATAGCTGAGATTGAAAATGTTCAGAAGAAATTATGACTGACTTTAGTCTATAATCCTGAGATCTAAGCTCTTTTAAAAAATGCTCTTTTTTAGTTTTTTCCCATATTTTGTATTGATTTTTATCATATATTTTTCGCTCTGCAAAATATTGATGTTCAGGTTTATATCCTGAAAACGAGAAAACAAACGACTGATGATTTTCAAACCCTACTGACTTAGGATATAGGCACCCTTGGTCTAATAACAGCTTTCGATTGGATCGTAAAAATCTTTGAATAGTAGTAGAGCCAGTTTTTTCTGTTCCGATATGAATAATACACTTCATGAGATTAATGCTTTAAAAAAAGCAACTGTAATACTAAAAACAGTTTTAGAGGTGAGATCAGGTGACGTATTTTTTATTGCGAATAAAATACTTAATGATAGTACTTGTACTGATTTAGAAATACACCATTAAAATATTTAAAGTCAGCAATATTTCTTACGGCCAAAAATAATAATACCAATAGCTATGTAAACCAAACAGATCTAAAGCATAGCATGTGTTCAGATCACGAATAATAGCAGGCGACTTTTAACAGGCTCACTAAACGTTGCCACATTGAATTTTAATCTAGAATTTACAAGAGTGTTTTTGCTCTCTGTTAAATCCTTGGACATTTACTACACTCTCATATTCCCTATTCTATAAACTCTGTCGGCAGATTATTGATTCTAAGACATTGAGTTTAACAGCGCGTCTAATTGCTTAGGCGGAATTTTCAGATCTCTTAGCCGAGGGTTGAAACTAAGATTCTTCAGCTCAAATTCTTTATCAACAGCCTGTTCTACTAGTAGAGTAATTGGCTCCAGCCCCATAGTTAAAGCTAAGCCCTGCATTTCCGATGGCCACTTATAATCAAATATTATTACTTTAGTTCCCTCTCTACAATAAATTAGGTTTGCTAATCCCGCTCCGTGTAAACCTAGAACCAATTTTGAACAACTCATAAGCTCCGCTTGCTCAAATGCTGAACATCCGTCGAAGTCAACTACTTGAATATCATTTGCCTCCAATATTGGTATTACATTTTTTTTGTTCGATAATCGCCTCCTGGGGTGTGGGAACTTTCTATCTATAAATATGCTATTTGTTGGAACCTCACCGCTCAAATTGAATACGGAATGCAATGTTTCACGAATATACCACAGCGTATCGATATAAAAATGTGTGTTTTTTGGCATCGAAGGATAATAAAGCTCCCTATATACAGTCCATTTATCTTTTAGAGCAGACTTAAATGTTAAATCTGGAAAACACCTTTTTAACACTTCTAACTGGGCGGGAAAAGGATCACCATGAATTATAACGTGATCAACTTTATCAAGGACTGTTGGCGAATATTGCTTAACAATAAAAAGCCTAACTAAAAAGTTTATTGTAAAATGCCAATGGTTATTTTGACCGCCAATAACTAGCGCTGTTTTATCGTAGTACTTAATGCATTTATTTTCAATCTCGTAAATATGGTCTTTCGAGACTAACCTCTTGTCTGGCTTAGAAAAAAACTTATTTTGCTGGTCATATACGTAATGATTAGTTTTTAAATCTATTAAATGAAACTGATTATTTACCCCTCCGTTTTCTACTAAAGCTATAAAATAATTACTTGTAACATTCTTCTTTATACCCCATTCGTAAGTTGATAACGATTTTTGAAAATAGATTTTATCAATAAATCTAGAAAGGTAATCATCAAAGGGTATAGGTATAAGATCCATGTTTAAGCTCAGAAAAGTTCTTTCGAAAATGAATAAATCGATCCAGAAAACTAATTGATTTAAAAACTAAATTGATCGTAGCCTTTACGATAAACTTCTATATAGACTCACATATCGATAGCCAACAATATCTGGCAATGCTGTATCAGTTGAAAACAGATCAAAACCAAAAATTTTGACTAAATAATTTAAAGAAATTACATCTATATTTTCGTCACTGCCCGCTAAATCTTTTAAAAACCAAATTAATTCATAATTTTTCTTTCGAGAATTGTATTCAGATCTCGTGAAAGCAATAAGGCAGCATTCTCCGAGATATGATTAGTATCTAGCAAAAGATTATAGCCTTCGAGTATGCGGCTACAAGACGATGGATCTGGACATAACGTCTGATTCCCATCCATTATATCGAAGTATACGTATTCTTGAGCAAATTTTTCTAAACGGCTATAAAATGACTCATCAAAACGTTCTCTCATCCATCTCTGATCTAAAATAGCCGAACAATCCTTCTCTAGTGGCTTTGATAACTGAAACCATTGTTTAGCACATCTATCAGAGCTAAATATTCCGAGTTTAGAATTACTTTCAATTAAGGGCATCAAGAATATTATACGCACATTGTTTTTAGTTGCTTGCTTTATCATATAATCAAGCTCAGAGAAGAATCTATTGAGGTTATATTTTTCCCCATTACTAGTATGCCATCGCTCGCCTTTTCCATCTAAAAAAGGTTGCTTATAAATTCCTTTATACCTAGATGCTAATACTATAACTTTAAGATTTTTATCATCGAATATTTTGTCAATATCTCTTTTTATCTTTTCAGTATTCTGAATGTAACCATAAGGGAGTAGAGAGTTTACATTTTTTGGGTATTGTTTATGTGTTTTGACAACAAATCCACACTTTTTGGCTAAGACATCAACCGCCGGTCTGAACATGAGTGAATGAGAATTACCTAGAATTCTTACGACATT
This sequence comes from Pseudomaricurvus sp. ABR4_320, assembly GCF_056159445.1. NCBI lineage: Bacteria > Pseudomonadati > Pseudomonadota > Gammaproteobacteria > Cellvibrionales > Cellvibrionaceae > Pseudomaricurvus > Pseudomaricurvus sp. ABR4_320. The sequence goes on along the minus strand of NZ_JBSWVF010000007.1, from coordinate 86,053 downwards.
ATTATTTTGTAAATCAAAATCGCAGGAAAGTTCTTTTTGAATATTACTAATTTTTAAATTTTTAACTTCAGCGTCGCCGGAGTACATATAATTATCATTCTTGACAGATGATATTAAAAATATTGCCACTAAAATCGAGGAGCAAAAGTAAAAAACAACACCGCGAGAATTAAAATGAGAATATCTCACAGGAACTTCCAGATATTTATATGACAAATGCGCAACTGTGAGAGTTATAATAACAACAAAAAGCTGCTGATAAACAGATTCCGGTAAAATAATGCGAGCTATAACTATAAATGGCCAGTGCCACATGTAAATGGAAAACGATCTTTTTCCAATCCATCCCAAAATATCAGATTTAAAAAAGTAATTTATTTTTCTTTCAATACTTAATACACCCAACAAAATAAAAGTAAAAACAACAGAAAAAAATATTGTAAGCTGCGCCGATAAAATAGACTGAATGGACAAACATAAAATAGCTAGAACAAGAATTGATATAACATAGTTTGTATTTTTTGCTTTCGCTAAGAAATTAATTTTTAATAAATATAGTAGGCAGCCTGCTGATATTTCCCAAAATCGATAAGCTGTATTGAAATACACACTGGGGTCATCATTTAGGTCGTTAAATAGGTATAGAGCCAGCGAAACAATAAAAGCAGCTAGAATTATAGCTATACCAGATAACTGGTTTTTTAACGCAATCAGTAAAAGAAATGGATATATTAAGTAGAATTGTTCTTCTATGCCTAAAGACCAAGTATGCATGAATATATTTTGAGAAACATCCGTTCCCCAATAATCCAATTCATTAAAATACAGTGGAATATTACCTAACCCCAGTAATGCGTACTTACCTACCTCCAGATCAAATGAAACATTATCTCTCAAGAAAGAAAGAATAATTGTAGATAAAACAAATACACACAGGACTAAAGGGAATATTCTTTTTATTCTTTGAGAATAAAATTGCTTTAACACTTCTATGAAACATTTATTTTTTGAATACTTATTAAGTAAACTTTGTGTGATTACGTATCCACTTATTACAAAAAAAACATCCACTCCTATATAGCCGCCGGGAAGCCAAGATGGAAAAAGGTGATGTAAAAAAACCAATCCCACTGCCAGTGCCCGAACCGAGTCAATATATGGGTTATAAGCTTTTGCAAAATTTACATATTGGAAATTCATTTACACTTCTCAGAAAATAATATTTGTGCCGCTAACATCTTCATCACTAATATTTGGAAATGACTCATATCCAACACGAAAATGTAATTCTGTTTTAAACACTCACTGTGCTTTCGTTGACCGATCTTATTTTAGATTTATAGTCAACGATATTTTACTATTAGGCTCTTATTTTATTTTTTGAGCACTAAAACTATAATCATAAAGGTCTAAATACAATAAAATCTATTTATTACCTCGAACCTATTCCAGCGAAACATTATCTCTTAGCGCTTTCTATAGCTCTTCGACCTTTTATAAAAAGTCAAGAAAAATAAACATACAGGCTATCGTGACTTAACCAAAGAACATCTTTAATTGATATTTAACAGACTCAGGCCCACCTAATCAAATAACTGCTCTCTATTAGATATAGCAATCTTTAACACTACATATTCTCTGATCAACCATCCGCCGAACAAGCAAATCAGTTAACCGATCGCTCAAAGCAAATCCGCGAATTTAATGGGCCGTCCTCTGCAATAAATCGTAAAAGTTATTAATACTCATGCAATAAACCAAATAACAGGTAATTTCCGATAGGCATCGTTTCTAATTAGTCAATATTTCAACTTTAAAAATTGCCAATATACACAAGTTGCAGAGCTCAAAGTTATGGAGATCGCGCTAAAAACCTCATGGTTTAAAATAGAGCTGAAGGACCTTTGACAACGTCCTGTCTTCGCGGTAAATCCTTCAACGGGCTAATGGCTCACATTAAGATGAGTAAATTTTGATATCATGCTAGAAATTTATTTATAAAGGAACCAACAAATAATCTGATTTAAATTTTCTTTGTACCAGAACTTCATCTATTTTATACCCGGCCTCCGGCAGCCATTTTTCAAGCGCACCTTTGTATCTTACTGAAACCTCTATCCAAATAATTGGCTTGTTAGATTGAATCGTGTCCTTGAGCCCTTTTAAAACTTCAATTTCCATCCCTTCAACGTCTATTTTTATAAATCCGATGTCCTTAAAGCTCGAAAATAGATCATCTCCTTTTTTTACGAGAATCTCTCCGAATTCACTAAGCTTCAATTTAGTAGCCCCTAGATTCTTTTCAGGGGTTTCAGCAGAATAATTTCCTGATCTATTTCCCAGACCTATTCCTATGTAGCTATTATCTATATTATCTAGATTATTCATTTGTAGATTAATATTTAAGAGCTCTATGGCGGCCGGATTGGGCTCTATCGGTATAACCTTATTAAATTTTCCGGATTTCGAAAAATATATAGAATGATTACCAATATTCGCACCTATATCTAAACATACTCCCTTGATGTCTTTTTCGCCGATTAGTTTCAGTAAATCTTGCTCAAATAATCTCCCCTCCAGAATTTGAGACTGAATTACATCATTTGCATTATTAATGAAAAATAAAAACTCCATACCTAGCGCGCTAAATTTAGAGAAAGTTCCATGTAGCACCATCATTAAATATCCTTTGATTTACATACGTTGGCGTACGTTCTTGATTTCAAAATCAATTGCAGAAACTATTTACAATCTACGTCTCCATTAAGCACTTTAATTTTAAGAAATCTGATACCTATACATAATTAATACAGTAAATATAAGCATATTTTTCCTAAACTATACTTAGTCAATCAATTTAAGAATACTGAATTAATAATGACCTTGGATTCAACCGGTCACTGCAACAGTTGATTCAGCATATCAGCTGGCGTTTGAAAATCGAGTGTTTTCCTTGGCCTTGTGTTCAGTTTGTGCGCCACCTTGTTTAAGTCCTTCTGAGAGAAACCGGTAAGGGTGCTGCGCTTGCCGCAGCAGGCCATTCGTGTTTTCGTTAGTGCCGCGCTGCCAAGGGCTCTGCGGGTCACAGAAATAAACGTCGATGTCGGTAGCAATGGAAAAGTTTGCGTGAGATGCCATCTCGGTTCCTCGATCCCAAGTTAGGCTTTGCTGTAACAAAGCCGGCAGTTTTTTCATTTGCCTAGAAAGTGCCAACACTACGTCGTCGGTTTTTTTGGACTTTATTTTAATCAAGACTGTGTACCGAGTTTGTCGCTCGACTAGTGTCGCGATTTGACTGTTGTTCGAACCCAGTATCAAGTCACCTTCCCAGTGTCCGGGAACAGCGCGGTCTTCAATTTCTGAAGGGCGTTCACTAATAGATACTCCATCAACGATTTGGCCTCGAGTCCCTGGAGAATGCGGCTTCGCATGCCTGAACTTTCGTTTGGTATGCAAATGCGAGCGTAATTCCTTGCGAAATATGCCCCGCGTCTGAATAAAGAGGCTCTTGTAGATTGTTTCGTGTGAGACACGCAAGCTCTTGTCATCGGGATAAGTACGCTCTAGCCACCCAGATATTTGTTCAGGCGACCAATCCAGCAACAGCTTACCTCGAACTATGCGATACGGTCGCCGGTTTTGGATTAGCAGGCATACTTTGCGGCGCCTAGCGCGTTTATTCGCATTTGACTGAGCTTCTGTCGCGCGATATCGATTGACACCACCATTGCGACTCAATTCGCGACTTATCGTCGAGGGGCTTCGAGAAAGTTGTTTTGCAATTGCTCTCAAGCTGAGACCAGCGGCCACGCCTCTGGATATTTCCTCTCGCTCTTCTAGCCTGAGGGCCGAAGATCGTTGTGTTTTGGGTCGAGGCCTAATCCCACCGTGATAGCGCAAATAAGAAAATACCGTCGCGGGAGGCTTACACACTGAACGTGCAATCACGCTCATAGGCTGGCCTTGCTGCCATTGATCCCAGATAGCAGCCTTCTTCACGTCATTCATCCTATCAAACTCCTGCATTTAGCACCTCTTTACTCATTGTAGTATTGGGTGTTGCAGTGACCGATTGAATCCAAGACAAACAAAATTAAATTTGATGAAAATGTCGTATCCGGAGAGAATGAAATACCTCATAAATAATGTCATTTAATATAAAATAGCCTTTAGGTAAAAATAATATGTTTTCAGGCGATATTTCTTTACAGCTTAGCTAATTACATTTAGATATCGTTTCAAACACGCGACGTTTTATAACAGTTTATTTACAGGACTTGTCTCTACATTGTTTCCATCCCACGAATATCCGTACAATCTCAAAACCTCGTGTGTCAAGCCATAAATCTCCGACAGAACCTCAGGGTCTATGGATTTATATTTCTCGTTTGACTCACAAGATATTGGCTTCGACAAATCAATACCTCCATGTCCCTTCTCTCCTGTACGATAATTCTCGTGTGACGTTAGAACCCCTTCATCCCAGTCTAGCCCGAGCGTGGAAATAATTTTTCGAAGCCAATGTTCTGGCTCTTTCACAAAGTCTTCGTAACGGACAAATCCTAATCCTGAGTTGTAATCATTCAACATTTTTCTAGAATATAAAGATAAAAACCCTACTCTCGTTGGGTCATTTCTCATCGATTTAACCAAAAGTTGGTCAATGGTTTTAGCCCATCGAACCTGCTGTAGTTTCTGACGTTCAGCCTGGTCCGGTGGCGGCGATACTCGATAAGCGCTAGCAACTACCGAGAATGGATTTCTTATTAAGATAAATCCATTCCTAGGATATTTATGACACCATACTGCGTTCTTCAATAAGAGTATCGAGCCTGGCTTTAATGCTCTGTGCTGAAGTAACTTATGATTCGAAGAAATTTCTAATTCTTCAGAATTCATAAGATATTTAAACAACTCTAAATCGTTTGGATCATCTGCTGATAGAATCTGATGAACGACTTCAATCTTAGGATGTGCGCTTAAACACCTTTGCAACAAAGTTTCTCCGGATCTGGAGAAACTAGCCATATGGAATATTTTGTGAGTGGACATTATACGTAATCCATAAAATAACAGGGACAATCACTAAAAATCATGGACAGTGAAAGGGGAGAATACTGACTTGCAAGATATATATTATTTATTTTCACGAAAATAAGATGAAAAGAAAATTATATTGGCTAAAAGTTAGAAATAACAAATATAGGAGCCTCTGAACGACCTCTCCTAAATTCTATCTCAATTATATTGTACCCTTTATCAACAACTCTAAAGAGCTCTAACCAGCGCCAAGGAGAAAACACTGAAAGATGTGAATGGCCATCCGGATATCCCGCGATTAAATGAAGCCCATAAGGAGATATCTGATGTAGCTTATTTATTAATCTAGGTACATCTCTCGGAGGAAAATGTTCGATAACATCTGCTGAAACTGTTACTTCTGCCTCTGTATTATTTGGTACGTCAAAAAACGATGCATTAAAAAATTCTACGTTTGGCAAAGACGAATACGGATTTGGATTCCAATCACACGAATAAACAACATCAAAAATATCAGCCATTTTTTTTGTTGCCTTTCCATTACCCGAACCTAATTCAAATATGCTTTTAAAACCTTTAGCTTGAAGTAATTTAATATATTTATCCGAAAACCAATTATTTTTCTGATAGGCAGGGGTATCGTGCATACTAAGATAATATTCAGAACTGAATACTCTATTTTCATCTACATCATCAGGATGATATTCTCTATTGATGATTGAGAGTAATTCGGAATATTTTTTTTGTAGGACTAAATCAAAACAAGCTTCCGTTGAGGAGCTTTCTTTGGAACTGTTCTCGCTTTGCTCTTTCAAATCAAATTCCTCATTTAATATGTTTTTAGCCTTATCGAATACGATAAAAGTGCTTTCGAACAATGGTTAACCGCAACCTATATTAACGGCCTACTAACAACGATTAAGAGCCTTATTCTTTTCACGCTTAAATTTTTAGCTAAGCCAACAATTAAAAGCTATAAAAAATATCAGCGCCCCAATAATTTCTGAAAGCATTTCTAAGTCTATTGGGTTGGTTCTCAGATATACTAAGCCTCGGTATTTTTTTACGTTTTAGTTTTAAATTCTCAAAAAGAGATTCCCAAAACATAGGCAAGTAAATGTTCGGTTTAATCGTAAGGTACGCCCCTTTGTCACAATCCATTTCACTGAACATATATGGGTATCGTAATAAATGAACCCCCCTTTTTCCGAAATAACTCGCCTCTATCGACGTACTGGACGTCAAGCTATAAACATGACTAACCGAGTCTTGATTTATGAGATGATAAAAATTTTCGTTCGTGATTTCTGTATTAGGAAACAATCGAGTTAATCCAATTATTATCTTATTTTCTTTTGCATAAGGATGCGGCTTAACCAAAATTCTCTCGTGGCTCTGCGCCATTTGTATAAATTTCTCGAATACATCTTCAAACTGAACTAGCTTTCCATTTTTTATTAGAACTTTATCATCAGTAGTCTGACCGGCAAAAACGGCAACCTGGCGAGAACCGCGCAAAGTAGTGATCGCAGGAAGCCTCGACAAATTCGCACGGGCTAAAGCGGCATAAATTGAAATTTCATCATCAGTAATAACATTTGATGCTAAACTCGAAAAACTTCCAGAGATATTACTTCTCACCCCAAAAATCAGATCGTCTGCAAATCGCACTGGGTGTACAGTAAAATCTACATAGGGGATGTTAAGATATTCTAATCCCTTCCTCACCAGTTCAGACATTTCAAAAGAAATTACCAACGTATTACGAAAAGTCTCATAAATTTCCGCTAGCGATCTGTCGCAAGGATTTTTATTATACAACTCTACCCACGCCTCAAAAGAAGGATCTCTTTGAAAAGCTCTGAATATTCTCGTTCCAATACAATTCTGATTACCGGTGTGCAACAGCATCTGCACAGGATACTTGGTGACCATTCTTAAAGCAGGATTTATAAGCTGATAGAGCCATTTAATGTTCGCATTTTGAGAGCATACACCATCTCCCGATTGCCTTAACCGTAAAAAATCACCCGTTATTACAATCTTTTTGATATTTTCGTTCATAAACTGTTTACACCGACATTTCGATAAGTGGCGAATAGCAGTTTTTAGAAGAAAATAATGTACTAGACGCGTTGTAGGCTTTTTTAGCAGACGTTCTTCGAGAATCAGCATCACTCGCTAATGAGTTAATCGAATGCGCCATCTCAAATCTACAGTTCGAAACTAATATCCCCAACTCATCGGGATTGGGAATACCTTCTACTCCCTCTAAAGTTGAAACTATAGGCTTTCCATAAGCCATGGCTTCTACTGTCTTTATCTTAAGGCCTCCGCCAAAGAGAATAGGGTTCACGATAATATCGCTATTTAAATATGCTTCATCTAGTGAACTACAGTAACCAATTAAATTTACCCTTTGACCTATGTTTAAACCGATTAAGTCCCGTACCACATTTCCGTAAATATCCAATGTAATATTTCGATTAACTAGCGGAAAAACGTTTTTAATAAACCATTGGATAGACTCTGCATTAACTGCATTCTGGCCGCCCACGAATCCTACAGAGATACCTCCGTGGGAATCTTCTTTATTCTCTTTAAATCTAAATGGTTTTAAAGGTATTGCTACAGGACAGCATACGATTACTTTATTTGGAAGTAGCTGCTTTAGATATTCCGCTTCTTGATACTGAATAGCGAGAATAATGTCAAACTCACTTAGCACTGCCAATTCTTCTCTCAATGAGATTTTGAATTTGATATCGACGTCGCTTTTAACAAACTTATAATTTCTAACCGACATTACATCGTGTGTGTCAATTATACTAATAGGATCGTAGGGTGTGTAAGCCTTCAAATAGGACGTCCATAAGTACTCATACAGTATGATATCGTACTCATTTGTCTTTTTAAGAAAGTTATAATACTGAGCAGCCCATTTTTCTTGGAATAAATACTCCAGACAGGAGAACCCATTTTTCTTTATTTTTGTAATCGAATGGCTATATTTTATTTTATCAACAGAATAAGAATTACAACTAAATATTTTTATACCACAAACATTCGCAGCTATTTCTTGATTATCAGTTGACGAAATCTCGCCTAAATAAAATACCTCTAACTCGAAATATTCATTCATACTATTACAAATAGATAATATTCTTGTGTGGCTCCCTAGTCCTGGATTCCAAAACCGGACGTCAGTCACTAATAAAAGCCGCCTTTTTCTTTTTTTAAATAATGAGTTCAAGAAAGCCCCTTTTATGTCCGGTCATATTTAGCATATTTATAGGCAAATAGTCGTATTTACCTAACTGTTTTAAAATGCCTCTAACAAGATAGATTCGTAGAATCATCTACTACATTCTATAGCTTTCTTAAACTAATGGACTTCAGACAAATAGAAAGCAATCTCTTATCAGCCCCGCCCAAACTGAAGGGAGACTTAACATTAGTAAATTTGAAATCGAAAATCCAGAAAGGTAACTTATGTTCCTTAGATACTTCGCAGTTAGCATGCAGCTTTATAGCCGAACCCATACCTTTTTTCACAAAATTTAGGGGGTTGTTATTAAGATGAATAGAGGTCTTATCGATTGTGTCCTTTTCTATCTGACCTGTGACTTCGAATATTATTTCATATTTTCCACAACCTAATGCCGGAACCATTAAGCTACTTTCGTTATCTGGTCCAGCCCACCTGCCATGCGGTTCCGCAGAATACCAATTTCTACCGGTAATTTCGCTGCGAATATCAAACGAAATTCCATCCTGTAGATTATTTCTAGATAGGATATTCTGTGATATATCTTCGATTTCTTCAAAATTTTGGGGACTCTCATAACGGCATCTTTCCAGCCACGCCGCTTTGAGTAGGTGATTCTCTACTTTTAATTCAGATAGTATGTCTACTATTGCCTCAATAGAAGGCTCCTTAACACTCGAGGCATATACTTTTTCTTTAACTTGTATTCTTGCCTGGTTTAAGAGGTGATCACTTATAATCTTTGATCTTTCTGAATTAATATCTAACTCAAGAAATGCCTCTACAGAACAGAAAAATCCTTCTTTATCAATTTTTTTTACCATAACAATTCAATCACTGAAATTTAAAGTGTATGTAGATATCTGATACATCAACCGTTAAAAGTTATTAATACCATTTGGGTAGCGAAGCCTTTAGGGAAAGTACTTCCTCTGGGACACAAACCTTTCAAGTTTTACACCGTGACCAAATCCTTCCTAATAGGAAAACATCTTGTAAACTGCGGATATGCTCAAATCTAATTAGTTAAGATATTTTTAAAATGCTCTCTGGCAACTGTATATAACTTCATGTCGTATTCGTTGTTTGCCAATATTTGATCTAAAACAGGGTCAAGCCGCTTAACCGCTTCAGTCAGTTTTGTATCAAATGAACTATTATTTTGGACGTTTTTACTTTTATAGGGTAGCTGTATACCGGGATATATTTTAGTAAGTTTATTTTCGATATAAACAACACTTTCTCCAAACAAATCCACAATACCGTAGAGTGTACTATCAGAAAACAAGTGCTCACACGCTATTTCAAACTGAATATTAGTTACCTCTTTGTGTTTATCTAGGCGCTCTTGTCCACACAAATACGCAGTTTGGAAATTACGAATTGTTCTACCTACAGAAGGATTGTTTCTCCACCTTACATAATCCAAGATATCTAGTTTCTTCGCCATTTTCGAGCCTGGAGTTATTGGCGGCTGCTTTCTTTCAAACTCGTAGACAGAAACAATTCTTTCTATAGGATGTCTTAAAAAATATACAGGAACAAAGTTTATGTCATTGCAGATGGGAAGCGGGCTGCACAGATGATGACTTGAGAAGGCTTTAATATGCGGTTTTGATGCTAAAAATTCCAATAGATATTTTCCTTTACCTTTTCTTAAGGCACTATCATCTCTATGATCATAGAAAGAACTTTTAAAAAAACTTTTCAATGCATAATCAAAAGTCGTACCCGCATTTTTAAAAATATGGCCGTGAAGAATAACGTTTCGCATCTAAAATCTTAGGTTTATCTATCAACAATGAAATTTTTAGCAATTATGCCATCGATAATTTTTTCACTAAAATTCTCTTCAATATAATCAGCGTACTTATCTACATAATTCTTCGATAGGTATTCCGAATGATAAATACTTACTACACTATCAGCATAGGCGGTCTCATCATTTTCGATTGCCATGACTTCGCCTGCATGAGGTATTCCTTCAGCACCTATTGATGTCGTAACGATCGGTATTCCATTCTTCAATGCCTCGAGAATCTTTCCTTTGACGCCCGCGCCGTATCTTAATGGCACTACACAGAGCCTTACTTTTTTATACAAGTCGCCAAGATCATTATCTGACATGTATCCATGCACAATAATGTTTTCCGATTGCAATTTTTTAAGTACATCAGGTACCGCAGACCCGACCACGTGGAAACAAATATCCGGATCAATTCGAAGTATACTTGGGAAAATCTTCTCTATAAACCAGAGAACTGCATCAACATTTGGAGGATGTCCGAACCCCCCTACAAATAAAATTCCTGACCGATGACTATTTGAATATTGTGAAATTTGACTAGTATTAATACAGTACAGGGGCAATACATCTACATCGCATTCCGAATTTAGCTCTCGTACTTTCGCAACTTCGATAGCTGATGGATAAAATACTCTATCGACCTTCTCGAATATAGCAAGCTCTCTTTTTAACCAACTCTTGGATTCACTTTTCAGGCTCTCTGAGCTCTTATCTAACAGTGCCTCTCTCTCTATTCTCAAAAAATGAAGGTCGTGACCGAAATAAATAATCTTAGGACGATTTTTTATTTTGAGAATCTGATCAATGAATATTTCGGTGATGTGGGGACGATGCAAATAGATAAAATCTATCTCACTAGCATTTTCTGCCAACCATCTCTTCCAATTTCGGGCCTTGCTTTCACCGTAGATAACCTCAACACCCATTTGCTGCAAGTTTGCGGTATAAGGCTGATGAGGGAAAAAATTCGCCCCAATGAACTTTACCCGGATACCTAGTTTAATCATTCGACAAATATATAAGTATGTTGAACGTGAACCAGCATCCTTATCATAAAAGGGCACATAGTGATCAATTATCAGAACTGTACTTCTATAGACTCCGTTGTCTCGCGTATTAATCGTATTAAGGGAGTGTGAATGAAGCGTATTTAGTGTTGCCTTCCATTTGGCTCTAAACTTTCTGCGATTACGATCTTGAAACTTTTTAATTCCCGCATTGATATTTGTTCCATTGCTAACCCCCTCAATATGAACAACGGTAGATGCGGGTTGATAAACTACTCTCCTCCCGGTATGTTTTACAGCAAATGCAAAGTCAGTATCTTCATAATATGCAGGTGCATACCGTTCGTCGAACCCCCCTATCATGGTCCAAAGATCTTTCGGAAAAAGTATACAAGCTCCCGATATATAATGAACGTCTCTAATATAGTTGTACTCAGAATCCGTTGGATTCGCACCTTTCCCGAAATTCCAACCTGAACCATCACCCCAAATTACACCACCAGCCTCTTGCAAGGTACCATCGGGGTAAACAAGCTTTGGCCCCACTAAGCCTACATTAAAATCCGATTTAATGACTTTTAGTAACGGTTCTAGCCAGCCAGGTTGAACGTTAGTGTCGTTATTTAACAAAACGACATATTTACCATTCGCTTTCTTGACTGCTTCATTACAATTCCTCAGAAAGCCAACGTTTTCCTCTTGCCTAGAAATTACAATCGGGCTTACTCTTTCTTCGATGTTTTTCGTACTATCATTGGATGCATCGTCAGCAATGATTATTTCGTAAGGTATTCCATGGGTATGCTCTTTGATTGCCAGCAAACACGAAATTGTAGTTCGATAATTATTAAAAACTGGAACCACAATAGAAATTTCAACTGATCGAAATGAGGGAAAATCAATAACGAGATTGTCAAAATCTTGATCTTCTAAAAATATTATTGGTTTCTCTGTGATAGTGCCCGACAGAGGAAATCTCTCCGCAACCCATGCACTTGCCGAAGTCGAGTCTCTAGCAAACAACATGAGAAATAGTTTTTTAACTCGGTACCAACTAATTAATCGTAAGCTCGAGTAAGGATGCGAGAAGAAATATTTGAAAACTGATACAACTAGAGCGAGTCGCCCTCTTGTTTTGTTTTCAGTATATGAAATATATGCATCATTATTTACGTAATTACGTGCTTCATCTATAAGCTGGCGGTAACGACTGACTCCGCGCGGCCTGAAAGTAAGCAACGAATAAAGAATTTCAATAAGAAAAAACAACCTGCCTAAAATCGAGCGGTCAAATAAATATAACTTAATATAGGTATCGTTTACTGTCTCAGATAAATATTGATTTTTTTCTTCAAGTGCCTCAAGGTCACCTGGGCTACTCGACGAAAACTCCTCCGGTAACATTTACTTACCTTGTATTAGCTATTGAGAAAAAAAGACTGGATGAAAATTCATATAAATCTAAATCCAATTTATTGTTTTTTAGAAGATATTTGTAAACATCTTGTCCTAGTTCATTTTTAATCTGCTCTAATCTCCCGTCTATCGAATCGTGAATATCCTGGGTTGAATTAACTAGCTGATTCGTAATCTTCGCACCAGTAAAGGCTCCAGATAAAAAATAATGCAATCTCACTAACGATTGCTGGAATTCTTCTACGATACCAAAATAAGGCAATGTTTGTATAAAGGACTTTGACCGATTTAGGATTTCATCCTCGCGAAGTAGCTTCGCGCTTTTTTGTTGCGAATAAAATCTATGCGCTAATTTATTAGCTTGAAAATTACCTATTACGCTAGGCTTACCGGGTCTTATTTTTTCACTAATGTAGTCAGCAAACGATCCTTTAGGCTCACTCAAGCCTAGCTGTTTTTTCCATTCGAACATATAAGAAGATTTTGCCCGGAGTATTGGATGACGCAAAAATAGAATGGGATAGACTTTGAAATTTCCGATTGGAAGAGGCGGATTAAAATCATGAGAAGAAATAGCTTTCAGGTGGGGATTATCATCTATAAATTTTTCCATTTCATTTGGTAAAATTTTTCCTGGCTGCCCTTTAGGTTTATCCCAGTTGACCCAAGCAGTCCCAAAAGAATCTTGTAAAATTTTATCAATCGAAGAGCCTGCATTCTTAAAAAGATGCATATGCAATATAATATTTCTCATAGAGAAGCGACTAGGGCAGAAGGCAAAAAATTGAGTACAAGTTTACACGAGAGCGTTTTGCTAAGGCACTAGGTAAGTTTGGCTAAGCTAGAACATACCCCAAAAAAAAAGGCGACTTACAAACTTTCGTTCACCCGATCCCTAAGCTCTTTCCCTGGCTTAAAGTGCGGTACATACTTCCCAGATAACTCCACAGAATCACCGGTCTTCGGATTGCGCCCCACTCTCGGAGCTCTATAGTGAAGCGAAAAGCTGCCAAAGCCACGAATTTCAATGCGCTCGCCGTCAGCAAGCACCTTTGACATGTGATCTAGGATAAGTTTCACAGCGAGCTCAACATCTTTGATAGACAGCTGATCCTGCTGCTCGGCGATACGTTCGATCAATTCTGACTTGGTCATTCCTGCCACCTGATACCCAAGAGCCTGTGTTAGTCACACTCTTTGACCTGAAAACAAAAGGATTGATAACCCATTGTTTTAAAAGGAGTATAGGACGGGAGAAAATAGCGAGCAAGCACTATATTCGCTAGGTGTCGCGTTAAGGAGAGTTATTGGCGAAAAAGCAGGTTGCCTTCAAGACGAAGTGCAACCCGTTTTTGAAGAAAGTCGCGATATATCGCGATGCGGACTCCTTTCCGCGCCAATCAAGGCGTTGTTCCGAGCATCCCTGGGCCAGTCCTAGCCTATAGTGCGTCCGTTCAAACATCCCTGTGACGCGTATATTCACGTATTTCGCGGATAAGGAACAGGCGACTTAAGCACCCGTCTTTGTGAGATATCTCTGACAAACGTGAGCGACTTATCTCGCAACGAAATGAAAAGGAAATATTTCCTTAAATTTGAGGCATAAAAAAAGCGGCTGTGACGCCGCTTTTTTCAGATAACCAGTAAGCTTATTAGCGCTCCTGGCTCTCCATTTGTGCCTTGATGAGATCACCAATGGTCGCTGGAGCGGCTTGCTCTTCGGACTTCTTGGAGTGCTCTTTAATCGCCGCACGCTCTTCTGCTGCGTCTTTAGACTTAACAGACAGGTTGATTGTACGGTTCTTGCGGTCAACGTTAAGGATCGCCGCTTCGACGCTGTCACCAACGTTCAGCACATTGCGGGCGTCTTCAACCTTGTCACGGCTAATTTCAGAGGCTTTCAGAACACCTTCAACATCGTCAGCCAAGGTAACAACCGCAGACTTGGCGTCAACTTCTTTGATGGTACCGTTTACAACAGCACCCTTATCATTGACAGCGACATAGTCAGAGAATGGATCGCTATCCAACTGCTTGATACCCAGAGAAATACGCTCTCTTTCTGGATCAATTGCCAGGATAACAGTTTCCAGCTCATCGCCTTTCTTGTACTTGCGTACGGCTTCTTCGCCCACTTCCTGCCAGGAAATATCAGACAAGTGAACCAGGCCGTCAATACCGCCATCAAGACCAATAAAGATACCGAAGTCAGTGATTGACTTGATCTTACCAGAGACCTTGTCGCCTTTCGCATTCAAGCGGCCAAAGGCATCCCATGGGTTTTCTTGACACTGCTTGATGCCGAGAGAAATACGACGACGCTCTTCATCGATGTCGAGAACCATAACCTCGACTTCATCACCTACGTTAACAACCTTGGAAGGATGGATGTTCTTGTTGGTCCAATCCATTTCAGAAACGTGAACCAGACCTTCAACACCTTCTTCAATTTCAGCAAAACAGCCGTAATCGGTAAGATTGGTGACACGAGCGGTGGTGCGAGTACCCTCTGGGTAGCGGCTGGTGATTTCGACCCATGGATCTTCGCCAAGCTGCTTAAGGCCGAGGGAAACACGGTTACGCTCACGATCGAATTTCAGGACTTTAACGTCAATTTCGTCACCAACATTAACGATTTCACTCGGATGCTTGATACGCTTCCAGGCCATATCGGTAATGTGCAACAGACCGTCAACACCACCCAAGTCAACGAAGGCACCGTAATCGGTAAGGTTCTTAACGATACCTTTAACAGTCATACCTTCTTGCAGGTTAGCCAGCAATTGCTCGCGCTCTGCAGAATTGGCCTTCTCCAGTACTGCGCGACGTGAAACAACCACGTTGTTGCGCTTCTGATCCAGCTTGATAACTTTGAATTCCAGATCTTTACCTTCAAGGTGAGCCGTCTCACGAACGGGACGCACGTCGACCAAAGAGCCAGGCAGGAAGGCACGGATTCCACCGATATCCACAGTAAAGCCACCTTTGACCTTACCGTTGATGATACCTTTAACAATTTCGTCGGCTTCATGAGCCGCTTCCAGCATTGTCCAGGATTCAGCACGCTTGGCTTTCTCACGGGACAGACGGGTTTCACCGAAACCGTCTTCAACACTTTCCAGGGCTACCTGGACTTCGTCACCGATATTGAGAGTCAACTCACCACTGTCATCCAGAAACTGAACAGCGGGAATAACACCTTCTGATTTCAGGCCCGCGTGAACGGTAACCCAATCTTTATCAACATCAATAACAACACCCGTCACGATCGATCCGGGGACCATATCGACGGTTTTTAAACTTTCTTCAAAGAGTTCTGCGAAGGATTCGCTCATTAAGACAACCTTTAAGGTTCGACAGCCAGGGCGGACCGGTCAGTTAAGCACTAGCCTGGATTCCAACAGTCCGATTAGCTTTCCACACTGCCAGAAGCATGGGGTCAGATTACAAATAACACCCCCTCAGCGTCTCTGGCCAGCCGAGTATAAGGTGTTTCTCTCAGTTAAAATTAATGGCGGCGGAGGATAGCAAATTAAGAAACCACAAACAAGCCAAAAGTGGTATCTAATCCACGACCGGGCGTACACTATCCCAGGACTTGCAACTCGGGCAAAGCCAATGCATGTGCTGGCCACTAAATCCGCAGTGGCCGCAACGATAACCACTGGCACCCCTTTCAACCTTTTTAAGGACGGTTCCAGCGATTTCTGCCAATTCGACATCATCCGCCTCCGGCCGCTCCAACAGATACAGCATCAATATTCGAAGCGTGTTGACGTTGTGAGATTCTTCGCCAAGGGAAAGTAAAAAGGCCTGAGCGGATGAACTGCCCTCCTCCAGCGCAAGAAACTTTGCCATCGCCAAAACCACGGGAGTCTTACGTCCTTTTTCAAGCAAATCAACAAGGTAGTTACGATACTCTGCAGGCTCGCCGATTTCTCGATAGCACCGCTCAATGTCCGGTAGAACCTCCCCCAGGAGAGAGTCGTCCATATCTACCATCTGCTTAAAGCACTGAATAGCGGACGAGTAATTCTTTAAGGTTAATTCCAGCCGCCCCATAATACAGAAGGCCCTGGCCGAATGACGATCTGCCACAAGCGCCGCCTTTAATTGATTACGAGCTCCGGTGAAGTTCGATGCTGCGAGAGCTATTTCTGCCAGCTCGCAGTAAAAGTGGCTTTGCAACAATCGCCAGCGCTCTGACATGCGGATAAAGCGCCGACCAGCAACCTGTTTAATAACGTCAATCGCATTGGCCCATTCCTTTTCGTCCTGATAGATTTCCACCAGGTGTTCCAGGCATTCAAAACGAATTCCCGCCTCTTTACAGGAGATAAGCTCTTTGAGAAGCAACTCGGCGCGATCCAGCAAACCAGCGGCTATAAAATCCCTCGCTAATTCCAGCTGAACATGCAACTGCTGGGAGTCATCCAATTCTGATCGCGACAGGAGGTTTTGGTGGATCTTTATCGCACGGTCTGACTCACCTCGTTTGCGAAGAAAATTACCCAGCGCCAAATGCGTCTCGAGCGTTTCACTATTGACTTCTAACGAGTCGATAAAGGCATCTATTGCAGCATCCTGCCGCTCACTTAACAGGTAATTAAGACCTGTCAGATAGTGGGGCTGGACGCAGGGCGATGGATTTTCACGGGGAGGAGATCGATGAATTAGACGCCCGAGAAAAAAACCTGAAATGAAGGCCAGCGCTAAAAAGCTTGCGGCCCACTGGGAAATTGAATCCATTAAACCTTAGCAGGTGGTTTGCGTAAACGCTCCAGTTCGCGATCCCTCTGCCCCAGCTTACGCTTTAACGCCAGATTGTTGCCCCGGGTACGGGCGTCCGCAACAAAACTCACCAACCAACCGACAACGGCTCCCACCAAAAGGGTAGCAAGCAGCAAAATCCCAGATGAAATGGGCGGCAGAGTGTAAATCAACAAGGAAATCTGAATGGGCTCACTGTTTTCCGTACTAAACCATATTCCGAGAAAGGCACCTGCAAGAATTACCAGGATTCCAAGGGTTCTGACCAACCAGGTCATAGAGAGCTCTCCATAAGGTTTATATTACATTGGGCAAGAAAACTGCTGCTTCAGAATTTGGCGAACAAAGCGAGGATAGCGTCCTGTACCTCATCGATACTCAATTCCGTTGCATCTAACAAAACGGCATCATCGGCAGGCTTTAATGGCGAAACCGGCCTCTCCACATCGAGCTTGTCGCGCAACTTGATATCGCTAAGGATGCAGTCATAAGGAGCTTCTTGCCCCAGACTTTCTAATTGACGACAACGACGCTCAGCCCGAACCTCTGCCGAAGCCGTCAGAAAAACTTTAAGCTCAGCTTGCGGAAACACCGTCGTTCCCATATCTCGACCATCCGCAACCAACCCGGGTGGTTTGGCAAAACTGCGCTGCAATTCTAACAGCGCTTGGCGCACAGCTTTCGAGGCACCAACCTTCGACGCCCCCATACCTATATGTTCCTGTCGAATGGCTTCAGAAACGTCTGAACCCGCCATTAGGTAGCGCATTTCACCACTGGAGGCATTAAATTCGATATCGAGACTCGTAGCGAGCTCAGCCAGAGCAACCTCATCTTCTAAAGATACACCTTGGCTATCCGCCGCAAGCGCCGTTAGACGATAGAGCGCACCACTGTCTAACAGGTGAAAACCCAGCTGATTCGCCAGCAACTGGGCAATGGTCCCTTTACCTGACCCACTTGGGCCATCGATCGTGATAATCATGAAAGTACTACAACCTTTTTCAACTTTCAGACAAGAAGATCACTGACTGACGTAATGATACTCTCACAGGCCTTGGCAGGATCAGCAGCCCCAGTGATAGGTCGTCCGATCACCAAGTAATCACTTCCACCCACTAACGCTTCTCTGGGTGTGACGATACGACGCTGATCATCCGCGGCAGCGCTGGCCGGGCGAATACCGGGCGTAACCAATGCAAACGAGTCTCCAAGAGATGCCTTAAGTTGCGTCGACTCAACCGCTGAGCACACCACCCCGTCCATACCACTGTCTTTCGCCAACACAGCCAAGTGTTGAACCTGTTGCTCTGGCGCAGACTCGATCCCCACTTCGCGCAAATCACTGCCATCCATGCTGGTTAATACAGTGACAGCAATCAACAGTGGGGTATCTCCCTGGCGATTTTCTAATGCGCCTCGAGCGGCCTCCATCATACGACGTCCACCACTGGCGTGAACATTCACCATCCAGGCACCGACGTCTGCGGCTGCTCGAACTGCGCCAGCGACAGTATTTGGGATATCGTGAAACTTAAGATCGAGAAACACATCGAATCCCAGCCCCCGCAATCGCTCAATAACCACCGGTCCGACCGCAGTAAACAGCTCTTTGCCGACCTTCAAACGACACTGATGAGGGTCCAGTTGCTCTGCCATCTTCAGGCAGTCATCCAGCGACGAATAGTCTAATGCCACCAGAATTCTCGGGCCCAACGTCATAGCAAATCCTGTCTGATCTTCGTAAAAACGACGGATTGTACCTTTTGGCTGCTGCGCCGTCACGAATTGACAATAATTTTGCCTGTGAGCATTTCATGCCTTCTACCGATGGCGCATAAAACATCTTTTGTTAATCTAACCACTCAATTTAACCAGACACGCAAGGATGTCGTTATGAAATTACTTTCAGGTAAGAAAACTCTGGCCAGCCTTTTCACCGCAGCTCTTCTGCTGACCGCTGTTCCATCAATCAGCATTGCCGCTGAAACAGCAGATACCGCGCCGCAGATCGTCAATATCAACGAAGCAACAGCTCAAGAAATTGCTGATGCTCTTAATGGCATTGGCATGAAACGCGCTGCAGCGATCGTCAAATACCGCGAGACGAACGGAAAATTCAACTCTCTGGAAGAAATCACCGCAATTAAAGGTGTCGGAGAGAAAACATTGGAAAAAAATAGCGACTTGATCACCCTACAATAAGGCAAGTTCGTACAGAACAGCCCCTCGGGGAAAAGGAATTACCCCAAAAGCCCAACCAGCTGTTTCGGGAAGGCTTAACAAGTAATCGCAGAACGCAGTCGCGGTTACTAATCCAGCTGATTCATAAGGAAGCGAATCAGCTGGGTTTCTTACTTATTATTACTGTCACAAAATCTATGGGGATTTACGGCCTTCCCTACTACACCACTCGGAAACGTGTCAGCTTGCTGATGATGCCTTTAGTGCTTCACAGGTCGTTTCCAATCCTTTTTGCCAATGCGGCAACTTCCCAATCAACGCTTCTAATTTATCTGTCGCCAACACAGAATAGGCCGGTCGTTTCGCTGGTGTGGGGTATTGGTCGGTTGTTAGAGGGTTGGCGTTAGGAATTTTTTCTATCAAACCATCAGCAACGCCCTGGGCAAAGATTGCCTTGGCAAAATCAAACCAACTTGCCTCGCCCTGACTGCTGCAATGGTAAACACCCCAGGATTGGGCTTGCTGGTTCCTCGGTAAATCGATCAAACGCAAAATTGCATCGGCAATATCACCAGCAAACGTTGGCCGACCAAGCTGATCGGCAACAACACCCAATTCCGTCCGATCTTTCGCCAATCTCAACATGGTTTTAACGAAGTTGTTGCCATCAGCACTGAATACCCAGCTGGTGCGTAGCAGATAATACTGTTGGCAAGCCTTCTGTACCGCCTGTTCACCGGCCAACTTTGATGCCCCGTACACACCATTCGGGCCGGTTGGCTGATCTTCCGTGTAGGGCATGTTGGCGGTACCATCAAACACATAGTCTGTGGAAATGTGCACCAGTGGGACACCCAATTGCGCCGCCGCTTTTGCCATTTCGTCCACACTGTCTGCATTAATTTTATAGGCGATATCGGCTTCGCTTTCCGCTTTATCAACGGCTGTATAAGCGCAGGCATTAATGACCCAATCGCATCCAGACGTGAGAACACACTCTCGAACGGATTGCGGATCGGTAAAATCCACGTCCGCCCGCCCCGGAGCAACGACGGTAAATTCATCGGCTCGCTTTTCGAAACGTCCACGACAGGCGTTGCCAACCTGACCTGTGCCACCAAATAACAAAATTGTTTGAGACATAAATTCCCTGTTATCGCTCAAGCAGCCTTAGCACCTGTTGAGATTACGATTGATTGGCGCTCCACTCTTTTAATGAGGGGAGCTTGGCGTCCTTTTCTGACAGCTTAGGGTCCGCAATCTGCCAATCGATACCAACATCCGGGTCATTCCAGATGATGCCGCCCTCATCGGCCGGGTCGTAATAATCGGTGCATTTGTATTCAAAATCTGCGGATTCCGACAAGACCACAAAACCGTGGGCATAGCCCGGTGGAACCCAAAACTGACGATGGTTTTCGCCACTTAACAGAACGGAAGCATACTGCCCGAAGGTTGCTGACTGAGGATTGATATCGACCGCAACATCCAACACTTCGCCAGACACCACACGCACCAATTTGCCTTGGGGCTTATTGATTTGAAAGTGTAACCCCCGCAACACCCCCTGTGAGGACCGAGAGTGGTTATCCTGAACAAAGGGCAATTCTATCCCCGCCTCTTCTCGATAGCGGTCAACCTGAAAGCTCTCCAAGAAAAAGCCTCTGGCATCGCCAAACACTTTCGGGTCAATGATGACCACGCCCGGCAACACGGTTTTGGTAACATCCATGGCTCAATACTCCAAAATATCCAGCAAATACTGACCGTAACCGCTCTTTATCAGTGGTTGGGCCAAGACTCGCAATTCGTCTTCACTGATCCAGCCTTTACTCCAGGCAATTTCTTCGGGGCAAGCGATCCGCAAACTTTGGCGCCGCTCAATGGTCTGCACAAACATACCGGCATCCAGCAGAGAATCGTGAGTCCCAGTGTCAAGCCAAGCCGCACCACGGCTCATCATTTCCACTTGCAGCTCACCACGGTCTAAGTACATACGATTCAGATCGGTAATTTCCAACTCGCCACGGGGTGACGGCTTTACCTGTTTGGCAAATTCAACCACCCGATCATCGTAAAAGTAGAGGCCGGTCACCGCGTAACGTGATTTTGGCTTAGATGGCTTTTCTTCAATATCCAGGGCTTTGCCATTCGCATCAAAAGACACCACACCAAACCGTTCAGGGTCTTTCACCGGGTAGGCAAATACCGTTGCGCCCGTTTCAGATTCGGCCGCTCGCGACAGCGCCTTGGTCATACCCTGACCGAAAAACAAGTTGTCACCCAACACCAAGGCACAGCCTTGCCCATCTATAAATTCTTCACCGATTAAAAACGCCTGAGCTAATCCGTCTGGTGACGGCTGAATGGCGTAGTTGAGAGAAATTCCCCAGGCACTGCCGTCCCCAAGCATTTGGGAAAACCGCGGGGTATCTTCGGGCGTGGAAATTATCAAAATATCGCGAATCCCCGCCAACATCAGCGTCGACAAGGGATAATAAATCATGGGTTTGTCGTACACGGGCAGCAATTGCTTACAGACGCCCATGGTAATTGGATGCAAGCGGCTACCGGTGCCGCCTGCCAAAATAATACCTTTCATGTCACTCTCCGGTTGCTGTCAGGGCTTCCGCTATCGAAATGTAAAAAGTCGAAATGGAAAAGTCTGTTTCGTTCTACTAGGAAAGCCCCAGGCGCTCGCCCCGATACTTACCATCAAGGATTCGCTGCCACCACTCACGATTTTCCAAAAACCAAGCCACGGTTTTGCGAATGCCGGTTTCGAAGGTTTCTTCAGGATGCCAGCCCAGCTCTTGACCGATTTTCGAGGCATCAATGGCATAACGAAGATCATGTCCCGGTCGATCGGTGACATAGGTGATCAGCTCTGAAAAACTCGCGATACCCTCTGGTTTGTCGTCAACCAGCGCATCCAATTCGGCGCAGATGGTGTTTACGACGTCGATATTTTGTCGCTCGTTATGCCCACCGATGTTATAGGTTTCACCAACAACACCTTCAGAAACCACCTTCACCAACGCCCGCGCATGATCCTCAACGAACAACCAATCACGAATCTGCTTGCCATCGCCGTAGACGGGCAATGGCTTGCCGGCTAGGGCGTTAATGATCATCAGAGGAATCAATTTTTCCGGAAAATGATAGGGACCATAATTATTCGAACAATTGGTCACCAATACCGGCAGCCCAAAGGTACGATTCCAAGCTCGCACCAAGTGATCACTGGATGCCTTACTGGCGGAATACGGTGAGCTGGGCTCATAGGCCGTCGTTTCCGTGAACAATCCTTCCGGGCCCAAATCCCCGTAAACTTCATCCGTCGAAATGTGATGAAAACGAAAGGCTTCCTTGGCAGCGTCACCCAACGCTGACCAATAGCCCCGAGCGACCTCCAACAAGGTATAGGTGCCCACGATGTTGGTTTGAATAAAATCCGAAGGCCCATCGATGGAACGGTCGACGTGACTTTCCGCCGCCAAATGCATGACCGCATCTGGCTGAAAGCGCGCAAACGCTGCCGTCATCGCAGCTTGATCGCAAATATCAGCGTGCAGAAATTCGTAACGGTCACTGTCAGCACAGGGAATGGATTCTAAATTACCAGCATAAGTCAATGCATCCACATTCAGCACGTGATGGTCGGTATCAGCAATCAGGTGTCGAATAACCGCGCTGCCGATAAAGCCTGCACCGCCGGTGACTAGTATTTTCACAATCCTACGTCCTTATTAATCAAATATCTCAGGATGAAAGAACATCGATCTGCAAGCCGAGTTCCTTGGCCAGACCAACAAATGTTGGAAAAGAAGTCGCCACGTTGGCGCAATCGTCAATGGTAATTGGCGCAGTAGCACGCAGTCCTGCCACGGCAAAAGCCATCGCGATGCGGTGATCTCCCAGACTATCGACGACACCGCCCCCAATTTCACCGCCCTCAATGATAATCCCATCAGGCTTCGGCTCTGCCTTTACCCCTAACAGAGCGAGACCATCGGCCATCGCCTGAATTCGATCACTCTCTTTCACACGCAGTTCTTCTGCGCCAGAAAGTACAAAACGGCCCTGCGAGCAGGCTGCAGCCACGAATAATGCGGGAAACTCGTCGATGGCAAGAGGAACCTGATCCTCAGGAACTTCGATCCCCTGTAATGGAGTATAACGCACCCGAATATCTGCGACCGGCTCACCGCCAACCAAACGTTCATTAGACAATGTGATATCAGCACCCATCAGCTTCAATATCGTTATCACTCCATCACGAGTTGGATTGATGCCAACGTGTTGCAGAGTGACATCAGACCCTGGCGCAATGGCTGCAGCCACCATAAAAAATGTTGCTGAAGAGATATCGGCTGGCACTTCAATAGACGTCGCCTTAAGGCTTTGCCCTGGAGACAGAGATACCGAATTCCCCTCTCGGACGACCTCTACGCCAAACGCAGAAAGCATCCGCTCAGTATGATCCCTTGTCGGCGCAGGTTCTGTGACACGGGTCGTGCCCTCGGCATACAACCCTGCCAAAAGCAGGCAGGACTTAACCTGTGCGCTGGCCATCGGCATGGAATAGTCGATACCGGTTAACTGAGCGTTGCCATTTATCACCAATGGCGGCACCCCGTTTACTCCGGTTTCAATATCCGCCCCCATCAATGACAAGGGATCGGCCACTCGCTTCATAGGGCGTCGGCTGAGGGATTCGTCCCCCGTCAGCGTCGAGGTAAACGTCTGCCCGGCCAACAAGCCCGACAACAACCGCATAGACGTTCCTGAATTGCCTAAATACAACTGACCGGGAGGTTGCTCCAAACCATTTAGCCCGACACCGTGCACCTTGACCTTGCCTTGATCCGGCCCTTCAATGACGACCCCCATGTCTCGAAAGGCTTGCAAGGTCGCCAACGCATCTTCCCCTTCCAAAAACCCTTCGACGTCCGTAACACCTTCAGCAATTGAGCCCAACATGATGGAACGATGAGAAATAGACTTGTCACCAGGCACACGACAACTGCCTTGTATGCTGCCGCCCGGCAGAACGTGAAACTTACTCATGACTTTTTGAGATTCCGAATTGTAGGCCTGTCTGGCCAGCATTTTGGTAAAATGATCCCGGGCGGATTTCGCACGGGTAAAGACGCCCAGCAGATAGGTACTGTCATCTGTCTCAACCGCAGAACGCAACCGCGACAGGTTGTCTGTAAAGAGGTCTAGTGATTGCAACACAGAGGCGCGATTCGCTCGCATAATATCGTGCCACATCACCGGATCACTGGACGCTATGCGGGTAAAGTCCCGAAAACCACCGGCCGCATAGCGAAAAATATTTTCGTTCTCCGAATCATGGGCAAGTGTATCTACGAGGGAAAACGCAATCGCATGAGGCAGATGACTCGTGGCTGCCAATACTTGATCGTGCTCCTCGACCGGCATGGTCAACACCTCAGCACCGGCAAGCTCCCACAGCTTTTTAACTTTTGCCAGATGTTCTGGTCCTGTTTCTGCAGTCGGAGTCAGAATAACGCGATGGTCCACATACAGTTTATCATTGGCCGCCTCTACCCCACTCTGCTCTGAACCGGCAATGGGGTGGCCACCAACAAACTGAGCGGGCAAATGACCAAAAACACGCCTGACCGCATCGATAACCGAGCCTTTAACACTGGCGCCATCAGTGATGGTCACCGACGGCGATATTCCCGCCGCATGAATATCCTGCAGAATGTTTTCTACGGATAACGTTGGCACGGCAATCAGTATCACGTCTCCCGCACCCAATTCGGAGACGAGATCGGTCAGCTGAGTGACAGCGCGATCAACCACATTCAACTTTTCAGCAGCCCGGCAGGTCTCTTCGCGACGCGCGACCCCAATGACACTGCGGCAATGGTTTTGACTCTTCATCGCCTTGGCCAGACTGCTACCAATCAACCCAAGCCCAATAACGACCAGTTTGTTTATCTGGATAGACACCCGGGTCCTCTTATATTCGTATGTAACCGCAGAACATGCGGATTAATGACTGACTGTGAAAAGAGTTCATACCGCGAACCGAAGAGTCAAAGCAGCTTGCCACGCCCTGTCGCAAAAAGCGTTATTTAACGGTACGAGTTATTAAGTGAACGTCTACAGCAAACCTTTCGGGTATGAACCCAAAATTTTGAGATCGGCGGCTCGACTGGAAACTTCCTGTAACGCGGCTTTGACGTCAGGGTTATCAACATGGCCATTGAAATCGATAAAGAAGACGTAATTCCAGTTACCGCTGCGGGATGGACGTGTCTCAACCCGAGTCAAGTCAATCCGATAACGATGAAAGGGCTCCAGCAGATCGTGCAAAGCGCCCGGTTCGTTGCGCATCGCGATGACGACAGAAGACTTGTCTTCTCCGCAGGGAGGGACATCTTGAGTGCCGATGATCAAAAACCGAGTCGAATTGTCCGGACGATCTTCGATCTTTTCCGCTAAAATATTGAGGTCGTACTTCTCCGCAGCCATCTCGCCGGCAATCGCGGCAGCATTCCATTCGCCCTTAAGTCGTTTCGCAGCCTCAGCATTACTGCTGACCGCGATACGCTCAGCTTTCGGGTAGTTGGCATCCAACCATTTACGACATTGAGCCAGGGACTGAGAGTGGGAATAGATGCGCGAGATGGCGTCCTGACGAGTCACGTCTGAAATCAACAAATTGTGATGGATACGCAACACCACCTCACCACAAATTTTGATATTCGAATCTACAAAACTGTCGAGGGTATGATTAACAACACCCTCGGTTGAGTTTTCTACCGGTACAACACCATACTGAACCGCACCGGCCTCGACATCCCGAAACACCTCGTCAATGGTTGCGGCGGGAGATGTCTCAGCGCCGTGGCCGAAATGTTTAATCGCAGCTTGCTCGGTAAAGGTTCCTTCCGGCCCGAGATAACTCACCTGCACGGGCTTTTCGAGTGCCAAACATGCCGACATAATTTCCCGAAACAGCTTACCGATAACCTCATCACCAAGAGGGCCTTGGTTGCGGTCCATCGCTTTGCGCAGCACTTGGGCTTCGCGTTCGGGGCGATAATATACAACCTCCCCCCCCTGCTTTTGCTTGACCTCAGCCACACGCTGCGCGCACCGAGCGCGGTCGTTAATCAGATCACCAATTTGGCGATCAATGGCGTCAATTTCATCGCGCAGGGCCAACAACGCCTTCTGCTCGTCATCTTGATCCATGTTTATTCCTCTTCGGAAGATGGTGCCTCACCATCCTCCGCGTCCTCACTACTTTCCTCAACGCGGGCTACACCCACCAGATGCTCATCGGTGCGTAACTTAATTAAACGTACACCCTGAGTGTTACGGCTTAGGATAGATACCTCGTCCACACGGGTACGAACCAGCGTGCCCTGATCGCTGATCATCATGATCTCATTGCCTTCGAAGACCTGAACCGCTCCGACAAGGGCTCCATTACGCTCATTGGTCTGCATGCCGATGACGCCCTGATTGCCGCGACCTTTGGCCGGGAAATCATCGACGCGGGTACGCTTGCCGTAACCGAATTCACTGACCGTCAGCACACTGCCATTTTCTTCCGGTATGACCATGGAGATCACACGCTGGCCTTCCTGTAACCGGATACCACGAACACCACGGGATGTGCGGCCCATGGCGCGAACATCAGCCTCGCGGAAACGCGCCGCTTTACCCGTATCGGAAAAGAGTATCACGTCGCACTGCCCGTCGGTAATCGCGGTGCCGACCAGGCTGTCGCCCTCGTCAAGATCGATCGCCCTGAGTCCCACGGTACGTGGACGAGAGAACTGCGACAAGGTGGTTTTCTTCACGGTTCCCATCGAGGTCGCCATAAAGATGTAATGGTCATCGTCATAACTTTTAACCGGTAGAATCGAGGTAATTCTCTCCCCCTCTTCCAACGGCAGCAAGTTAATGACCGGCCGTCCTCTGGACTGGCGACCCGCCACCGGGATCTGATAAACCTTCAACCAATACACTTTACCGGCGTTGGTAAAACACAAAATAGTATCGTGGGTACTGGCGACCAATAGATGCTCGACGAAGTCTTCGTCTTTAACCTGCGTTGCAGCCTTGCCCATACCGCCGCGTTTCTGCGCCTGATAAGCGTCGACCGGCTGCGACTTCGCGTAGCCGCCATGGGAAATGGTAACCACACGATCTTCAGGATTGATCAAATCTTCGATGGTCAGATCTTGCTGAGAGCTTTGAATGTCTGTGCGACGTTCATCGCCGTAGGTAGCGTCAATCAACTCCAATTCTTCGCGAATTACCTGCATTAGCCGCTGAGGATTGGCCAGAATTTGCATATATTCTGCGATCTGCTCCAGTCGCTCCTGGTATTCCGCCAGCAGCTTGTCGTGTTCCATACCGGTAAGGCGATGTAGGCGTAAATCGAGAATCGCCTGGGCTTGAACCGGAGACAAATAATAACTCTCACCATGCAGACCAAATTGAGCTTCTAGCTCATCAGGCCGACAGGCTTCGGCACCGGCACGCTCCAGGAATTCCCGCACATCGCCAACGGGCCAGCCGCGTGCGATCAATGCATCCTTCGCATCTGCGGGGGTTGGAGAGGCTTTAATCAGCTCGATCACTTCGTCGATATTGGCAATGGCGATTGCCTGCCCTTCCAAAATATGACCGCGCTCACGAGCCTTGCGCAGCAAGTAGACTGTTCGGCGGGTCACCACCTCACGCCGGTGGCGAACAAAGTAAACCAAGAGCTCTTTGAGATTTAATAATCGCGGCTCACCGTCCACCAAAGCAACGATGTTAATACCGAAGACACTTTGCAGTTGGGTTTGAGCATACAGATTATTGAGGACCACCTCGCCCATCTCACCGCGCTTAAGCTCAATGACCACGCGTAATCCGTCTTTATCGGACTCGTCACGCAACTCAGAGATACCCTCGAGTTTACGGTCTTTAACCAGCTCGGCAATCTTCTCGATTAGACGAGCTTTATTAAGCTGATAGGGAATCTCGTGAATGATGATGGTTTCACGGTTGTGCTTATCGTCCCGCTCGATTTCAGCTTTGGCACGAATATAAATGCGGCCGCGCCCAGTGCGATAGGCCTGCAAAATTCCGGCACGGCCGTTGAT
The DNA here is from genome assembly GCF_056159445.1 of Pseudomaricurvus sp. ABR4_320. NCBI lineage: Bacteria > Pseudomonadati > Pseudomonadota > Gammaproteobacteria > Cellvibrionales > Cellvibrionaceae > Pseudomaricurvus > Pseudomaricurvus sp. ABR4_320. Next base: position 57,412 of record NZ_JBSWVF010000007.1, on the reverse strand, counting down.
GATGCCTCCCGTTGGGAAATCCGGCCCAGGAACGATATCGATCAATTCATCGATCGTGATGTCTTCATTATCGATGTAGGCAATACAGGCCTTTATCACCTCACGCATGTTGTGCGGAGGAATGTTGGTCGCCATCCCCACGGCGATGCCCGAGGAACCATTAATAAGCAGATTAGGGACCTTGGTTGGCAGCACACCTGGCATTTGTTCCGTACCGTCGTAATTGGGTACGAAATCGACGGTCTCTTTTTCCAGATCCGCGAGCAGCTCGTGGGCGAGCTTCTGCATACGAATCTCGGTATAACGCATGGCGGCAGCGCCATCACCGTCAATGGAACCGAAGTTGCCCTGCCCATCCACCAGCATGTAACGAAGCGAGAACGGCTGCGCCAATCGAACGATGGTGTCGTAGACCGCAGAATCGCCGTGGGGATGGTATTTACCGATAACATCCCCGACCACACGGGCAGACTTTTTGTACGCCTTGTTCCAGTCGTTTCCCAACTCGCTCATGGCAAACAGTACGCGCCGGTGTACCGGCTTGAGTCCATCCCGAACATCGGGTAGAGCTCGCCCAACGATTACGCTCATCGCGTAATCGAGGTAGGACTGCTTTAGTTCATCTTCAATATTGACAGGGAGTAGTTCTTTGGCCAGTTCAGCCATAGAGGAGGGTTCCTTCTGGTCTCGCTGAGGGTTATATTAATCGACTAATTATACCAGAAAATCAGTAGCATAAGCAGAAATCATCAACATTGTTCAAGAAGTCGCCAAAACATTGACTCCCCGACACACAGAATGGATTCGAGAGTAAGCGTTCGTCGCCGGATTCGATCAATTAATAAGCGACACCTCAGCAGCACCACTAAGCTTGAAACAACAATTCCTTTCTGAAGCCAACCAAGAGATGTCTATGACCGCTCCAACCCAGACTCCCGAACTGATCGTCGAGTGTCGCTGGCTGATTCCCGTGATTCCAAAAGATTCGCTTCTGGAAAACCAGGCACTGGCCATTCTGAATGGCCGCATTATCGACCTTTGCTCCATCGACGAAGCGCAACGGCGTTATCCCGACAGTGCGCGGACTCAATTGAACTCGCACCTAGTGATTCCCGGACTGATCAACGTTCACAATCACGCGGCCATGAGCCTATTGCGTGGTTACGCCGATGACTATCCCCTGCAGGAGTGGCTGGAACAGCACATATGGCCGGCAGAGGGCAAATTCGTGAGCGCCGATTTTGTCCGCACTGGCACTCGACTGGCAGCCGCTGAAATGATTCGCAGTGGCACCACCTGCTTTGCTGACATGTACTTCTTTCCTGAAACCGCTGCAGAGGTTGCTGCAGCTGCCGGCATTCGCGCGCGCCTAGCGTTTCCAATCATGGACTTTCCAACGGCCTGGGGTCAGGGCCCTGAAGAATACATCGACAAAGGTGAGCAGCTGATTCGCGCTCATCAGAAGGATCCCCTGATCACCATTGCCTACGGCCCCCACGCGCCCTACACCGTATCCGACACGCCGTTAAAAAGAATTATTGAGGGCGCACAAAACACCGGTGCCTCCATCCAAATTCACCTCCACGAAACTCAAAAAGAAGTGGATGACGCTCTTGCGGCCGGTGGCGATCGCCCCATCCGCCGATTGCACAACTTGGGGTTGTTGAGCCCCACTACCGAGTGTGTCCATATGACCGCACTCACCGACGAGGATATGGACATACTGCAAACCACGGGCGCCCACGTCGTACACTGTCCCCGTTCCAATATGAAGCTCGCCAGCGGCTTTTGTCCGGTAGATGCCTTACTGGAACGGGAGATCAACGTCGCCCTGGGCACCGACGGCGCCGCCAGCAACAATGGGCAGGACCTCATCGCCGATATGCAGCTGGCCGCCTTGTTAGCGAAAGGTTACAGCGGCAAGGCTACAGCGCTAAATGCCCATGCAGCACTGCGAATGGCAACCCTCAACGGTGCTCGCGCCATGAACATGGAGGCAGACCTGGGATCCTTGGAAATCGGCAAGTGCGCGGATTTGGTCGCACTCAAACTCGATGCACTGGAATTTCAGCCCCTGTACAATCCGGTTTCAACGCTGGTTTACAATGGTGTTACGCGACACGTCAGCCACGTCTGGATCAACGGTCAACTACGGTTGGATGACTTTCAGTTAACCAGCCTGTCAATGGCCGATCTGCAAGAAGAAGTCGCAGACTGGCAACAGCGCATCGCCTCAGTAAACCAAACCTCCTGATACAGCAACAAGCGGATAGAGTTATGCAAGCCAATGTCGATCTCAGTGAAGTGGCAAAATTTGAAGCCCTGGCCAGTCGCTGGTGGGACAAGCACGGTGAATTCAAACCCCTTCACGACATTAACCCCCTGCGCTGTAATTACATCGACAGCCATTCTCCCGTAGCAGAGTGTCAGGTGCTGGATGTCGGTTGCGGCGGCGGCATACTGTCGGAAGGTTTAGCCTATCGCGGCGCAACCGTTAAAGGAATCGACGCCAGCCACGGCCCGCTGCAAGTCGCCAAGCTGCATGGTTTAGAAAGTGGACTGTCCGTTGACTATGAACAAATCACCGCCGAAGAGTTAGCCGAGCGTGAACCCGAGACCTATGACGTCGTAGCCTGTCTGGAAATGCTGGAACATGTACCCGATCCCGCCTCAGTCATCGCCGCCTGCGCGCGTATGTGCAAACCGGGTGGTTATCTCTACTTCTCTACCATTAATCGGAACCCCAAAGCCTACGCCCTGGCGATCATCGGAGCGGAATACGTGATGCGGTTTTTGCCCAAAGGCACCCACGACTACGAGAAGTTCATCCGGCCATCGGAACTCGCTGGCTGGATTCGCAACGCGCAACTCGATCTGCTGCACATGACAGGCTTGGTCTATAACCCCTTTACCCGCCAGTTCAAGCTGAAGGAAAAAGACGTGGACGTAAACTATATGGTTTGCGCACGTAAACCCGCTGGAGCCGATACCCCATGAGTCTAAAAGCGGTTGTTTTTGACCTCGACGGGACACTTCTCGACACTGCCCCGGATTTTATCTATGTCTTAAACCTACTGAGAGAGCAGCGACAACTGCCCCCTCTCCCCGATGAAGACATTCGCAAAACAGTCTCCGACGGCGCCCGCGCCCTGGTAACCCTTGGCTTTGGAATTCAGGAAGGCGACGAGGGTTTTGATGCACTGAAGCAAGAATTCCTTACCCTCTACCTCAAGCACTTGGCCACCAAGTGCGAACTGTTTCCCGGAATATTGGAGCTACTGGAATACTTGCGAGACAGAAACCTCAGTTGGGGAATCGCCACCAACAAACCCGAAATCTTTACCCTGCGGTTGCTCGAATCCCTGGAATTGCGACCCGCCTGCATCATCTGCCCAGATCACGTGGGGAGCCCCAAACCCGACCCAGAATCACTCTATTTGGCCGGACGTCTGCTGAATTGCCACAGCGATGAGATAATTTTTATCGGCGATCACCAGCGGGACATCGACTGTGGTCTTTCGGCGGGAAGCATTACCATCGCCGCCGCCTATGGCTACATCAAAGAAACGGATAATCCCAGCAACTGGGGCGCTCACCACATCGCCTACCAGGTTGCGGATATTCGCAGCGTAATTGAACAGTATATATAGACGCCAGAAACCCACTGCCACGCCAGAACCGAGAGCGGCGTGTCATGTGCAACAGAATTACAGAGGTAGATTATGAACTCCCTGCCAACCGGCTATACACCCCGTGCAGACTTGCTGAAAGACCGGGTCGTATTAATCACCGGTGCCGGCGACGGTATCGGCAAAGCGCTTGCCCTGGGCTGCGCCAAAGCCCAGGCCACCGTCGTGTTACTGGGCAGAACCACCGCCAAACTGGAAGCAGTCTACGACGACATTGAACAACTGGGTTTACCCCAACCGGCGATTTTTCCGGTCAACCTCGAAGGTGCCTGTGAAAAAGATTATCTGGATCTGAGCCAGGCGCTGCTCGATGAATTTGGCGCTCTGCACGGATTAATTCACAACGCCGCAGATCTGGGCGAAAAAACCCCATTGCGCAACTACTCCGCCGATCGTTGGCAGCGCGTCTTCCAGGTCAATGTCATCGCGCAGTTTTTACTCACCAAAAGTCTGCTGCCAGTCTTAGAGCAGGCCGATAACGCTTCCGTCATATTCACCGGCTCGAGTGTCGGCTACGAAGGCCGAGCCTACTGGGGCGCCTACGCTGCCTCCAAAGCAGCGAACGAAAATATGATGCAGACTCTCGCTCAGGAATGCGAGGGCGCCACCAACATACGCGTGAACAGCATCAATCCAGGCGGAACTCGGACGACCATGCGCGCCCAGGCTTACCCCGCCGAAAATCCCGAGACAGTAAAAAGTCCTGAAGCATTGATTCCCTGGTATCTCTATTTACTCGGTGAAAACAGTGTTGGCGTCACCGGCCAGCAATTCAGCTACCAGGTACAAGACAGCTAAACGCGAAGGGAAAATGCGCTTGAGGATTGCACTGTGCCTCTGAGCGGTTAGAATCCCCGCCATCAACGTAAACAGGAACCGCAATTTATGGGTAGAGCCTTTCAGAACCGCAAGGAATCCATGGCCAAAACGGCCGCGGCTAAGACTAAGGTTTACAGCAAATACGGACGCGAGATCTACGCCTGCGCCAAAAAAGGTGGTGTAGAGCCCGATGGGAATCTCGCGCTACGCAGCTTGATGGATCGCGCCAAAAAAGATCAGGTGCCAGCGCACGTCATCGACAAAGCCTTGGAAAAAGCCCGCGGTGGCGGTGGCGAAGATTTCGATGTGGCGCGCTACGAGGGATTTGGTCCCGGCAACTGCATGGTGATTGTTGAGTGCTTAACCGACAATCCAAACCGCACGTTTGGAGACGTTCGCCTCTGCTTCACCAAGACCAAGTCCAAGTTGGGTACCCAGGGCTCGGTCAGCCATATGTTCGACCACTGCGCGATTTTGTCTTACACCGGAGATGATGAAGAGGCGACACTAGAAGCGTTGATGGAAGACGATGTCGATGTAACCGATATCGAATGCGAAAACGGCATGATCACCATCTTTGCGCCTCAAGCCGAATTCTTCAAAGCCAAGCAAGCACTGGCTAATGCCTTTGGTGAGATCGATTTCGAGGTCGAAGAAATTCAGTTTTTGCCGCAGACCACGACGCCGATTCCCGAAGAAGAGCAAGAGATGTTTGAGAAATTTCTCGATATGCTCAACGAACTGGACGACGTGCAAAACATTTATCACAACGCTGAACAGTAGAGCTCATCGCCAGCAATGGTAGGTGTGTTACTGCGGGAGCCACCCTCCCGCAGCCTGCACTGGCGATGGGTCGCCCGGTGAATTCACCCAAAAAGCAACCGCTTGACGACGCGGGCCGGTATCTTGCCCCTGGGGTGAATCCAATGCGGTCTCCTGCATTCCCTCCACATCCGACTTGTGCGCATCTTCCTCAAAAAAACCTGCCGCCAGCCATTCAGGACGGTGAGACTGCCAACGCCCGGAATGGGATGTAAGCGCCTTATACTTGACCACCACAAAATTTTCTCGTAGCTGCCGGCCTTGGTTTTCTCCGCTGGCAATCTCGGTGGTTCGGTCAAATCCCAACAACGCAATGTTCAACTGCAGTGCCCCAGCGGTTTGACCCGCAAAACTCGCCGCTAGGCGCTCCTCGTTAACCCGCACACGCAACTGCCCAACCCGACGATCTCCCGGCCCAGGCAAAGCTTGCTGATTGAAAAAACCTCGCCACTCTTCCCCCCCGTAAAAAAACGCCGGAGTGTAAAGTGTTTCAACATGCCCATAGAGTCGGTAGCGACGATGACGCTGGGAAAAAAAAATGCTGGCATAGGGATCCTTCCACCCCAAATGATCCCAGTAATCGACGTGCAGATTGACCGGTACCAGGTCACGCCAAAGTCGAGGGCTCTCCAACAGCGTCGACATCCACGACGCCGCCGGCGGGCAACTGCTACAACCCTGCGATGAAAACAGCTCCAACAACTGCACCTGATCTTCTCCACTGGCAAAAAATATTTGGTGCTCGGGTCGGTGCGATTGATCAACATCCGACTGCGCCAGACATGCGGCAGGAAGAAGCAATAACGACAGAAGTGTCTGTTTTGGATCGGGAAACATAGCCATTTATCTGAAAGGAATCTTTACTTAGTCATGGAAGCCCACCGAATAGTTCAATGGGGGCAAGCCCTGCAGTATCGGCGAAAACCTTTCCCGCTGAAGAAACGTAAACTTAGCAATCTTTGATCGAGTCCCTCACTCATTGAGAGGCAATGTCAGAGCAAATATAAACCGTGAAAACCAGCCGCCAGGTAAAACAACCATGACCAACAGCCTTGTCGCTGAAAACAACCCTCCCAGGGATTCCAAAATTCCCGTCGGCTTAAGTGCTTGTCTCGAAGGCCAGTCCGTTCGCTACAACGGCGGCCACTGCCAATCGGCCCTGTGTCTGAAGACACTCAGCAACTACTTTCAATATCGCACCTTTTGTCCCGAGGCCAGCGCTGGCTTTGGAATTCCCCGACCAGCCATGCGGTTGGCTGGTGACCCGCAATCCCCAAAACTGATTTATGTGGATTCTGACAAGGGCACGGATGATCTGGCGCCACAACTTCGAACCGGGATGGAAAACGAGTTGACGCAACTCGATGGCCTCGATGGTTATATCCTGATGAAAAACAGCCCCAGCTGCGGTCTTGAGCGGGTAAAAGTCTACATGGACAATGGCTATCCTCACAAAGACAAAGGTTCTGGTTTGTTTGCCAAAGCCCTGCAGGAACGCTACCCGCTTATGCCCCTGGAAGAAGAAGGTCGCTTACACGACCCTGCCCTGTGTGAAAACTTCGTCCTTCGAGTCTATGCGCATCACCATTTCCGCAACGAAGTACGTGCCGAACCGACCTACGGTAATCTTCTCGCCTTCCACAGCAGCTATAAATTTGTCCTGCTCGCCCACAGCCAACCGATTTACCGGGAACTGGGCCGCTATTTGGCCGATGCCAGTCGAACACCGATTGACGAGGTACTCGAGTACTATCAAAGCGCCTTGGTGCAAGCCATGGCGAAACCCGCAAAACGCAGCGGCCACACCAATGTGCTGATGCACCTGTTGGGGTTTCTGAAACACTCTGTTGACGGCGCCGCCCGCCAGAACATCGTTGACATCATTCATCGCTATCGTATTGGTCAGATTCCACTGATTACTCCACTAACACTGTTGCGCCACTACATCGAACGTGAAGGCAGCCATTATGTGCGCGCTCAACGCTACTGGGAGCCCTACCCCGATGACCTCGGACTGAGAAATCGCCTGTGAATTTAATATGGTTTAGAAACGATTTACGCCTGGCGGATAACCCAGCTTTTCATTCCGCCATGAGTCGCAAGGAGCCCTGCCGAGCAGTCTATGTCGCCTGCCCCGACCAGTGGCAGGAACACGGCGACTCTCCGGCGAAAATAGGATTGCAGTCAGGTTTATTGGCAGATTTAAAACAACGACTTGCCAAAAAGCATGTCCCTCTCGATCTGCTTGAATGTCACCACTTTGCCGATGTGCCTGAAACCCTAAAAAACTACTGCCTCAACTGGGACTTGCAGAGGGTTTACTGGAATCAAGAAGTACCCGTCAATGAACAGGCTCGAGACAAGGCCGTTACTGACCTACTCAAGAAACAACACATTGATGTGAGCCGGCATCAGGCAGATTTATTGGTCGTACCAGAAACTCTTCTGACGCAACAAGACACCCCTTTTAAGGTGTTCACTCCCTGGTACCGTCAATGGTTAACGCAGCTGCAAGACGATGTATTGAATCCCCTGCCGGTGCCAAGAGCCGCTCCCGATCACTGGTCTGACGTCGATGAAGAATCCACACTGACATTGCCTGGATCCGGAGACTTTCGCGACGATATCTGGCCTGCAACCGAGAAAGCGGCGCAAAAATCTCTAAAAGATTTCGCAGAGCATCGCGCCAACACCTACCTTGATGCCCGCGACTATCCCGGTATTAAAGGAACCAGCTTGCTGTCTCCCTACCTTACCGTCGGCGCGATCAGCGCTCGTCAGTGTGCTCAGGCAGCGGCACAACAAGCCAGAGAAAACGGCAACGAATGGCGGCAGGATCCTTGGATTCGTGAAGTTGCCTGGCGCGAATTTTATCGTTACTTGATGGTTCATTTTCCTCGGCTCTGCCGAGAACAACCTTTTCGACTGGAAACCAAAGCGATTCCCTGGTCTAACAACCGTCATCATCAGCGCGCCTGGGAGGAAGGTCGAACCGGTTTCCCTATTGTCGATGCCGCCATGCGGCAGCTGTTGCAAACCGGCTGGATGCACAATCGGTTACGTATGGTGACGGCGAGTTTCTACACGAAGCTGTTGTTTCTCGATTGGCATCAAGGTGAGTCGTTTTTTATGAACCATCTGATCGATGGTGATTTCGCCTCCAACAACGGCGGTTGGCAGTGGAGCGCATCGACCGGTTGTGATGCGCAACCCTGGTTTCGAATTTTCAATCCGGAATCTCAATCCAAAAAATACGATGCAGAAGGGAAATTTATACGCCGTTTTCTGCCTGAGCTGGAATCCCTCTCCGACAAGCAGATACACACCCCCACCAGCGAACAACGTCGGAAATTGGATTATCCACAACCCATTATCGACTATCGTGAAGCGCGCGCTACCGCCCTGGAAACCTTCAAAGCAACCCTAGGCAGTCAATCCGACGACTGATGCATCGCCTCTACGGATAATAATTTTCATTGCTAAGTCGCATAAAGCCCTGCATGTCAGGGCTGCAATAGGGTCTTAAAAGCCCCTCAAAGCGCACCATTAATCCCTGTATCAGCAAACCCGGGCTTTCTGTTGCCGCCGCCATTTCTCGATAATTAAACCAGTTGAGGAGAAGAATGAGGGCCACATCCAGCGGCGGCTGTTCTCGCTCATCAGGAGAAGGCTCTGCCTGAGACGTAGCAATCGATGCCAACAACAAGGTAACCAGCTTGATTTTGGCCAACAAAATCCGGTTAATCGAACCATGAATTTCCGGAAACTGTTCACGTATATCCGTCAGACTGCGGAACAAAAACCGATACTGGTACATCAACTCAGCGAGTGCGTAAAAGTTCAGCCAACTGTCTTCGCTACCCGCTTCAGATTGCACTAACGGTATCAAAAAACCCTTCTGCAAGGCATCTTCATAACGCTCCAGAAGACTGACCAGGATTTCCCCTTTACCTTTATAGTGGTAGTACAGATTTCCAGGACTGATTTCCATTTCGTTGGCGACGTCAATCGCCGCCAGATTGGCTATGCCAAGCTCGTTGAAAAGCCTCAGGCTGACCTGCAGTATTCTCTCTTTGGTTTTCATCCAACTCCCTGATTTACTGCTCCGGGCTGGCTCTGAACAATGGGGTACTTGGCGGTAAACGAAAGGCAAAAATGACTGTATTCCGCGGGGGTCACTGAAAACTAATGAGAATTTGGACGTCATTTTTAACGCAGCGAATACAACGCAGTAAACTATTCAGAGCCTCCTAGTATGCATATTCTAGAATTTGTCGCTAATATCCCTAACCATCAAGGTGAATTCGAAGCCATCACCAGATGGTGCGCGCACAAATGTTATAGGAAATCATCGTAGATTGATGTTTTCTTCCGCGCCAACGGGGTTGCCGCCCTATTCTGAACACGGGTTGTGTTTTTATCGTAAAGAGATGTTGAAGCCGTTTTATGAAAGATATTAAAAAAGCCTACGAAAAAACAGAAGAAATCAGCCGTAAAATTTGGCTGGCTGGTTTAGGGGCCTATGGCCAGAGTTTTGATAACTTGCAAAACGGCTACGAAAAAGTCAATGCAGAGACTCGAGGCTTCTTCGAAAAGCTGGTTGCCCGAGGGGAAGAGCTGGAAAGCCAGACTCAGAAAATCCTCTCTGAAACACAGCAGGCCGCTGTCGAAAAAACCAATGCGGCACTCAGTGCACAGAAGGAAAAACTCAGCGCCAGCGCCGAAAAACTGCAATCCCTAACGAAGGATATTCCTCTCGGCAAACTGAAAAGTGACTCTATTCCGCTGGATAAACTGAGCGACTCGATACATCACCGCCTCGAAACCATCCGCAAGCGTGTTGATGCCTTTGTCCCAGCCGTGATTTCACGCGAACAATTGCGCACGCTCAATGAGAAAATCGACGAGTTGTCTGCCCAGGCGGCACAATCGAAAACGGAGCCCAAACCAAAAACACCGCGTAAGCGCGCGGCTGCCACCAAGAAACCAACAGCCGCAGCACCCGGTAAAGAAATGCCCAATAGCGGTGAAAGCAACCCAGAATAAAGCCGGGCTTGCTGGAAAAGCGTCGCCAGATCCAGAGAGATCTAACGGCTATTCGAACTCTGCACCAATATCAGCTCGCAGCAAGCCTTTGTACGCCATGGCGGCGGTGCTGTTGCCCTGAATCACATCGAAAACTTTGCGAGAGATGGGCATTTCGATGCCGTACTGGTCCGCCAATTCCATCACCGTCGGCGCGCTTTTCACACCTTCGGCTACCATGTGCATCTGATTGACGATCTCATCAATGGTTTTCCCCTGCCCGAGATGGAATCCAACATGGCGATTTCGAGACTGCTCACTGGTACACGTGGCCACCAGATCGCCAACGCCGGCAAGTCCAGCGAATGTTTGAGCCTGACCACCCATGGCAACGCCCAGCTGGGTAATCTCAGCAAGTCCCCGACTGATGAGCGCTGAACGGGTATTTTCTCCCGCCCCCTGGCCGTCACCCATTCCCGTCGCCAACGCAATGATGTTTTTGAGCACGCCACCCAACTCGCAGCCGATGACGTCATTGTTGGTATAAACACGGAACAAGCCGCTATTAAAGATATTTTGTAGCTCCTGCACGACAATGGGATCTTCCATTGCAATAACACTGGCTGCGGCGTATCCAGCCATCACTTCTCGCGCCAGATTGGGACCGCTTAACACCCCCGCAGGATGCCCAGGTAGAACGTCGACAATGACCTCTGTCATGCGCTTTCGAGTGCTTAATTCTAGCCCCTTGGTCAAGCTGACCACAGGAACCCAGGGACGAATATGTGGCTGAACTTGCTCCAAAACCTTGCGGAAAGACTGAGACGGAATTCCCATGATGAGAACATCGCAGTTCGCCACCAAGCCTTCCAGGTCCGTTGTTGCTTTGAGACGCTGGTGTAATTTTGCGCCAGGTAGGTAGCGTTCGTTTGAGTGCTTGTGGTTAATTTCTTCCACAGTCTCAATATTGCGAGCCCAGAGAGTGGTCTCGGTATTGCGGCTCACCAGAGACGCCACCGTTGTACCCCAGCTCCCGCCACCCAATACTGCGACATTCAGTTTCATAGTTCCTCCCATTAACCACGACGATCAGCGCGAGATGTCATCCTCTTCGCTGACCACAAGTGTCTGTAAATACGTAAATTTTTCTTGTTTGGGATCATAGTGATCCCACAATGACGATAGGTGCAAGTCGTCCCTACACGTTAGGAGATCTAACCACTCCCGAACAAAACTACTCCTCAGTGCCGGTACGGCGCTGCTCCTGAGCCCGCTTGCCGGTCGTCTCAGCTGCAGCTGCGGCATCGCCCTTCGAGCCAGACATCGCCTCGTCGGCCGCCCGCTTTGCCTCGCTGACTTTCTGCTCCTGCTCACTGGCGAAGTGAAGAGACATCTCAAAGGCTTTGCGGGTAAACGCCAACACCTCATTAAAGCCTTCATCGGAAAGTTTACGAGCGGCATCTCGAGAGCGATAAATCTGTAAAAACTGTAATTCGCGCTCGGCTTGCAGCATGATTCGATCAACACCAACCGCTTGCAACATTTTCCATACCCGGGGACTGTAAACCCTGGCATATTTCATCACAAAAGGCACAGGATCATTGCGCGCATAAAACGAGGACAACCTCAGCAGCACCTCAAACGGCAAGGCGGCCTTGCCCTCTTCCACACTGCGCAGTAAATCCGGATCGTGCAGGTCGATCGCTTTTGAAACATCGTCCAAACTGACGCCCGCGACCTCACGCAAATCGCGCAACGACCGCCCCGCCTTACCGAGCAGCTCAAGCTGTTCAGGTGTATTTTTGAACACACGAAAAGTTGTATCGCGAGTTTTTCTGGCGGCGAATTTCACCGCCTGGGATGACAGCTCCGAAACGCCACCAAACAGGGTCGCAAACAGATTTTCCCCTGGTTGATCATGGCTTTCCGCCTTCAGTACCGATCCCGTCGACTTAGCGGCGTCTTTTTCGTCGTCGACACCATGAGCGCTATCAAACTTAGCGGGCGGATTCTCAACCCCTGACGACGCCGGGCTTTCAGACTTTGCTTCAGAATCCGCCATACATCCCCCTTTAGGAAATATGTTTATCGAGGTAGGAATCGATCTCCCGACGCAGTGGTCCCTCGAACATTGAGGCCAACATCCCAAGTTTAATCTTCAGGTCGAGCTTTTGAGGATCTACCGCCAAGCGGCCGGAAATCCCCTTGGGTGCACATTTAAAATCTACCGTATCATCATTCCAGGCATAGGTGACCCCATGCTCTTTCTCCAGACGATCCACCAATTTCTGTGCCGCATCCCTGACCTCGTTCAGTTCCATGGAATGAGTGCGTTGAATTTCGATGGTTGCCATAGGTCTTTCTCTCTGCTTCAAATTGTATCCGGACGCTAAGCTTCGACCCGAAAAGGGAGAAGAATCTCCCACTAACTCGTGTATCTACTATATGGGGTAAAAACAGCATTATTCAATTCACAATCGCCAGCACCGGCCAATGGCCGGCGATCTGCCCCTCAGGATGCACTTCAGTTTTGCGCTATGAAAAACTGTATAGCGCGACTTGTTGCTCCAGAACAACACATTTCTGATCAACCATGCTAAATTGTCAGCCACTGGTTCGAAAGGGGGGCGAAACAGTGATTGACTACGAACAGGTTTTTCGTGACAGTTTTTTGCGCGCAGTCGGTAACTCAAGCTATAACGCTGACTTTATTGGTGAGTTCTATCGGATATTTTTCACCAAGTCCGACGACGTTGCCCGGTTGTTCGCCAACACCAATATGAGTGCACAGAAAACAATGCTGCACGACTCCCTAGAAACGTTGGTTGAATTTTATACCACCCGCAAACTCACCCAACAACTCCAACATCTTGGCAAAGTTCACGGCTCCCGGGGGCATGCAGTTCCCCTTTATCTGTTTGACCAGTGGGAAGACAGCCTGATGGAAGCGCTGCAATCTTTTGACAAAGACTATTCTGAAGACGTTGAACTGGCCTGGCGTTTGGTTTTGGCACCGGGGATCACCTATATTAAGTTTGTCAGCAGCCATTAGTAGCGTCGAAGCAATGATCATCGACAACAGTTGACAGTCGGATCCTGAGTGATAGAATGCGCACCTCTTCGTTAGGGACCGCCCTGCAACGCTAAGTGAAATCACATTACTAGCCTTGTATTCCACCGGTTTCCGACACTATGGGGCCTTAGCTCAGCTGGGAGAGCGCAACACTGGCAGTGTTGAGGTCAGCGGTTCGATCCCGCTAGGCTCCACCAATTTTCCCGTACTATTCGTCATCCCCCCCCCAGCTCTCACCAACTAGTGAAATCCCCCCTAATCAGAATCCTTGCATGATTTGCCAGCAGCCGCTGTAAATTTAACAAACGCCCCCTTCAATTTCTGGCTCCCTTGTGGTCGTTCCAAACCAACTCGCCTTCCCTTTGGCACGCAGAACACTTTTCAAAATCACATTGTCATCCGCATCCTCGCCAGGACGTCAAAATACGTCAATTTGCAACACAGCCTGGCAATACTGTGCCGTACAATCAACGCGTCCAAATTCAGCACGACTTAGCCTTATGACATTTCGGCTGGGCGCGCTTTTTGCTGGCGATTAATAACTACAGCATGGTGGCGCCCTATCCGCGGTATACCGCTTATTCCAGACCTTTGAAAACGATGGATGACAGGCAAACACCCGCTCCCCTAGATTAAAGTACAGGAGCCCAGAAGTAACATCTCCACCGCGATACCCTTACCGAGCAAACATCGTTCGATGCCGCTCACTCTCATTATTGCATCACAGGATTGGGAAGTATCATGAAAGTATGGCCAGGGAATCCCTACCCACTTGGAGCCAGTTTTGACGGTTCCGGTACGAATTTTTCGTTGTTTTCAGAAACCGCAGAATCTGTTGAGCTGTGTCTCTACAACGACGAAGGCACAGAAACGCGCATAGAACTTCCGGAAGTCACCGGATTTTGCTGGCATGGTTATTTTCCCGGTATCGAGCCCGGACAAAGTTATGGATTCCGGGTCCACGGCCCCTGGAACCCGCAACAGGGAAACCGCTGTAACCCAAACAAGCTTTTGATGGATCCCTACGCCAAAGCCGTAAACGGTCAGGTGAAATGGCACGAAGCCCTATTTCCCTATCAGTTTGCTGAAGGCCCGCTGAGCAAAAGTGAGGTGGACAGTGCACCTTACATTCCTCGCTCGGTCGTGCACCAACCTCATTTTGACTGGAGCGGCGATCGCCGCCTGCAAATCCCCTGGCACGAAACAGTCATTTATGAAGCTCATGTCAAAGGTTTTTCCGCTCAGAACCCAGATGTTCCAGAAGAAATTCGTGGGACCTATGCCGGGCTTGCCCATCCGAGTTCTATTGATTACCTAAAGAACTTGGGAATTACTGCCGTCGAACTTATGCCGATCCACCATTTTATTCACGATAAACATCTGGTCGACAAAGACTTGCGCAATTATTGGGGCTACAACTCCATCGGTTATTTTGCGCCCCACAGCGAATACGCCTCGGACCAACGCCCGGGTGCTGTCGTTGCTGAATTCAAAGGTCTGGTCAAAGCGCTACACCAGGCTGGTATCGAAGTGATTCTGGACGTGGTCTACAACCACACAGCCGAGGGCAACCACCTGGGGCCAATGCTGAGTTTCAAAGGCATCGACAACGCCTACTATTATCGGCTCACCGATGATCGTCAGTACTACATGGACTACACGGGTACGGGCAACAGTTTGAATATGCGCAATCCCCATGTTCTACAGTTGATCATGGATTCTCTACGCTATTGGATTCTGGAAATGCACGTGGACGGGTTCCGTTTTGATTTGGCCGCCACCCTAGCCCGGGAACTGCACGACGTCGATAAATTGTCTGCGTTTTTCGATCTCATTCAGCAGGATCCTGTCATCAGTCAGGTTAAGCTAATCGCCGAGCCCTGGGATGTGGGCGAAGGCGGTTACCAGGTGGGGAACTTTCCCCCGGTCTGGACAGAGTGGAATGGCAAATATCGTGACTGTGTGCGCGACTTCTGGCGCGGTGAAGACCAAACCATGGGCGAATTTGCCTCGCGCTTTACCGGCAGCTCCGATCTCTACGAAAAAAACTCGCGCCTGCCGTTTGCCAGTGTTAATTTCATTACGGCACACGATGGCTTTACCTTACGGGATTTAGTGTCTTACAACGAAAAACACAACAGCGCGAACGGTGAGGATAATAACGACGGTGAGAGCCATAATCGCTCCTGGAATTGCGGTGCCGAAGGGCCGACCGACTCGGAGGAAATCAACAATTTCCGACTCCGGCAACAAAGGAACTTTCTATCCACGCTGATGCTATCGCAGGGCGTTCCCATGCTACTGGGTGGCGATGAATTCGGTCGTTCGCAGCAAGGCAACAACAACGCCTATTGCCAGGATAACGACATTTCCTGGTTTAACTGGGAAGAAGCCGACAGCGAACTGCTCAATTTCTGCAGCACATTAATCGACTATCGCCGCTCTCATCCTGTCTTCCGTCGTCGCGGATGGTTTCACGGCCGCCCCATTCACGGCGAAGAAGTATCGGATATTGCTTGGTTTACCAATGATGGCGAACAAATGGGTGAAGCCGATTGGGGCACCGGCTGGGCAAAATCGATTGGTGTTTACCTGAACGGGGCATCCATTCCCAATCCGAATCCCCGCGGGGAACCCGTTACTGATGATAACTTCTACGTTATTTTTAACGCCTACGTAGAACCCCTTAATTTCACTCTGCCACCCGCCAAATGGGGAGAACATTGGCTGCTGGAATTGGATACCGACATCGGCTTTCTCAGTGAGCCGAAATCGCTGGAGCCTGGCGAACAATTGACCGTCAGCAGTCACAGCCTGGTGGTGTTGCGCCATGGCGCGTGAGCTTCGCGCCACCTACCGCCTGCAGCTTCATAGCGAGTTTACCTTTGCCGATGCGATAGCCATCATTGATTACCTAAGAGATCTGGGGGTCAGCCATATCTATACGTCACCCTATCTCCAGGCGGCGGATGGTAGCACTCACGGTTACGATGTCGTCGACCCGACTCGGGTCAACGATGAATTAGGTGGTGACACGGCGCACGCGCGCTTTTGCGAGGCCCTACGAGCTGCGGAGTTGGGACATATCATTGATATCGTCCCTAACCACATGGCCATAGAAACCCACAGCAACCCCTGGTGGTGGGATGTCCTGGAAAACGGAGCCGCCAGCCTCTACGCCACCTATTTTGATGTCGACTGGGAAAATACCGAAGAGCGATGGCCGAATAAAATCCTACTGCCGGTGTTAGGCAATCATTATGGCCGAGTACTTGAAGCCGGAGAACTGCAACTCGCCCTCGACCAACAGCGTTTTGTTTTAAATTACTACGACAACCAATTCCCTCTAGACCCGTCTAGCATCGCGATTATCCTGCAGGAAGCGGCCCTAGACTGTGGCTCAGAAGAGTTGGCCTTTCTGGCAGAGAGCCACAGCAGACTGCCGCGCCCAACGGTCAAGGTGCAGGCTGCGGTACAACGCCGACATCGCGACAAAGCTGTGCTGCATGATTTACGTCTGCGACTTTGCGATGAATCAGACCGAGTCGCCGCCGCGATTAAAAACGCTCTTGAGCGTTTCAACCAAGACGTTGAAAAACTCGATGGAATCATTGATCAGCAAAACTATCGGCTGGCATTTTGGAAAACCGCCAGCCGAGATCTCGGCTATCGGCGTTTTTTTGATGTCACTACGCTGGCAGGCATTCGCGTGGAAAACCCACAGGTTTTTGATGACACTCACGCACTGCCCCTGAAATGGGTTTCCAAAGGCTGGGTGCAGGGATTGCGTATTGATCACCCGGATGGCCTGCGTAACCCGGCAGCCTACTTCCAGCAATTGCGACAGTCCTGCCCTAAAGCCATTCTCTACGGTGAGAAAATACTGGAACCCGGAGAACATTTACCAGAAGACTGGCCCATTCAAGGCACAACCGGCTACGATTTTTTGAACGCCTGCACCCGCATTTTGATCGACCCGGATGCAAATACGCCTCTCACTGATTTTTATCGTTCGTTTACGGGACAAGATCAGGCGTACGCTTCGCTCGCCCTCAATTGCAAAATGTTGATCCTCGACGACTATCTTGTGAGTGAACTCAATCGGCTAACTAACCTGTTTGTAGATATCTGCGAACAACATCGGTGTTATCGAGACTATACGCGCTTTGAACTCAAACAGGCCCTGCGCTTAACCGCAGTTTCATTCCCCGTCTATCGCAGCTACGTCGAAGCCGCTAAAAGCCGTGTTACGGATCAGGATCGATACACCATTTGCACTGCCATTACCGGGGCTCGAGAGTTGGCAGACGACATGGATCCCGAGCTGTTTGAATTTTTGCAGCAAATACTCCTGTTAGAAATTCCCGGTGAGGCCGAGGCTGAACTGGCCATGCGCTTTCAGCAACTCACAGGGCCAACAATGGCTAAGGGCATCGAAGACACGCTCTTCTATCGTTATAACCGCCTGCTGTGTTTAAACGAAGTCGGCGGTGCCCCTGAAACCTTCAGCCTGCCCCTGGAAGACTGGCACAAAGACCTGCAGCAACGTCAAAAAAAGTGGCCCCTGGCGATGCTTACCACCACCACCCACGACACAAAACGCAGTGAGGACATGCGCTGTCGCCTGATCGCGCTGACGGAACATTCCGAACACTGGGCTAACAAAGTCGATCAATGGTGGCACAAGTACTCGGCACAATCTCCAGACCAGCTGCCAGATAAAAATACCGCGTATCTCGTTTTTCAGACGCTGGTCGGCGCCTGGCCAATCAACGAAGAACGTCTGACTCATTACCTGGAAAAAGCAGTCCGCGAAGCAAAATGTTACACAAGCTGGACTCAAAATAATGAAGACTACGAATGTCTTGTGCGGCAATTTACTGTAAGCCTTCTCAATGACAAAACATTTTGCGATGAACTGGACACCTTCGTTACCACAATAAAACCTGCCTCATGGGCTAATGGACTGTCACAAACACTGTTAAAGTTAACGGTACCGGGTATTCCTGACATCTATCAGGGCACAGAACTGTGGGATTTGAGCTTGGTCGACCCAGATAACCGACGGCCCGTCGACTATCGATGTCGCCAGGCGTTACTGGCAACCGCCAAGACGCTGAGCGCCGCACAAGTTGTCGAGGATTATGACAGCGGACTGCCAAAAATCTGGTTACTGCAAAAAACCTTGGATGTGCGACAATCCCACAGTGATGCCTTTGGCGCCAACGCAAACTACAACCCAGTTTACGCCCAAGGAAGTAGAGCTTTGCACCTGGTTGCCCATCAGCGAACCAGCCCCGATGGACGACAAAGTGTCATCGTCATAACCACGCGGTGGTCTGTACGCCTCAAAGGCAATTGGGACAATACGCACATCGAACTGCCCCCAGGGAACTGGTATGACCCGCTAAACGGGAAACAATGGAGCGGCAAAATCTTGCTGAATGAACTTCTGGCAGACATCCCCGTCGGTCTGCTGACGTTATTACCTTAAGGAGACACCACATCAATGGCATTACTTTCCGTCTGGGCCCCCAGAGTCAAATCCCTCGAAGCCTGTATTGCCGGCGAAAAATACGCGATGCAGAAAACGCCACGGGGCTGGTGGGAGATCGACACTAAAGCGCTGACCAACGGGACGGATTACAGCTTATATCTGGATGGCCAGGGGCCACTACCAGATCCCCGCTCTCCATGGCAACCAGAAGGCATTCACGGCCCGTCACGCTGGGTCGATCACCAACAATATGCCTGGCAGGACGACAACTGGCAACAAGTACCAATGACATCCGCAGTACTCTACGAGCTACATGTCGGCACCTTCACACCGGAGGGCACCTATGCGGCATTAGAAAACAAACTGGATTATTTGCTCGAACTCGGCGTTACTCATATCGAACTTATGCCATTGGCAGAATTTCCTGGCCGCCACGGCTGGGGTTATGACGGCGTTGATCTCTATGCGCCCTTTCACCACTATGGCAGTCCCGACGATTTGAAACACTTAATCGACACCTGTCATCAGAAAGGGATCGCGGTGCTTTTGGACGTGGTCTACAACCACTTGGGTCCAGACGGAAACTACCTGGGCCAATTCGCCCCGTATTTTACCGATCGTTACGCAACGCCCTGGGGCGAAGCCGTTAATTTAGATTGTGCCGACAGTGATATAGTCCGCCGTTTTTTTATCGATAACGCCTTGATGTGGATGAGAGATTACCACTTCGATGGCTTGCGATTGGATGCCGTTCACGCGTTTCTCGATTCGTCTGCCGTTCATTTTTTAGAACAAATTACCGCCGAAGTAAAAACGCTGGAAATTGAATTAGGCCGCCCCTTAATTCTGATTGCAGAGAGTGATCTCAACGATCACCGTCTGCTAAGATCCCCAAACGTTGGCGGCTATGGCATGGATGCCCAGTGGAATGAAGATTTCCATCACGCCCTGCACGTTCTGATGACCGGCGAACAACAGGGGTATTATCAGGACTTTGGCAAGGCCAGTGACCTGGCCAACGTTCTGGATAGCGGGTTTACCCTCGCCGGCAAATTCTCCACCTACCGTCAGCGCGTTCACGGTCGTAAAGCAGTTGGTATATCGGGTCGGCAACTGTTGGGGTTCATTCAAAATCACGACCAGGTGGGCAACCGTGCCCGCTGCGACCGAATCAACCATATTGTTCCGCTTGAAACCGTCAAACAGGGAATCGCCATCTTGCTGACGTCTCCTTTCGTACCTATGTTATTTCAGGGTGAGGAGTGGGCCTCTTCAAGCCCGTTTGTCTTCTTCACCGACCACCACGAAGAGCTTGGCAAAGCCGTCACCAAAGGACGCAAGCGAGAATTTAAAGCTTTTAAGTGGAAGCCATCAGACATTCCTGATCCACAAGCGATAGAGTCCTTTGATCGATCACGATTGAACTGGGACGAGCTCGAAGAGCCTTCTCACAACGACATGCTCTCCTGGTACAAAACGTTATTGGGACTTAGGAAACGCCATCCGGAACTGCGCAATGATGACTTAAGCTGTGTCGCCACTCGATTTGATGACGCCGAGGGTTGGATTCTGATCGAGCGCGGCCGTTTCAGAATCGCAGCCAATTTTGGTCAAAATGACGTCACTATTACGGACATCAATGGCCAACTTGACGAGGTGATTCTGCAGTCGGGCAACTGTGCTTTCGAAGCCAATACGCTTCAACTCGGCACGTCCAGTATCGTTATTTTCACGGTGATATCAAAAGCCACTTAATCAGAACTAAAATAGGATCTGCGTAGTTCTCTTGCAGGATTTACCCGATAAATAGCAATTTTACGACACTCAACGTTGGAAGAATGAAACCTTGGCCGTCATTCAAAATGATTGAGCAACGGCCAAGGCTTGCAAATTGTTTGCCTTATTCGACAGCATCCTCCATCGCTTCGCCTGCATTCTGTATGTCTTTTCCGACGCCTTTCGTTGTTTCGCAAGCGGTTAAAGACAGCACCAATAGGCCCGCGCTGATCAAAGCAAAAAGGGAATGACGAATTGTAACGTTAGACTTCATAGTGGATCCTTCTCTATCAACAAAATACCCCCACCGCCCTGAGCTTCCGGTGAGATGACGTGTCTTGCGAAATAAGAAAGAAGCAGAGCTTGTGCCAAAATGAACACAAAACCCTGCCTGATACCCTGAAGTAAAAATCCTGTTAAGGACTAGTCTCTATCGGGCAGTGTGATGTTTAATTCCAAAACCGAGCACTGTTCATGCTGGTCCAATTGCACTTCCACCTGATCCTGATCAATATCGACGTACTTACGAATGACGTCGACCAGTTCCTGATGCAGCTTGGGCAGATAATCCGGCTGGCCTCGCTGTGTTCTTTCATGTGCGACGATGATCTGCAACCGCTCTTTCGCAATCGCCGCTGAGTCTTTTTTCTGGCTACGAAAATAGTCAAAAAAGCCCATGCCTACCTCCCAAAGATTCTCGCAAAGAGGCCCTTAGCTTCAACCTCCAGAAAGCGATGGGGCTTGTCCTCTCCTAATAGTCGGCAGACGGCATCCTGATATGCCTGCCCAGCGGGGCTCTCCTGATCATGAATCACCGGCACCCCATGATTGGATGCTTTCAGCACAGACTCAGATTCAGGAATGACCCCTAACAATTTGGTTGCCAGAATCTCCTCCACGTCATCGACACCCAGCATTTCGCCGTTGGCCACTCGCGATGGGTTATAACGGGTCAGCAACAGATACTCTTCGACTTTTTTCCCCTGCTCAGCGCGGCGGGATTTGCTTTGCAGAATCCCTAAAATACGATCCGAGTCACGAACAGACGACACTTCTGGGTTTGCCACCACCACGGCGATGTCGGAAAAGTACAGAGCCATAAATGCTCCATGCTCGATCCCCGCGGGAGAATCACAAACAACGTACTCAAAGCCGTCTTCCGCCAGCTCATTCAGTACCTGTTCTACGCCCTCTTTCGTCAAGGCATCTTTATCACGAGTCTGGGAAGCAGGCAGAATAAACAGATTCTCGACCCGCTTATCTTTAATCAACGCCTGCCGTAGGTTGGCTTCTTTGTTAATGACATTAACGAAATCATAGACCACCCGACGCTCACAGTTCATGATGATGTCCAGATTTCGCAGACCGATATCAAAGTCGATAACCACGGTCTTGTGGCCACGCAATGCCAGTCCACTGCTGATCGCCGCACTGGTCGTGGTTTTGCCTACCCCCCCTTTACCTGAAGTCACAACGATTATTTTGGTCAAGTCCCGAATCCTTCTTAATAAAATGAGAAATATAGACGGCGAAACGGCAGTAAGCTAATAACGAGCACAAAAATGCTTATATTTATGTAAAAAACTTGCTGCAGATAGGCCACTTGCAAAAAAATTACTTGGTTAGATCTTGTATCGACAGCTTTGTGTCGTCCAGTTCGATCTGTACTGAACGCTTCCAGTGTTCGCCGCGGAGATCCTCTGCTACTTTAAAGTCCCCGGCGATAGAAATCAGTTCTGCCTCCAAACTGTGGCAAAAAATACGGGCGTTCTTGTCCCCTCTCACACCGGCCAGTGCTCGCCCTCGCAGGGCACCATAGATGTGGATGTTGCCATCGGCCAATACCTCGGCCCCAGGGGATACGGATGACAGAACAATAAGATCACCTCCGGCAGCATATACCTGTTGACCGGAGCGAATGGGAATACTCACCACCTTATTTGGATTACCCCCATTGGTAATCGGCAGTGGTGCGGCCGCCTCCGCGGCCTCTTGAGCGACGGCTTCAGCAGCTTTTTCAAGGGATTGCGCAACAACTTCGCGAGCTGCAGCATCGGCGGAGCCAAGGTCACGAGCACCAGACGTATCGCGATTACGCGACTCTGGCATCAACGCCAAACCGGCGGCCAGCGCGTCTTCCTGTTGAGCTTGACTACCGCCACGCAAGGCGATCGGGATCATATGATAACTGCGCGCCAAAGCGACCACATCCGCTAAAGGCACCGCTAAATCTGCTCTCCCTTCCAGACTTAACAGAATCGGCGTATGGCGAAAAAACGCTGGTGCCTCGGCCGTTTTTTGCTGCAAAAAAGCCTCAAAGGAATCCCGATCATAGGCGCTGATTTCCAGCAACGTCAGTGGATAAAGTCCCCCTCGCAACCGAAAACCTGATGACGCGTCTGCGACGGTATTCTTTTGTTTGACTGTGCTCATAGGCTCCCTGATCTACCTGGATTGCTTGATACCCGCCATATAAAGACTGGCGGAAACGTTGTTTAATGTGCCTAAGCCATGCGTCCTGATACTTTTACCAGTCAGCAACTTCTCGGCAGCCCTTGTACAATACCTTGCCATCTTTTTCGAGTGACGCTTCTTCGCCTTTGGACCAATAGGTCAGCGACTGACTTGCATATTTGCTGCCCGAAGCACTGGGTTCGCGCAACAGCAGTTCAGCCCGTCGAGTTTGGTAATCTCTCAAGACGGCCTGCTCATCACTCAATAGCAGCTTTTGATCTTCGAGGATGTAGGCGTGCAAACTAACAGCAAAGCGTTCATTTTCCGCACAAAGATACTTTATCGTTTTGGGGAGAATAACATCTGTTGGCACGCCCGGCTCCCGATTCGACAACGGCTGTACAGGTTTCGTTGCCACAGATTCGTCCACGTTTATTCGAGCTGCCCCCATCGCCGGCAACTGGTCGACAGATACTGGCGCCGGAGGAGGCTCAACCACTCCACTCTCTGTCTTCGCAGTGGGCGCTGTCGCCGCTTCATTAGATAGCGGTTGCGGCGGGTCCTCGTCCGTCACGTCATCCGGTTCGGCTTGCGCTTGATCTCTACTGATCATGTCATCAATGGCCGCGGCGCCACTGACCCGATCAAGACACTCAGGTCGCTCGTATTTTGAGCAGCTGCGGCGAATACACGCCACACTCCTGCCGCTGCGACGGCAAAAATTACAACCGTCATAAAATTCCTGACAGGTTTTGGGAATCAAACGCTCCCAACTGTTTTCATCGTAACCGGCCTGAGAAAGCTCCGTTTCCACAACGGCATCGCGTATATTGACTGCTGACGCATCCTCTTGAGAAGCACAACCAGCGAGTAAAGACAGCATAATCGAAAGCAGGACGAACCTGTAAATCATTAATATTCCTAATTCAGGAGGCCCGTCACGACAAACGAAGACAAGCAAACAACACGGTAATGGCGGCTGGCAATCTTATCATTGATGTACCGACAAACCGCCTTTTACCTCTTAAAAGATCGCGACTATTGGCTTCCTTCTTCCGCCAATCCGGGCGGAAATCGCTTGAATAATTTACCGCACAGCATTTCGAGCCGCCCATTGCGCTCTTCCGGCGAGAGCTTATCGCCCAACACCTGAGTTTCCAAGGAGGAGCGCCATAATAAATCGCGGGTTTTCTCATTAGATCCGAGGGCGGCAACGCTGGCTGGTGATATCACCCCCACATAGGCAATTGCTTCAGGTAAATCTCCTGAACGGCTCTGCTGCATGGGAAACAATTTGAAAAAATTTTTCAGGCGCTCGTTTGCCGGCGCCGATGGACTGACAATCGCTGCACCAATAACGTAATCCGCTGCGGATTGTTCGCTCACCATTCGATACCCTTTCTGCTCCAGTTGGGCTTCGACCAACGCCATCAGTTGCGACTGAAAATCAGCGGATGCGGGCAATGCTGAATTTTCCAACAGAGGTTTTTGATACCAGGCGAATGTTTGCCCTTCACGAGGCATAAAATCCGCATGGGCAACAGAAACAGCCGAATAGGTGGCAGCTTCCTGGTTAATTTTTGCACTACTGGTAACGCAACCTGTTGCCAGCACCATCAGTACAAAAATGACATTCTTACTCATCCACCACGTAACTTTCTCAGACAAAGGACACGGCTCCTGAAGGAAGGAGGAAAGGGATGGCGGCCAGTTCCACAGATTCGCCCCCGACGGCACGGTAACACGCCTGTTGGCACTCATTTCTACCATTCGAAAGATTATACCCATCAAGTTTAGTATGCAATTTCTAGTTTTTTTACCTAATTTGCCCATTATAAAGCGTGAAATTATTTCGTTCTAATAGAAAGGAGATGTGCTCTATGGCCACCTATTCCAGCAAGTTGTTCACCGGTGTCGGTGATATGTCTAAAACCGTTGAAGATTCCTTCAAAAAATTCACTGAAAAAGCGGATAGCGCAACCTCCGACTACACAAGTCCTATCAAGTCATACTACTCTGAAATGTTTGGTGTAATGAAAGAAGCCTACGCCATCAACAAAAAAGTGTTTGATGATCGTATCGCGGCCAACAAAGAAATGTTTTCCAAAATGAAAGGCTCAGGTGAAGGTTTAGTCACCACGACCAAATCTGAGGTTTCCAAAACAGCGTCAGATTTCAAAACCCTGTTTGAGGAAGGCTCCAGTGCGGTTAAAACCGGCGCCAGCAAGCAGAAAAGCAAAATGGATGACATGATGAAAGCGGGCTCTGAAAAGCTCAGCGACAGCATGAAAATTTTTAAAGACGCGACCAAAGAAATGAAGTCCACCGTCTCGGCCAAAAAGACCACGGCAAAACGCAAAGTCGCAGCGAAAAAAGCAGCGGTTAAGCAGGAAGTCACCGAGTAACCTCGGCGACAGCAAGACTTTCGGGGCAGGCATCGCGCCTGCCCATGTCGTTTTTCACGAATGCAGCTTAGAGAGCGCCTAGGAAAAATGACGTCATTTTCTCATTGAAGGTCTCTGGTTGCTCCATCAAACATAAATGGCCGGCATCGGGAATACTCAAAAATTGCGCATTTGGAATCCGTGTCGAAGCCCTTTTTCCAGCTTCAACCGGAAACAACCGATCATTTTCTCCCCATAAAATCAGTGTTTCTTGTTTAATCTGCCTAAGACTGTCATCGGAAAACGCAGCGACCGCAGCACCCCTTCCCTGTTGAAACGCTTTCTTTCCTCCGTCGCTTTTTAACACGGCAAGGGAATAGTCCGCATGGTCGGGATGCCGCCGCGCAGGTTTTGTCAGTATGAAAGGTGCATAGGCACGATTCGCCAACCGGGACGGAAACGCGTGCATCGCAATCATGGCCACAAGAGAGGCCACAGATGCCTTCGCACCGAAACCACCTGCATTAATTACTGCCAATCGATCGACCCTTTCCGGGCAGTCGATGGCGTACTGCATCGCAATCGCGCCACCTTGAGATATGCCCGCCAGATGACATGTCGACAGCGCCATGGCATCGATAAAACCTCGCAACCACTGCGTAAAAAACGCTCGATCATAGTCTCCATCCGGTTTATCAGTCTCTCCATAACCAACAATATCTGGCGCAATCACACAAAAATGCCGAGCCAAATCTGCAATGGCGGGATACCAAGTCACGGCACCGGCGCCAGCACCGTGGAGCAATATCAGCGGATGTCCTGTGCCAGCACTCAAATAAGCTGTTCTGATACCACCGCAAATGATCTCAGCGCTGACCAGGTCGGTGTCGATCCGATCGATCATCCGCTGCCGAATACTGAGACGATTCAATGTCAACGTCCGTCTATCACACTATCCAGCGCTTTATACGCATTATTTAGCCAAACACGTACCCGCTGCCGTTCCAGTAAACCCAGCGTCGGCCCCAATTCGACATTCTTGTTGTTTGCGGCAGCCCATAAGCTGGCGCCAATACGGTCGATTTTTCGCATAGCGCCCGCGTGCAAACCGGGCAGATCAACGATTTTCGCTCCGGCGCTTTCCGCCTGTTTTCTGGCTTTAGATTCGTCGAAGAAGCTAAAGTCACTTCCACGACCATGGTTGCGTACCAGCACATACGCCGGGCCTTCGCCATAAGTCTCGAGCGTTTTTTCCAACAGGCGAACAGAATCCGTACCATCATCCAACAGATGCCACATGGTTAAGCTGATACCAATCTCTTCGCACAGAGCCACCAAACCGCTCTCTTCCATCCAGCGATCAATGGTTGACGACGACTGTGCAGGTAAATCTACGATGACATGGGAGCCAGACTCAGCGGCCTCTTCAACGATCCGGTCGGCACTTTCAAAGTCGCGAATGTCGACTGGCTGAGAGAACTCTGGGTAATAGCGCATCAGCGCTCCATGGGAAAGGTCACCATCAAACGCCAAGAAGGGAATTTTTTTATCGATATAGTATTGCGCCAGTACCCTGGCGAGGACAGATTTTCCGATACCACCTTTCTCGCCACCCACTAAGTGAATGCTGCTCATCTCACGCTTCTCCATCGCAATAGTCGGCATCGAACGTACCGACGGTCTGTAAGGGGGAGAATTGTGTCGTATTTTCCGGCGAGAATAAAATCTATCTTTGGTTTTACGCGCTGGTGAACAGAACGTTGGAAGATGGCGACTTCACGTCAGCCACCCATGTGGGGGCAAAAACGCTAGAACCCCTTTAGCAGTCATCAACGACGTCTGACGAAATCTGCTACGGAGTGATACCCAACGCTGTATTCAAATCGAAGGTGTCTGTCGTGGACCAGAGACGCCACTTCCGCTCTACCTCACTGGCAATATCAGTGTCCAAATTTGGACGTTGAGGCCAGTAGTAAGGGTCGTACCATCCCCAAAAGTTCGGGGCTACGCCATTCACGGCTTTATACGACCACATCGACCAACTCAGTCCTGCGCGATTATAAGCCTGAATGGCATATTGCCAGGCCTCCGCCCCGCCGTTAAAGACATTGAATTCGCCAATGTAGCCAGGCACATTCCAACCAGCATGATTTTCAAAATCTGCCACCTGTTTATCAATGCCTGCCTTTATCGTGGCAATGTCTGTCGAAGTACCGCCATTGCTATCCCATTGGTACTCATGCATTTCATAGACAACATTGGTCCAACCATAGTCCGCAGGGTCTGGTAGCTGATTCCAGTTCCAATTCCCGAATGTGCCTTCGATTATAATCATTCGCTCAGCATCGGCATCTCTAACCGCGCGGTAAAAGCGATCGTTGATTTCCCAGACTTGCTCGGTATCTGCCGCTGTCCAGCTTCGACTCGTGGTACGTACATCCGGCTCGTTGAGCAGATCAAACCCGGCGATGGTCTTATTACCCTTGTAGTGATTGGCGATTTGCCACCAGAGCCAAGCCGTCATCGATTGCGCTTGGGAATCGCTCCAAAGTGTATTGCTATCTGCTTGCCCCGTATGAAAATGCAGACTTTGCCCGCCAATCGCACCGTGCAAATCAAGAATCACATAGACGCCGTTATCCCGACAGGCCTCAACAATCCTATCCAACACATCAAAACCATCAGAGCGAAAGCCGCTAATGCTCGCGTTGTCCAGATCAAAAAACTGCCCCCACCAAAGAGGAATTCTCACCACGTTGAACCCCGCCGCAGCGATGGTTTCGATATCGGATGCGGTTATCCCGGTTTCTTGATAGACCTTCATCAAGGCGCGTTGGGTCTCTACCCCAAAACGCTCGTTAAGCTTCGCCATAACCGAATAGCTGTCTGTCGCGGGTTCATCGCTCGCGTCCACCGGCGCCATATAGTTTTCCAAAACAAACCAGCCACCCAGATTGAAACCTTTGAGCTGGATCGCCTGACCACTCTCATCCACAATCGACGTACCATGCGTGCTAAGCAGGCTCATGCCAGAATCGGTGTCGGTGTCAACGGTCAAATCCGACGTATCACCGTCAACCGTGTTTAAATCGCTCGCCGCGGATGCGTCGGTTGCCCGCTCCTCATCGCTCTGCTCGTCGGAGGTGTTCGCACCATCATCCGGCTGATCCCCATTAACCTCTTCGGAGCCATCGCTTGCCACGGAGGTCAGATCGACATCTGCCGAAGAGATGGAGGAATTGGTTTCGTCGTCACCTTCAGACGACGCGCCCGATCCAGAAGCACCACATCCGGAGAGAACAAGAGCCATCATGAACAGGCAAATTAGGTGTTTAACAATAAAAAACAGAGGTGTTTTGATTTTACGAGGCATTGCGGAAAGTCAGATTCAAATTTCGGAAATCGCAATCTTAGAAGATACAGCGGATGATTTTGCGGAAAACAACGTGCTTAACGTCAGACGACGAATGAAGAGCTAAGGAACCACTGATTACCACACCGCTCGGGGTCAACAAGCCCCATTCAGTTAGAAAGCATCCCCTGCCACGCGTCTCCTTTGCATGGGAGTACTATATCCAATCCAATGATTTGTCGGATAGGAACCTTGTCGCATTTTTCAACATGTGAAATTGGCGACAGGGACACAAAAAAGCCTTACGACGCAATAGGCCGACCAGCGCGCAGAGGTTCCATTTAATGACCCCCACCTTAGACCCATCAATTAAAAAAGAGATCCACAATGAGTCAGAGATATCACCAGCCTGACTTGCCAGAAAATGCTCCCAGAAAATCTATACGTCAGGGCGGCTTTCAATTTGACCGGATTTTTTAAATCGCGAAATATCGGCCTTCGGCGAGGCACCGAATAAGCGACTGTATTCACGACTGAATTGCGATGGGCTTTCATAGCCGACCCGATAGCTGGCTGTGGACACTTCTGCACCATCGAACAGCATAATCCGACGAGCTTCATTCAAGCGCAGCTGCTTTTGAAATTGCAGCGGCGTCATTGCCGTCATGGATTTAAACCCTTGATACAGAGCGGATTCACTCATATGCACCATTTCCGCCAGATCTTTCACGCGCAGGGTTTCATTATATTTTTGACGCAACTGGTCGATGACCTTCGCGATCCGATGAGCCTGTGTATCAAGAGAGGTGAAATTTCTCAGCTGGGCTCCAATATCGCTGATCAGCAACCGATAGAGAATCTCTCGCTTTAACAACGGCAGAATCACATCGACATCTTCCGGGTGATCAAGCAGACGAAGGAGCCGTCCAAAGGCAGACATCAGAGGATAATCAATATCGCTGATAGCCACACCCGCCGACTGGCAAGAAACAGGCGGCAAGGCAGCCCCCATTTCGATCACCAATTCTGAAAGCACCTTTAAATCGATCGCAAACCCCATCCCTAAATAAGGTGATTCAGAGGTTGCTGAAATCACCCGCCCACTGGCGGGTAAAGTGACGGGAACCAGTAAAAACTGCATCTCCTGATAATTCATCACATCCGTGCCGACGCTGATTTGTTTTTCCCCTTGCAGAAGAATGCAAACGATGGGGTCATACACCCCAGGTGTTTTTTCGGTCGGCTCATCTGCCCGAAAGATGTTCAATCCCAAACGAGAATCAGCCACGCTGTCGGTTTTCGTCAATCGGTTCTTCAGCTGGACGATCATCTGATAACGGAGCGCCTGCATCATTTCGTAATCCGAAGCTGGCAAGCTGTAGGCATTGCCTTTTTCCCTGGGATTGATCGGTTCGTATAGCGTCATTGTCATTCCCTCAGAGATCATCCATCAGTCATCGTTTCAGTATATGCGGGGCCTATCATCCCCGACCAGACGACAACTCATCGCCTGGAGGATCGTGCAAGTTTTCTGGAGTTTAAGGCAGAGTCCGACCTCATACGCCAGAAGATACTCCTGGCAGGTTTGCTAGCGTAAGGTCCGCGACGGCCCGTAAGTCATCTGTCGTGGCACCATTTGTTGCCTGAATAGCCATGCCCTGCAATACCGTTCCCACATAACGGGCAAGGGTCGAGATATCGACACTAGAATCAATGTCTCCATCTTTCTGAGCATTCATTAAACGCGCACGAAGCTGCAATTCGCCTTCCATGCGCCGCTCGATCAATGCTTCCTTCACCGATTGCGCTGTTTCACTGCAGGAAAGAGCCCCCTGCACAATGATGCATCCGTGGGGCTGATCTTTGGCGGCAAAATTGTCAGCAGCACCATACAACATCGACTTTATCACCTGAAAAGCCGTCGGTTCTTCAAGCGCCGGATAGAAGAACGAGCAAGGCCGACTTTCATAGGCTTCTATGGCCTTTAGAAACAGTTGATCTTTATTGCCAAAGGCAGAATAAAGACTTGGCTTGTTAATCCCCATCGCTTCGGTTAAATCCGACAGCGACGCACCGTCATATCCCTTGCGCCAAAAAACCTCGAGCGCCTTGGCCAATGCCTCTTCTTTATCAAAACCCCGAGGTCTGCCGACGGCTGTGGAGCGCATAACTTTAGACATCTTTTGAATCCTCTGAAAAACACCAACGTCCATAACGAAGGTGGAAGCAATGTTTTTTATTCTATCCCATAACAATGGTTCGCATAATACACATGATTACAAGAATCGCCCCACTCTTGCCCTCGTTAACTTTACCATCATGTAGTTTTAGGCAAGTTTTCATCAGCATTTGACATTCACAGAGCGGTTGCAGCCCACTACTATTTACCTCACTGGCTGGACGCGAAACCATGAGCGTTCGCTGACCAGGTCAACACTGCAATATCACGCCATTACATTTTCCATTAACTCAAAAACGAATTCCGTCACTGACGTCATCAGAAATACGTGGCCATCCCGTTAGCTTCCCAAGCTGACAAAGATCATTGTAAAGAATATTTACCGAACGGTACATATTTATTGCAAGCGAGCGGATTCAAGCATATTCTTACCGTTCGGTACAAAATTAACTATGAGCGCTATCCCAGCGCCTCCGCCAACATTTTTAATGCCAAAATCTGCACTGCATGAACAAGGAGATTCAACTCATGCAAAAGCCAATGAAAAAGTACGCCCTTGCCCTCGCCATCGCCTCGACAAGCTTTCTGGCCGGCTGTGGTGACCAACAAGCCAACTCTGAGGCGGCCGCCGCCGCTTTGCCGGCAGTGACTGTGGCAGAAGTTCTGCACGAACGTTTTACAGAATGGGATGA
This sequence comes from Pseudomaricurvus sp. ABR4_320, assembly GCF_056159445.1. Classification (NCBI taxonomy): domain Bacteria; kingdom Pseudomonadati; phylum Pseudomonadota; class Gammaproteobacteria; order Cellvibrionales; family Cellvibrionaceae; genus Pseudomaricurvus; species Pseudomaricurvus sp. ABR4_320. Next base: position 25,650 of record NZ_JBSWVF010000007.1, on the reverse strand, counting down.
ATTTACCGGTCGTCTACAGGCGCCAGAAACCGTCCGATTGATGCCAAGAGTCTCAGGCTACATTGAACGTGTTCGTTTCCAAGAAGGCTCCTATGTCAAAAAAGGTGACATCCTCTTCAGCATCGACTCGACGCCTTTCGACACGGAAGTTCAGCGACTGAAAGGAGACTTGCAAGATGCCACTGCCGCTGCTCGTTTGGCGAGCCAGGATTATGATCGAGCTGTGCAGCTGGCTGAACAACGGGCCATCTCCAAAGAAACCCTGGACAATCGACTCACTCAGAAACAACAGACCTCTGCACAACTGGCTTCTGTGCAAGCGGAACTCGCCCGTGCAGAATTAGATGTCACTTACACTGAAGTCACCGCCCCCATTGATGGCCGCGTTTCCTATGCGCAAATAACGGAAGGAAATTTCGTCACCGCAGGTCAAACCGAGCTGACGCGAGTGGTTTCCACCGAAGCCATGTACGCCTATTTTGATCTCGATGAACAAACCTATCTCCGTTACAACCGCCTGGCGGAAGAAGGACAGCGTGCTGACACACGAGATTCTTCAACGCCAGTTTACATGGGGCTTGTCGATGGCAGTGACTATCCATTTCAAGGCCGCATTGATTTTGTCGATAACCAAATCGATCGCCAGACGGGAACCATTCGTGTCAGAGCCAGATTTGACAATTCCAACCATCAACTGATTCCGGGGCTGTTCGCGCGAATTCGGTTGACCAGTAGCGACCCTCATCAAGGCATTCTGATCGACAACAAAGCGATAGGCACCGACTTAAATAACAAGTATGTGCTGGTGGTGGATTCTGAGAATACGCTTCAGTACCGGCCGGTTGCTCTCGGAGAGCAAGTACACGGTTTGAGAGTCATAACCCAAGGCCTCTCTCCCGGTGATCTGATCGTTACCGCCGGACTGCAACGGGTGCGTCCAACCATGCAAATCGACCCTCAAATCAAACCCATGACGGTGGATGACACACTGGTTTCCATTCACACCGAACAGGAAAAACTCGATAGAGACAGCGCTGAACTCAACCGCGAACTGACACTGTCAGACGCTCGCGGTTAAGTCAGGTGTTTCCACAAAGGACTTAGCATGCTATCCCAATATTTTATTAAGCGACCCATTTTTGCCGCCGTATTGTCGCTGTTATTTTTCATCGTAGGTGCGATTGCTGTCTGGCGACTACCGATCACCGAATACCCGGAAGTGGTGCCTCCGACGGTCGTCGTTACGGCGAATTATCCTGGCGCCAATCCCAAAGTTATCGCGGAAACCGTCGCCTCGCCCCTCGAACAGGAAATCAACGGCGTTGAAGACATGTTGTACATGTCCTCCCAGGCAACCTCAGACGGACTAATGACGTTGACGGTGACGTTTGCCATCGGCACCGACGTGGATCTTGCGCAGACACAGGTACAGAGTCGCGTAGATCGCGCACTTCCACGGCTCCCCGAGGAAGTGCAGCGACTCGGTGTAACCACGGAAAAATCGTCACCCGATTTGACCATGGTCGTGCATCTGACCTCGCCAGATAACCGCTACGACATGCTATATCTGTCCAACTACGCCACCTTAAATGTGAAGGATGAGCTGGCCCGAATAGAAGGAGTCGGCTCGGTTCGTCTCTTCGGTGCTGGCGAATACAGCATGCGGGTATGGCTGGATCCCAACAAGGTAGCCTCACTCAATCTTTCCCCCACGGATGTGATTGCAGCCATACGCGAACAAAACCAGCAGGCTGCCGCGGGAAGTCTGGGTGCCCAGCCGAGTGGCGAATCAGATTTTCAGCTGCTGATCAACGTCAAAGGTCGCCTCGAACAGGTCGAAGAATTTGAAAACATCATCGTCCAAGTTGGCGAAAACGGTGAAATTACTCGGCTGAAAGATATTGCTCGCGTTGAACTCGGTGCATCTACCTACGCATTGCGCTCACTCTTGGATAACAAAGAAGCCGTCGCCATTCCCATTTTCCAGGCGCCAGGATCAAATGCGATCCAAATTTCCAACGATGTCCGCGCTCGCATGGCGGAACTGTCGCAGAATTTCCCCGAAGGACTCGACTACAAGATCGTTTACGATCCAACTGTATTCGTACGTGGATCCATCAAAGCCGTCGTCAAAACCTTGCTCGAAGCTTTGATGCTAGTGGTGGTGGTCGTGGTTCTGTTTCTGCAGACCTGGCGAGCGTCCATTATTCCTCTGGTCGCCGTTCCTGTCTCGCTGGTTGGCACCTTTGCATTTATGCATCTCATGGGGTTTTCCCTCAACGCTTTGTCCCTGTTTGGACTGGTACTGGCCATTGGCATTGTCGTCGATGATGCGATTGTCGTGGTGGAAAATGTCGAACGTAATATCGAGGATGGTCTTTCCCCTTACGACGCCACCCGCAAAGCGATGCGCGAAGTCACCGGCCCCATCGTAGCGACAACACTGGTATTGGCAGCGGTATTTATCCCCACAGCGTTTATGTCCGGGTTGACTGGCCAGTTTTACAAGCAATTCGCTCTGACCATTACCATTTCAACGTTTATTTCTGCGATCAATTCGCTGACGCTTAGCCCAGCGCTATCAGCGTTGTTACTTAAGGGGCGCCATCAGCCTAAAGATTGGCTGACTAGAGCAATCGATACCCTGTTCGGTCGCTGGCTATTCGCACCGTTTAACCGATTTTTTGCCTGGCTTTCTCACGGCTACGGTTTTCTGGTGAAAAAAGTCATTCGCTTTGGTGCGTTAACGGGGCTGGTGTATGTCGGACTGCTCGCCCTTACCGGCTATCAGTTTACCTCCACGCCAACCGGTTATGTGCCCGCTCAAGACAAACAATATTTGATCGCCTTTGCGCAATTGCCCGATGCCGCTTCACTGGATCGCACCGAGGCCGTCATTCGTGAGATGTCGCGCATCGCCGGAGAACAACCTGGGGTCTCCCACTCCATTGCTTTTCCCGGCCTAAGCATCAACGGATTTACCAACAGCCCCAACAGTGGTGTCGTGTTTACCACTCTGACGGACTTTGATGAACGGGAAGATCCGTCCATGTCGGCAGCAGCCATCGCAGCGACCCTAAATCAAAAGTTCGCAGCCATCGACGATGCCTACATCGCGATATTTCCACCACCACCCGTCATGGGACTAGGTACCATTGGCGGCTTTCGATTGCAGATTGAAGATCGTGCCAACTATGGCTATGACGAACTCTTTAACATCACCATGCAAGTCATCCAGAAAGCGGCTCAAGACCCCGCGCTTACCGGTGTGTTTTCCAGCTATCAGGTGAATGTCCCACAGCTCGATGTGGACGTGGATCGCACCAAAGCAAAACAGCATGCTGTCTCACTGGAGGAAGTGTTTGCCACCTTGCAAGCGTATATGGGGTCGGTATATGTCAACGACTTTAACCAGTTTGGACGAACCTATCAGGTGAATATGCAAGCGGACGAAGCCTTTCGGCAAACCCCCGAGCAGATCAGCCAACTTAAGGTTCGCAACAACTCGGGTGACATGATTCCCCTCGGTGCGTTTATTCATGTGTCCAACTCTGCCGGTCCCGACCGGGTGATGCATTACAACGGATTTACCACGGCAGAAATTAATGGCGGCCCTGCTCCTGGCTACAGCAGCGGAGAAGCGCAAGCGGCCATTGAACGTATTCTGGCAGATACCTTGCCGAACGGGATGACCTACGAATGGACCGAATTGACTTATCAGCAGGAGTTGGCGGGCAATGCAGGTATTTATATTTATCCGCTGGTGATACTGCTCGTGTTTATGGTTCTGGCCGCCCAATACGAGAGCCTAAGTCTGCCGCTCGCCATTATCCTGATCATTCCCATGACCATGCTCTCCGCGTTGACGGGTGTGATGATCTACGGCGGCGATAACAATGTATTTACGCAAATTGGGTTGGTCGTACTCGCGGGACTGGCCACCAAGAATGCGATTTTGATTGTTGAATTTGCCAAGGAACTGCAGGACGCTGGCATGGCGAGAATGGATGCTATTTTGCGGGCTGTACGTCTGCGACTGCGGCCAATCCTGATGACCTCAATCGCCTTTATTATGGGTGTTGTACCTATGGCTTATTCGACCGGAGCCGGTGCAGAAATGCGGCAGGCGATGGGCGTGGCTGTCTTCTCAGGAATGATTGGTGTGACCTTGTTTGGTTTGATTCTCACCCCTTTGTTTTATTACTTACTGGCGAAACGGGACTCTAAGCTTGATCACTCAAAAAATGTCCTTACACATGTAGAAGGAGCCCACTGATGTTATCTGGTATACGGTTATCCTTACTAGCGACAGCCATCAGCACGCTGACCGCCTGCGCGGTCGGGCCTGACTATCACGCACCTGCCCAGCTTGGGCAGGTGACCTTACCGACCCATTTTGAACAAGCGACACAATCGCTCAATTGGTGGCAGGCATTTGATGATCCAACGTTGAATCAATTGATTGAACGAGCACTGCAGGAAAACAGAACCCTGGTACAAGCCAGAGCCAATGTCGACAGAGCCTACGCAGTATTTAGAGACAACAACAATGACAGGTTTCCAAAGGGGACGCTCGACACCTCCTATGAAGCGGGTAAAAACACCTCCCTCGATCCCGCAGATGATGATCTCGTGTCTCGAGGCTATCAGTCCGGGGCCAATCTAAGTTGGGATCTCGATCTCTTTGGACGTATTCAACGCGCCCAGGAAGCCGCTCGTGCTGACGCTCAACAGGCAGAGTTTCTCTGGCAAGATGCGCAGCTGCACATTATCACTCAGGTCGCGGACACCTATGGTGCCGTGCGCGGTATGCGGCTTCGCCTGCGCGTTGCCAGGGAAAACGTCGACATACTGCGCCAAAGTCGCGCCATTGTTCAGGCTCGCCTAAACGCAGGGACCGAATCGGAACTGGAGCTGGCACGAATGGATGCGCAGCTGCGGGAAATCGAAGCCGGCATTCCCGCCTTCGATGCCGAACTGACAACGGCTCTGGCAACCTTGGCATCGCTGTTGGCGACGACACCCGATGCACTGGATCTTGGTCAGCAGGAGGCGTTGCCGGCGCTGTCCACGCCAGTCACGATTGTCGACGGGAAAAACTATCTCCAATACCGGGCAGATATTGCCAGTAAAGAACGAGAACTGGCCGCCGCCAGTGCGCGCATCGGCGTGGCTACGGCAGACCTGTATCCGGATCTGAGCATCACTGGGTTTCTCGGCTTTCTCTCTTCCCCCGGCAATACCCTAAGTGCCGCAACAGAAAGCTGGGCGGTCGCGCCGAGCTTACAATGGCAACTGATGGATCTGGGATCGGTTCACGCTCGCATGGACGCAGCAGAGGCGTCGTCTCGAATGGTGCTTGCCGAATTTGAGCAAAGTATCTATGAGGGGCTTAACGATATGTCGCGATCGCTGCAAAATTACAACTACAGTCGACGCCAGGAACTGCTAACAGAACAACAGTACACAGCCAGCGAGAAAGCGGTAGAGATAGCCCGTAAACGCTACGATGCCGGCAGCGGCGAGTTCCTGGATTTTCTCGATGCACAGAGAGAATTGTTGCGCAGTCGAGATCAGATGGTCGTGTTGGAACAACAGACTTACTCCCGCCTGGTCACGATTTACCAATCTTTCGGTGGTGCCATTACGCTACTGTAATTGACGCCGTTTAACCAAAAGTCGCACCGTGCAGGTATCGACATCCGTCCTCGGCGCAGGCCGGATGTCGATACCAAAGGCATGAGAGTATTAGCTTTTTTGAGACAACCACCCCTTCCAGCCACCAAAGTGTGTAATCTCTTCCGCACCGGCGATTCCACAGGGTTCGCAGATAAAGCCACTAACCTGTGATCCATCGGCAACTTCCACCTTGCCGATGCCCAAGGGTGCAGGAATACCCGCCACAAAGGAGCCAAAATGTTCTGCGGGAACCGACCAGATTTCAACATCGATCGCAGCGCCTTCTATTTCATCCCGAACCAAACCAGGGCGTAACGGCGGACCTCCCGCCAGCGCATACATGCGATAGACAGGAGCGGTCGTCGTAACCGACTTCAAATGTGCGCCACGTTCACGAAGCTGCCAATTCAGCGGCAACCCATCGAGATGCGCACCACACACCAATACATCGATAGTCGCAGGATTAGCAACCGGGTTTGCTTGATTGGCCGTCGGAGCATAGCCGGTACGACCGGCGGCCAGAGGAAAGACTCGCTGCAGTCGATTGGCGATAGACAGCAACCAGCGATCGCTCAAACACGGCCCCACCAAAGTAATACCAAAGGGCATTGGAGAATCCCCTCGCGTCACCATTTGTGTTGGAACCGCAATCGATGCCATATCCAACAGATTCATAAAGTTTGTATAGAATCCCAGTTGGCTATTGGCTTTGATGGGCTCGGCCAGCATTTCCTCAATCGTAAAATGCCGCGGTGTGGTCGGCGTCAGTAGGCTGTCGACACTGGCCAGTATCTCATCGCAAACCAGCTTCAACTCTTTCAGCCGATATTGCGATTTGAATAAATCGGTTGCAGGGGGTTTACCGCCCGGCGCTACGATATCTCTGACCACAGGGAAAATCGCATCCGGGTTTTCATCGACCAATGGCTGTGTCGCAATATAACGCTCGCTGACCCAGGGTCCTTCATAAAGTAGTTTTGCCGCTTCCAGGAAAGGCGCAAAATCGATTTCCTTTAAGGTGAAACCCGCATCCTTTAAACCCATTAATGTTTTTTGATAGGCGTCCTGATAGGCATCATCACCAAAAAATGCCAACTGATCTTCTCGAATCACGCCCAGCACCAACCCGCTATCGGACAGTCCGTACTGCCGCTTTTGATTAGGGTAAGGATTCTGGCGAGAGTATCCGTAGTCCGGATCAAAACCAGCGGCCGCCTCTAACACCTCGTTAGCGTCATCGGCGCTGTAGGCAAAGATACTAATGCAATCGAGGCTACGACAGGCGTAAACCATGCCCGTTCCAGATAGAAGACCAATACTCGGTTTGAGACCGATTAAGTTATTAAAACAGGCAGGAACACGACCGGACCCCGCTGTATCCGTTCCCAAACTGAACGACGCCAAGCCCAAAGCAACCGCTACCGCAGACCCGGAACTGGAACCGCCGCTCACATAATCAAAATCGAAACTGTTGTGACAGGGGCCATAAGGTGATCGAGTGCCATTTAACCCGGTCGCGAATTGATCCAGGTTGGCTTTACCGACGGGAATGGCACCAGCATCGATCAAACCCTGGACGGCGAATGCAGATTTTTCCGGTGTATAGGCAAACTCGGGACAGCCAGCTGTCGTTGTAACGCCAACCAGATCAATATTGTCCTTAATTACAAAAGGCACGCCCCACAAAGGGCAGTCTTCTGGCGACTTATGTGCAAGCGCATCGAGAAAGGGTTGAATCCAGTCCAGCGATGGAGGCGTGATAAAGATGTTGTAGTCTTTTACCGCGTCCGCGCGCTTGATAATGTCTTCGATCAATGCTTGCGGCGTCAGGGAATTGTCTTGGTAGGCGCGCTGCAGCACCTTGATGTTCATATCCATCGTTTTAATCTGTTCGTTACTCATTTTCCGTCTACCTCTTCGGATAACACGACCAGGGTCTGGCCAGGATTCACCCGACTGCCTGCCTGCAATAAAATATCTGATACAACACCGTCGGCCGGTGCATGAATGGCGATTTCCATCTTCATGGATTCCAAAATCATCAGCGTCTGCCCCGCTTTGACCGATTCACCCTCTTGTACAGTGACCTGCCAGACAGAACCGGAAACCGGGCTGTCCGCAAGAATGGCTTCCTCCCCCCAGTCACCTTCGGTCACTTCGACCTCAGACTCCTCGACCGAAAAGTTAAACTGACCATCGCGATGCCAGCGGGCCAGTTCATCGGCAAAAGCCTGATTGCGATGGGACATAAAGCTGTCGATGCTGCCTTTCTCTTCCTCCAGAAAGGACTGATATTCCGACAGACTGAAATGTCCCTCTTCAATCTTCAGCGGATAGCGCCCCTGAGGAAAATCCCGTCGTATCTTCTGCAACTCTTCGTGGCTCACTTCGTAGAAGCGAATTTGATCAAAAAAGCGCAGCAGATAGGGTTCAGTGAATTCCGGCGTTTTCCGATAGCGGTTCCACATCTGCAAGGTACGACCAACAAACTGATAACCGCCTGGCCCTTCCATGCCATACACACATAAATAAGAACCACCGATACCGACGGAATTCTCCGCCGTCCAGGTTCGGGCGGGATTGTATTTAGTCGTCACTAGTCGATGACGGGGATCCACCGGCGTCGCTACCGGCGCGCCGAGATACACATCGCCCAATCCCATCACCAGATAGGACGCATTGAAAACAATGTCTTTCACCGCCTCGATGCTGTCGAGTCCGTTGATCCGACGAATAAACTCCAGATTGCTCGGCGCCCAGGGCGCATTTTTCCGTACAGACTGGTCGTATTTCTGAATCGCCAGACGACAGGCTTCGTCATCCCAGGACAGAGGAATATGAACAATCCGCGACGGCACTGTCAGCTCTTCTAATTGCGTTGCCAGCGTACGTTCAGCCCGGTGCAGGTAGTCGATCAGCTCAGCGGCCGAAAGCACCTGTGAATCGTAATGAACCTGCAGCGACCGAATGCCCGGTGTCAGTTCACGAATGCCTGCTAACGGATTTTTCTGCAGCCACTGCATTAATGCATGGGCGCGAAACCGCAGGCGCAGATCCAGCGCCATCTCGCCGTATTCCACCAGCAGGAAGTGATCGCCAGCGGCACGGTAAACAATGTCATCGCCAAACTCGGCCGCACTCAAGCTCGACAGAATGGGTGTCTTCGGTTCTACGACAGGGACATCAACAGAGACGGGCGTCAGACTGGCAATGGATTCTTGCGCGGCCTTTTCTAGCGCTACAGCGGTATCCAGTGCCACCGGCAAAAAACGGATTCTGTCACCGGCGCGCAATTGACCCAGTTTCCACAAGTCAGCGCTAATCACCGTCGCCGGACAGACAAAGCCGCCTAGAGACGGACCATCCGGCCCCAGAATCACCGGCATATCACCGGTAAAATCCACTGAACCAAACGCGTAGGCGTTGTCGTGCAGATTGGAGGGATGCAGGCCGGCTTCACCGCCGTCTTTGCGCGCCCATTCAGGCTTGGGCCCAATCAGGCGTACACCGGTGCGGCTCGAATTGTAGTGCACTTCCCAATCCGTACTGAAAAAGGTCTCAACGTCGTTATCGGTGAAAAAATCCGGCGCGCCGTGCGGGCCATAGATCACCCGCAGATCCCAGACTTGACTGCCAGCCGGGTTACTGGCCGAGCAGATTGCGGGTCGCAGCTCTTCGGGTAAACGTTCTGAGGCTGCCGAGGAAGTAACGGCAGCGGCATCCAAATGCAGCACATCCCCTGCCCTCAAACCACGGCCGTTATGACCACCAAACTGGCCGAGGGTAAAGGTGGATTTGGAACCGAGATAATCCGGACACTGAATGCCGCCGGCCACGGCCAGATAGGCGCGTGCGCCGCCCTGCTGCGAAACCCGCCCAAGAGTCAGAATATCTCCCGCAGCCAGCTCGATGACTTCCCAGGGTGAAACAGACAGCATACTGCTATCACGATTGCGCGTGACGCTGGCATCAATATCGGCACCGCCCAACACAATTCTGGTCGCCTGACTGAATTGCAGGGTCGGCCCCTGAATGGTGATCTCCAACCCCGCTGCATCAGAGTCATTTCCCAGTAGACGATTCGCCAATTGAAATGAGTGGCTGTCAAAGGGACCAGAAGGCGGTATACCCACATCCCAATAACCCCGTCGCCCCGGCATATCCTGAATCGTCGTCTGGGTTCCACCGGCCAGCACATCGATACGCGCTGGCGAATAGCGAAAATCGTTCAGGTAACGGGTCGTAACTTCGCCCGCCTGCAAGCGTGCATCACTCGTTAACACCCGCAAATAATCCAGATTGGTTTCACAACCATAAATGGATGACTCACCCAGGACTTTCTGCAGCAGCGCTAACGCCTGTGTCCTGTCGTTACTGTGAACAATCAGTTTTGCCAACATGGGATCAAAGAAGGGCGGAATCTCAATACCGGTTTCGATCCAGGTATCGACGCGCACGCGCTCGTCCGCCTCGCCTTTATAAAAATCCACCTGCGTCAGCAGATCCGCCGCTGGCTGAAAGTTACGGTAAGGATCTTCGGCGTAGAGTCGAACCTGAATCGCATGGCCCCGGGCAGACAACTGCTCCCGCTCAGAAGTGAGATCCGGCGCGGCCCCTCCGCGAGATTCTCCCGCCAGAGACACCATCCAGTTCACCAGATCAACACCGTAGACCTCTTCGGTAACCCCATGCTCGACCTGCAGGCGGGTGTTCACTTCCAGAAAATAAAATTCACCGGAATCCGCATCGAGGATAAACTCCACCGTACCGGCATTGCGATAGGCAACGCTGGCCAGCAAACGCTCCGCGGTTGTGTGCAGTTGCTGACGAATGTCTTCCGATAGATTCGGTGCCGGGCATTCCTCCACCACCTTCTGGTTGCGACGCTGACTGGAACAGTCCCGCTCACCAATTGCCAGCGCACTGCCTTTACCATCGCCAAACACCTGCACTTCAATGTGCCGGGCGCGGGCGATGAATTTTTCCAGAAAGACGCCATCGTTGGCGAAGTTATTGGCCCCCAGCCGTTTGACGGTTTCGAAGGCATCGATCAGCTCACTTTCGCTGTGACACAAAGACATTCCGATGCCACCACCACCGGCGGTAGATTTGAGCATGACCGGGTAGCCGATGCGCGCGGCTTCCGTACGCGTTTCCTCCAGATCGGCCAGCAGATCAGAACCGGGCAGCAACGGCACCTGACTTTTTACCGCCAGATCCCTCGCCTGATGCTTCAGACCAAAGACATTGATCTGCTCGGGTGTCGGGCCAATAAAAACCAGCCCCTCTGCTTCACAGCGCGTAACAAAATCCGCGTTTTCGCTGAGAAAACCGTAGCCGGGATGAATCGCCTCTGCGCCGGTTTCCTTTGCGATGGTGAGAATCCGATCGACGTTCAGATAGGTATGACTGGCCTGATTCTGATCCGGTGTGTCCGGATTCAGGCACACGGCCTGAGTCGCGTGACGTACGTGCAGACTGTCGGCATCGCAATCCGCGTATATGGCGACAGATTCAATGCCCATGGCATCGAGCGTGCGAATAATGCGGGTGGCAATTGCCCCGCGGTTAGCTATCAGTACTTTGCTGAGTCCAGTCATTGAGTCTGGCTCCGTGGTTCGCGGTGCAGGTCGTCCTGCAATTATTCGATATCGTTCCCGGGCCGTCCCTGAAACGACAAAATCTGACCGCCAGCCAGCGGCTGGCTTCCGACCATTAATCCCAGATCAGAACGTCAATCGGTGTCGGATTGTAGCCGTTGCAGGGATTGTTCAATTGCGGGCAATTGGAAATCAGGATGACCACATCCATCAACGCTTTGAGCTCAACATATTTGCCCGGCGCTGAAATGCCATCTTCAAACGTCAGTCCGCCCTGCTCCGTCACCGGCACATTCATAAAGAAGTTGATGTTGTGGGCAATATCGGCTTTGTCCAGACCAAACTCCGGATGCTCGGCAATCGCCAGCATCCAGCTATCACGACAGGCGTGCATGCAACGCTTCTCCAGATCGTAACGCACGGTATTACTTTCGGTCGCGCAAGCACCACCCAGTGTGTCATGACGACCACAAGTATCTGCAACGATTTCCAGCATCGGCGTGTTCAGATTGGATCGCAATACAGATCCGGTCGTCAGATAAACATTCCCCTGCTCGCGAATGGTATCACTGGCGCTGTAGCGCTCACTGGGGTCTGCGGCACTGTAAAAAAGCGTGTCCGCCGCCTGATTACCTTCAAGGTCCAGCAGTCGTACCGTCTGCCCGGCCTCGATCACCCGAATGTAATAATCGCCCGCAGGCACGGTATCGCGGATCACTGCCAGCTCAGAATTTAATGCGCTTTCGGTCAACATTTTACTTACTCCCCGGCAGGCTGAAGATTGGATAACGCCGCCGGAACCGGCTGCGGATAGTCGTGGTTGGCGCCAAGATAATAGAGCGCGTTATTGGCAAAACCGCGACGGTTTTCGTCACAGAGGTTGAGACAGAGATCATCCTCGGCGACAGGCTCTGCAAGCCCCAGCTCGATACCCACGGGGTTGGCGGGATATTGCTCGCTGGCATTGAGCGGGTGTGGGCAGGCGTGCATCACCACCAGAGTATCCATTTCAAAACGCAGCGTGACCTGGGCGCCCGCCGCGCCGGCATCGGCGGCCAGACCGAGATTACCCTGCGCATCGGTAGCAACTTTACTGAACCAGTTCAGATTAGACGCCAGATCCGTTTTGCCCATACCGTACTTGGCCAGCTCCACCAGAAACGCATCGGTGCCGTTTTGATGCCAGTCGTTACGTGCATTCTGATAATCCCGCTCGCCCCAGCGATCTGCCACGTGTTGCGCATGGCTGTTGCCACACACCGTATCGTGCCAACCGTGGGAATCCTGCACAACGGACGCAAAAATCCGCCCCATATCGGAATAAAGACAGTGTCCTGCCGTTACCCGAAAGGTGTGCTGGCACTTCAAGGAATCCGGCGCGTTGTAGCGTTCCAACAGATTCTCGGGATTATAAAAAAGCATGCCGACATTCGCGCCGCCATTAAGATCCGTCAGACGCAGAACCGTGCCGCGGCGCAGTCGCAATGACCAATGGCCACCTGCGGGCAAACGAGTTTGATAATGTAGGGAGTGGATCATAAGACACCTCTCTTCAGGAAACACATGGAGTACCCCGGCGCGTTACCGCCTTTGAGTCTCCCGGGCTTTTGTCCCGCCGTGTAACCTTGTAATCCCAGCCGACCAACATAGGTCGCTCTAGGATTAAGAAAGGTCGAAAGCTCTCGGACCAGTCACCAGCGGCGATATCCATTTTCTGATATCAGTCGCAGGCCGGAACCCTAGCCTTCCATTGAAAAGCAAATTGTAAGATGCGGTCTATTCTGGATAACCGCATCAGTCCGGTCTGGATAAGGACACAGGGGTACGGACGCATTTAACGTTAGCAAACTGGATACCATTTGGCAAAGCTCTTTCGTCGCCCACCTTGGTTCAACGCGGGATTAACGGCGTTGCGATAAGAGGATGCAAATCTGCGATCTCGTTGAGTAGGCAAACATTATCCACAGCAGCCGCACAAAACGCACCCATCTGAAACACATAGAGGTTAGAAAACCCGATCTCGCACACATATTGTGCATTTTATTCTGTATTTTTCGATCAGTCTCCTTCCTCTGGCATGAATTAAAACAATTTTTATTTCATCGTCCTGCCCTAACTAAAACGATATCGATGAGTCCCTCAGGCTCGATTAAAACGCTTAGTCTTCCAAGACATACACGCACACTCAGCCACTCGACGAGGTGCTGCAGCTTGCATCCGCTGAATCAGACAGATCGTCACCGCGCCGATTTATTTGACTGACTGGCACGACTGATGCAAATTCCAGTATTACGAAAACCATGATTCGTAACACTAAAGCAACAAAACTGGACATTACCTGGAGTATCTGATGAAGAAAGGACTGATTGCCGGCCTGCTGGCGAGTCTCACCATGGCTGCCTCAGCCATTGCTGAACCCCTGAAGATTGGCTACAGCGACTGGCCAGGCTGGGTCGCTTGGGAAATCGCCATCGAAAAAGATTTTTTTGAAGAGGTCGGCGTCGACGTCGAGTTCGAATGGTTTGACTATGTCGCCAGTATGGATGCCTTCGCCGCAGGCCAGTTGGACGCTGTCACCATGACCAATGGCGATGCACTGGTTACCGGCGCCACTGGCGCTCAAAATGTCATGATTCTTATCAATGATTACTCCAACGGCAACGATATGGTCGTAGCTGCTCCCGGCATCTCCTCGATCAAAGAACTCAAAGGCAAGAAAATCGGTGTCGAAATCGGTTTTGTCAGCCACCTGCTGTTGCTCAACGCGCTTGAGAAAAATGGCATGACCGAAAGTGACGTTGAGTTGGTAAACGTGCCCACCAACGAAACACCGCAGGTATTGGCCTCCGGACAAGTCGACGCCATCGTTGCCTGGCAGCCAAGTTCCGGACAGGCACTGAATTTAGTACCCGGTTCCACCCGCATTTATTCCTCTATGGATGAACCCGGTTTGATCTACGATGTTCTGGCAGTATCACCCGCCAGCCTCGCACAACACCGTGATGAATGGGCCAAAGTACTTAAAGCCTGGGACATGGCTGTAGCTTTCTTAAACGATGAGAAAACCCGTGACGAAGCCATTTCTATTATGGCTGCCCGTGTTGGACTCTCACCTGAGGAATATAAAGGCTTTATCGACGGCACCCATATTATGAGCATAAAAGACGCGCTCGAATTTGCGGAAAAAGCCGATGGATTCAAGTCGATCTATGGTTCCAGCAAAATCGCTGACGACTTTAACGTCGACAACGCCGTCTATGTGGAACCTCAGGTGATTGATGCCTACATCGACATGTCGCTGATGAAAGAAGCGAAGTAAATTGCTTCTCTGGGCGGCGGCTTTATTAAGCCCGCCGCCCGCCACGAATACACCAGGGAACATCTGACTAATTACCTGCGTTGCCCTTGCTGCCTCGCCAACATTAATCAGAAGTTCCCTAGGCTGTCGATTCTCCGACAGCCGACACCCCAAACCTCAATCACTCGTTACCCACAGGAACCGAGCATGTCGCTTTTTGCTGTCAACAAACGCTTGCCACCCAAAACACGCTCCATGGTCACCCTGCTCAGCTTTGCACTGCCCATTTTGCTCTGGTGCCTGGTGAGTTACGTCCCCTTTTTTTGGCATCCTCAAACAGAAATTACGGACCCAGGTTCCGTCAGTTATTTTCGCCCAGAAATGCTCGTCGACAATGCGGTATTTGATTCGGAGACAGCGAAAGCAGAAGAAGCCGGCACAGCGCTTCCGGAGGGGATCCCGGCCAACCCGGTCTATCTGCCAGCGCCTCACGAAGTGGCAACGGCGTTTTACACGGCGTTTACCACAGAACCACAAAGACGCAGTGAGATGTGGTTGCATGAAAGTTTGTGGAGCAGTATCCAAGTTATTTTCTGGGGATTTGTACTCTCATCAATCATCGGTATTCCGTTAGGCATTCTGGCAGGAACCTTTGATTTTTTCTCCAGACTGTTTGAACCTTTTATCGAATTTTTCCGCTATTTGCCTGCACCGGCTTTTGGCGCGCTCGCCGTGGCCATTCTCGGTATTTACCAAGCGCCGAAAATCGCGATTATTTTTATCGGCACTTTTTTTCAGCAAGTGTTGGTCGTCGCCAATACCACTCGCAAGCTGGATCCAGCACTACTGGAAGCGGGCCAAACATTAGGCGCGAACAATCGCTCTATGGTCTTTCGCATCGTTATTCCCGGAATATTGCCAGACCTGTATCGCGACACGCGGATTTTGCTTGGATGGGCCTGGACCTATTTGATCGTGGCGGAACTGATTGGTACCAGCTCGGGAATTACCTGGTTTATTACCCAGCAAGCTCGTTACAAAAATTTCGAAAACGTCTTCGCCGCCATCATCATGATTGGCATTCTCGGACTCACCATCGATCTGCTGCTCGCCTGGCTGGGTCGACGTCTGTTCCCCTGGCAAAAAGCCCAATAGGAGTCGCCCATGTCTGAACTACAGCTACCGGATTACAAGCAGCAAAGTGACGCCGTTAAAGATCGTTTTACCCGTTTAAAACAGCGCCCGGTCACCATGCAGGTCAATGGCCTTACGAAAGAATTTGAAACCCGCAACGGCAAAGTCACGGCACTGAAAGACATTAATCTGAGCATTCACAAACGGGAATTTGTGTGTGTCATTGGCCCTTCCGGCTGCGGTAAATCCACATTGATTCGTATACTTGCCGGCCTGGAAACCGCCACTCAGGGTGAAATCCTATTGGACGGCCAGCCGGTAACCCGCCCCGGCCCAGAACGCGGCATGGTGTTTCAAGGTTACACTCTGTTTCCTTGGCTGACCGTCAAACAGAATATTATGTTTGGGTTGGTCGAAGGTGGACTCGATAAACACAATGCCGAAGCGGAAGCCCGTCAGTGGGCGGACTTGATCGGCTTATCAAAATTTCAGGATCATTATCCTTCGCAATTGTCCGGCGGAATGAAACAACGCGTCGCCATCGCCCGAGCATTGGCCAACCAGCCAAAAATTCTGCTGATGGATGAGCCTTTTGGTGCTCTCGACGCGCAAACCCGCGCCAAGATGCAAGCCTATTTGATGGAAATCTGGAAGAACATCGACATCACGGTGTTCTTTATCACTCACGATCTGGACGAAGCTGTTTATTTGGCGGATCGCATTCTCGTTCTTAAAGCCAATCCGGGCGAAGTTCAGGAGCTTATTGAAGTTCCCGTTCCTCAACCCCGCAACCCGGATCAATTTTTGTCGCCGGAATTTCTCGCGACTAAGCAGCACATTGAACATCTGATACATCCCCCATCGGACAATGACGATGATGATCATCTGAACCTGGTGCGCATGGTTAACGTCAACTCTGACGTCGGGAGTGTTTTCTGATGTACGACCTGCAAAACATGACCTGGGAAGAAGTCGCCGCCGCGGTCACCTCGGGTATTGAAACAGCAGTACTGCCCATAGGCGCGACCGAACAACATGGCCCCCATATGGGGTGTGGCATGGATACCGCTATCGCCCACACACTCTGTCAGAATGCTGCCGTTCAAGCGCCCGTCATTCTCTTACCGACGCTGCCTTACGGTTGTTCCATCGGTCATTCCAGGCGTTGGCCTGGCACCATGGCGTTAAACCCCAAGACTCTGATCGACGTCATTTGTGATATCGGAGATTGGGTTCAGTCCTCAGGTATCCGGCGCCTGATACTGGTCAACGGGCATGTAACTAACGAAGCCCCTCTTCGCTGCGCGCTGGAAATGCTAAGGGCCAAACACGACGGGTTTATGGTGGCACTGCTGCACACGGCACGCTTGTCTAATCGAGTAAAACAGGCACACTTTGATGATGCCGATGACTGGCATGCAAATGACGCCGAAACCGCACTGATGCTGGCGCTACACCCGGATATTGTAAGAGAAGACAAGCTTTCAGAAGCGGATGACCCGGATCGCACCGACGGCTGCATTTTCAGCCATCCCGTGAATCGCACCAGCAGCAACGGTGTTACTGGACGCCCCTCTTCCGCCACAAAAGAGAAAGGCGCGCAACTGTATCAATGGATGCTGGAAGATTTAACAGCCCTATTGATTAAAGCAACAACGGAGGAATCTCCACTTAATCACAGTTATCACCAGAGTGTACTGACTGGAGATATGTCCGCTTGATGCTCAACGCTATGTCGATAATTTCTGGCTGAAGGCCGTATGCAGCATGGACGCTGCATTCGAGCCAACAGGGATGTTTTTACGGCGAGCCTGAAGACAGAAGTTGTCGATTCAAATAGCGTTGAGGGTCCCGGATTCTGCTCAAAGCAAATTTTGAGTAGTCATATTCAGTACGAAACCATCTCCCGGCGAAAATATGAGTAGTCATTATTGACTGACTCGATGAATTTTCGGCTAGCCGCCCTAACGGCTCAGCCGGGTCAATATCATTGCAAAACAGGTAAACGACATGATTGAGACCAAATCCGACGCAGAAATCTCGGCATTACAAACCGCGCTCGCAGACAAAGGCGTGAAGTACTGCATGGGAACCTATGTAGATATTCACGGAATCCCCAAGGGAAAAATTGTACCTTTGAGCCACTTGCATCATATGGCCCACGGTTCCGAACTCTATACCGGTTATGCGTTAGATGGTCTGGGTCAGGCACCCAATGACGATGAAATTGCCTCAGTGCCGGACCTTGACCACATTATTCAACTGCCCTGGCAGCCAGAAATCGCCTGGATGCCCGCCGACAATACCCTCTACGGAAAACCCTACGAATTGAATACCCGCGTATTGCTGAAGAAAATTCAGCAGCAAGCGGCCGACATGGGTTTTGGCATGAACCTGGGTATTGAAGCGGAAGTCTTTCTACTGAAGAAAAATGACGATGGAAGTTTGGTGGCACCTGATCCAGACGATAAGCTGAAAAAACCCTGCTACGACACCCGTGCTTTCCTGAGTAACTTCAGCTGGGTGGATCGTATGGCAACCAGCATTGATGATCTGGGCTGGGGGCTGTATTCCTTCGATCACGAAGACGCCAACGGGCAATTTGAGTTCGATTTTAACTACGCTGACGCGCTGACTACCTGCGACCGTTTTACCTTTCTAAAACTGATGGCCAAAGAATACGCCAAGCAGGAAGGACTGCTGGCCACCTTTATGCCAAAGCCATTTTCCAATAGAACTGGTAACGGCGCGCATTTCAATATGTCCCTTTACGACCGAGAGACGGGTAAAAACCTGTTTCAGTCTTCACAGGCAGATGATCCACACGGTCTGGGGCTGACTCAACCGGGCTACCAGTTTATCGGCGGTATTCTAAAACACGGCCCCGCGCTTTGCGCGGCCTTCGCACCAACGGTGAATTCCTACAAGCGCCTCGTCCGTCAGGGTGACATGCCCTATTTCACCTGGGCACCGGTGTTTAATTCGTTCGGCTCCAATAACCGCACAAACTCAGTTCGGGTGCCCATGGGTGGCGGCCGCTGCGAATCACGCAATGCCGATGGTGCCGTTAATCCCTACTTAGCGGCAGCGCTCGCATTAGCGGCGGGTTTGGAGGGAATTCGTGAAGGGATTGATCCTGGCAAACCTCAAGAGCGCAATCTCTACGAGTTGACAGAAAACGAGCGACAAGACATGGGTATCAGCTTCCTGCCACGTACTCTGCAGGAAGCGATTCAGGCGTTCGACGCCGATCCGTTTGTCGAGCAGACGTTAGGCAAAGAACTAAAAGATGAATTCGTTCGATACAAGCAACAGGAATGGAACGAATATCATCTACACATCAGTGCGTGGGAAATTGAACGTTACACACACTTGTTTTAATCGACGGAGCCGCCGGAGTATTCCCGGCAGTTTCCTGTTTTAGCCGTCGTGCAATAGACCTATAGATTTACGACTCCCGCACGGGCGGGAGTCCTTATCTGACAGAATCGGAAGCAAAGACTATGACCAAGGAGAAACTCAGCCGTATCAGCATCTCTCTACCAGAAAGTTTGCTGGATGGTCTCGACCAAATGGTCGCCGAACGAGGTTTTGAAAGCCGCTCTCAGGCCATCTGCGATATGATCAATTTACAGCTCAATGATCATAGAGCTCAACAAGGCAGCGAGGTGATGACAGGTACGGTAAATTTGGTCTACAACCACGCAACTCCCGGGTTGCAAAGTAAGCTTCACGGATTGCAGTTTGAATACATCGATGAAGTCATTTCTAACTTAAACGTGAATTTGACCCACACCAATACCCTGTCAATTATTTTGGTTCAAGGTCCGGCTGATAAGCTCACAATGATTGCGGATAAAATGATTACGCTGAAAGGCGTTGTCTACGGCAAACTACTACTGAATTCCTATATTATTCCGCCCATACACCCACTGCCACCCAAGAATACGTAACCCCTTGTCGTGTATTTACCTTGGTAATCAATAGCTACCCCCTTAAGGCAGAAGCATTTGAAGATATCTGTGAGTGATAAATTTAGCGCGATCAGGGTCGATCCCTTCATGATCAAAAGCACCGCGAAGCCAGATACCGTCGATTAAGGCTGCCATAGTTGCTGTTGCCAGTTCAGCGTCCTCTTTCGGCAAAAGCTTTTTAAACCAAAAAAGAAGGTTGGAGTACAGCCGGCGTTTATTCACATTTTGAAGCCGGTTGAGTTCTGGGACGTGCATCGCCTCGCTCCAAAACGCCAGCCAAATGGTCACTGCTTGTGGATCTCTTTGTAGCGATGAAAAATTACCATCAATAATCGCGTTGATCTTCTCTTTGGGCGTCTTCGCAGATACCGACGCCTCAGAGACACTTATTTGAAGATTTTTTAGAATCTCACGCATGGATGCTTCAAGCAGTCCATTTTTGCCACCGAAATAGTGACTGATAATACCTGTCGAGACATCCGCTTTCTTCGCGATTCGAGCGATGGTCGCATCTGCCAAGCCAACTTCGTTGACCGTTTCAAACGTAGCCTTTATCAATTGTGCTCGACGGACAGGGCCCATTCCAACCTTTGGCATCAGATTTTAAAACTCCTTAAACGCGTCGTATCGCACAATGAGTCGTCGATGCCCTTCACTAGCCCACACCAGAGATTCTGGTAGGCGTAGTCTGCACCTCCGCTCAAACACTTATAAAGTATACCAAAATCCCACTTTATACCGACAGAGTGTTTTTCTTAATGCCTATTGCAAGCACTACCAACAAATAATAACAATCTAGAATCAGCAAGACAGGATTAGCCTCTAAGGCTCCAACTTAGGATAACGATTGTTTTCTTCAAGAACATTAAGATCCATATGATTACGCATAAAACGTTCCTGAACATTTTGCTGTGGTTGAAAATCCCAAGGTGTAAAATAGCCTTTTCGATTGGCGCTATCGACCAACTGACGACATTTTTGACTCGACTTTACCACAGCGGTAAACGTCTCAAAATTCCAGCGCTGCTCCATCTCACTTAGAAAGCTCGTCTTTATACCTGCATAGTCAGAATGATCAAAAACGTTATTTAATTCTAAAGGATCTACATCCAGATCAAACAACTGCGCTGGGTCGTTTGGGCAATATATAAACTTATACGGTCCCCGCCGGATCATAACCATAGGCGCGACCGACGCCTCTGCGCAATACTCTGAGTAGGCCCCTCGTTGGGAATCCTCAGAACCTTCGGCAAGAGACACCAGACTTCTTCCGTCGATGGGAGCAGCCAGATCGTTGGGATCACCACCGCTCATCTCTATTAGAGTCGGTAATATATCGTGATTTGCAACGGGAGTTTTAACTCGATGAGGTTTAAATATCTGCGGAGCGGTGATCACCAACGGCACTCGACACGACCACTCAAAGAAGGTCATTTTGTACCAAAGTCCACGCTCACCCAACATATCACCATGATCAGCGCACAAAATTATTTGTGTATCATCAGTAAAATCACATTGTTTCAGAACCTTTAAAATCTCGCCTATTTTATCATCCAAATAACTGATGTTTGCGAAATACGCGTGTCTGGCATTTCGAATATCCCCGGCGGTAACGTTAAAACGCGAAAAATCCACAGCATCAAGAAGCCGCTGGGAATGGGGATCTTGATCGGGGTAGGCAATCTCCAGAGATTCCGGCATAGGAATCCCATTATGATCATAAAGATCCCAATACTGCCGACGCGCAACATAGGGGTCGTGGGGATGAGTGAAACTCACGGTTAAGCTAAAAGGCCTCGGATCCAGACGACGTGCGTATTGAAAGAGTTTTAATTTTGCCTGGTAGGCAACCTCATCATCAAACTCCAATTGATTGGAAATTTCAGCAACGCCCGCCCCGGTTACAGAACTCAGATTGTGATACCACCAGTCGATGCGCTCAAGAGGATTCTCCCAGTCAGGGGTCCAACCAAAATCCGCAGGGTAAATATCTGTGGTTAATCGCTCCTCAAAGCCGTGCAATTGATCTGGCCCGACAAAGTGCATTTTTCCACTTAACGCTGTCTGATAGCCAAGTTTGCGCAAATAATGTGCATAACTAGGCGTCGTTGCCTTGAACTCCGCCGCGTTGTCGTAAATGCCATTACGAGAGGGTAACTGCCCTGTCATAAAACTTCCTCGCGATGGCGTGCACAACGGGCTTGAGGTATAGGCGTTATCAAACTTAACACCCATGTCAATCAATCTCCGTATATTTGGAATATGCAGTACATCAATGAATTTATCATCCAAAAGCACGCCACTCATTTGATCGACCATCAAAATTAATTGATTGGGTTGTGACATATTGTCTCCCTAACTGTTGCTGTTTCCCTAACAATAAAAACACCGACGCTTTTCTTTTACCGCTCTGACCAGAGGCAACTTAAACATCGCACTCGAAATCTATCCATCACGTATAAACGCCTTTTACCGAGCCCCATCAATGGGATAGCGACACATCACCTCTTCACCTAGCGCATCTTCTAAAGGCTGTAGATATTGATGAAAATGTTGCCATTGCTCTAAACCCGAGCGATACAAGGGCTGCCGTACCTGTTCAGAACTTGCGGTTTGCACGGCACGCTCCGTTTTATGAAAATCGATACACTCTCGCTCAAAAGGTAATTTGCAGAAATCTAAGATTCGTGCGACTTGAGTTTCAATATCCGAAACAACATCTTCGTATTGAACGGTTAATATTTTGTCGGGCAATATCGACTGCCAATGATCAATTAACTCTATATAGCCACGATAATAGGCTCCGATATCTGACAAGCCATAAGTAAACTCTTGGCCTTCAGCAAAAATCTGTTTAAATCCGCTAAAACAACAGGCCATGGGATGCCGACGAGCGTCGATAATTTTGGCGTTTGGCAACAACAGATGAATTAAACCAATATGGCGAAAATTGTTTGGCATTTTATCGGTAAAGAAAGGAGCACCCTGACGATAAACCCGTGTTGAATCGAGATATTCCTGCCCGTAGCGTTTGAAATCTTCTTCCGTTAAATCAGAAATTACACCAGGATACTTTGGTGTACTGGAAGCGAGCTGCCGACCGTTGAGTCGATGGACAAGTGCAAGAATATTGGGAAGCTCCAGGGTTCCATCGACTTGGGAGTGGGACGCTAAAATCTGCTCCAAAAGCGTAGATCCCGCACGCGGTAAGCCAACAACGAAGATAGGATCCGGCTCCAAACAGCCTCGAAAATCCGTCGCGGAGAAAAATGCTCCATCAAAAAATGTCTTTTGTCGTTCAAGTTCAGCATTGATTCTTTCAGGATCATATCCAAGCTCGTCACGCTTTAAGGCGTTACCTTGTTGATAGTAGTTAAAAGATCTTTCGAAATCCTGCCTATCCTCAAACGCTTTACCTAGGGCAAAACACATATGGTACCTATCGACCAAACCTATATCTTCAGCTGACTCTTTAGAAACCATGACAGCAATTTCTTCATCAGAAAATCGATACGTCTTAAGATTAGCCATGCTCCAAAAAGCGTCGCCATGATCTGCTTTAATCGAAAATGCACGGCGATAGGCTGAAATTGCATTCTCTTGTTGGCCGACCGCTTTCAAGGCATGACCATAAGACATGTGCACCAGATGGTTATTGGAATTTTGTTGGCTCAGTTGGCGATAGATTGAAAGCCCTGCATCGAAGTCACGAATACCAATACAGGCATTTGCCAACGCCATTTGGAAGGAAGAGTTGTCTGAATCCAAAGCAACGAGCTTCTTTGCCTGTTCGTAAGCTTGTAGAAATCGCTGTCGTTTGTGCAGCACAGCGACATAATCAAAATGAGCTAAGTGAAAATCTGGCGCCAATCGTATACAGTTCTCCAGCAATACCTCAGCGTCATCGAGAATATTAAGTTTGATCCCTATCGCAGCGAGCAGACGCATGGCTTCAGGATGATGCCGATACTTTTTCAGAAAAGCCCTACACTTCTGCTCAGCTGCGAATAAATGACCTTGATGAAGCAGGCTAGCGACCTTTAATAGTGGCTTAGGCATTCCCTCCAAGCGCGCCACTTCCCGACGGGCATACACAGAACGTTGAGTTTCACCAATAGACTCATAAAGACCTATTAAATTTTTCCGGCAAGCCACCAGTAACGGATTGATATTAATCGCTGCTTCATAAGCAGCAATCGCCTCTAAGGGTAAGTTAAGTAACCGATAGTTGTGGCCCCGCTCCTGGTAACCACGGTCGAACTCTGGGTGAATCGTCAAAAGTTGACACAGCGTTGTCAATGCATCATCGAGCCGATCCCCATAACGTTGCACAACGGCTGTCAGATACAGGGCATCTCGTTGTGAAGGTTCGTCGCTCAGAATAGTTTCCAAGACGTTAGCACATGCCGACAAATCGCCCTTCTGTAATTGACACTTAGCTTGATCAAGCAGACCTTGCAACGAACCTTCGTTTAGATTTCGGTTATCTTTATCCAACGTCATAACCTTCCCTTACCTAACTCGTGACAGTATTGGCTTTCAGATAGAGTAACGTAAACCGATTAACGAAAGCCAACACCCGTCACAGACCGCCTCTAAAAATCAAACGACGCCCTAAGTCCCATGGTACGAGGTCGATTGGTGACGACTCGAGTGATATCATCTTGATTATTGATAAAAAGCTCAGCACGCTCATCGGTTAGGTTTTCAACAAAGAGTTCCAATTTCCATTGATCGGCGGAAATACCCGTTGCGAAATCCAAAGTCACGTAAGAATCAATAGGAAAGTCTTCACCTACAGCGACGGAAGAAAGTGCGTTATCACGATACACGGCAGCGAGTTGCGAAAAGGATTGGAAATCACCCAAGCTGTAGTCGAATCGACCACGTATATTACCTTGCAGCTCCGGTGCAACGGCCAGCTCAGTGCCAACCGGTAGGAGTGCATCCCCGCCGACTTCCGGCTTATCCGTCAACTCCGTTTCGTTGTAAGAAAACGCAGCAAACAACGTAAAATAATCGGTAAGGCCAGCAACAATATCACCCTCTATACCGTAAATTTCTGCTTCACCACCGTTGATGATGTAGTAGAGGTTTTGCCCACTGCCTCCATCTTCAATGGTATCTGCATCAAAGAGACTGATTTGAATATCAGACCACTCGACAAAGTAAACAGAACCATTAAATTGAAACGAATCACCCAGGTTTGACTTCCACCCGAATTCGTAATTACTGATTTCGTCCGATTCATAGGCTTCAGGGACGACAACTTCCGCTAATGGGTCAGATGCAGTCGTCTGAACGTAACCACTTGCCGGCACCGCAGCGCCATCCGTTGCAGGATCGTAAGCACGTCGATATCTTGGACGACGGTTAAATCCTCCCGCCCGAAACCCTTCTGAATAGGTTGCATAAAACAGCATATCGAGATTGGGCGTATAGTTGACGGTAAATTTACCAACGACGCCATCTTCGGTAACAGGGCTGAGATCTTCGTCAAAATTGGTGCCTGGCGTTGCTCCTGGTGTCTGAGTACCATTATTTGACGAACCAACCAGCTCTAAATCGATCTCATACCAGCGCGCCCCGGCGGTCAAACTCAGAACATCTGACACGTTCCAGGTCAATTCACCAAAGGCGGCAATTTGCTCCTGCGAGCGAGTGGCATCGTTGAAGAAAACAACCGCAGGATCCCGAATGCCAGGATCCGACGCTGTAGAATCAGGTATTGGCCCACGCTGTACAAAACCACCGACATCAAAGGCTCCTTGGTATATCCAATTACCTCGATTGATGATTTCGTCGTCATCATAATAAACGCCACCAGTGAAACTCACTAAGCGTGTTGGATCCGTTGAAAGGCGAATTTCGTGGGTTGAGCGTGTCTGTTCGGTGTAGCCGTCGAAGCCTAGAACCGAAGATCCACATTGGTCGTAGGCCGGATAATTACAAATATAATAGGGAA